>QKCY01000300.1 GCA_003245525.1 Victivallales bacterium | reverse complement strand
GGTAGCCCGCGCGGCTGCCGTGCTCAGTTGGTGGGACAGTGCCGGGGAGATCCAGACGGCCGAGACCACGGTAGCCAATGGCTGGGTGCTGGAGGCCGAGTTCCATGAACCCAGCGACACGACGCTCTGGACGGTTACCCATCCCAATGGCCTGGCCTTCGCCCTGGTGGCGAAGGTGGCGGGCGACCGGATGACGGTGACGGTTCCGCAGATGGGTTTCCGGGAGCCGCTGGGGCTGCGCCTCAAATCCTTGCGCCTACTGCCTGGCTTCGGGGCGGGGCGCGAGGGCGAGGAGGGATATCTGGTCGTTCCCCAGCAGGCGGGGGGACTGTGTCGTTTCCGGGACAAGGAACCGGCGGAGCACCGGATTCCCTTCACTCTCTTCTCGCAATGCACCATGCCGTTCTACGGGGCCAAGGTGGGCGGGCAGGCCTACGCGGCCCGGCTCGACGGCGGGCAGTTCGATGCCAGTCTACTGGTCGCCACGGCGTTCGGTCCCGGACGTGCGTATTCCATCGATCCCGAGTTCTGCCTGCGCGATGTGGCCGGGGAACCGCTCCTGCCCGAGGATATCAGCGTCCACTATCGGTTCTGGGACGACCCCGCCGTCGGCTGGCAGGACCTGGGCCGGGAGTACCGCGACTTCAACCGGCAGGAACGGGGGCTGGTGTCCTTGCCCGACCGCCGGACGGCCCGTCCGGAGCTGGACTACGCTGCCTCTGCGCTCGAAATCCGCATCCGGCTCGGGGTCAAGCCAGTGCCCCACGAGATCCGCGAGCAGACGCCCGAGAACGAACCGGACATGCGCGTCTTCATGACCTTCGACAACGTGACCGAACTGGTGGAGGAGTGCGCCCGGCAGGCGGCCGGACCGATCCAGTTCTGCCTGGTCGGCTGGAACATCGGGGGACACGACGGGCGCTATCCGCAGATCTTCCCGGTGGAGGAGCGGCTCGGTGGCGAAGCCAAACTACGGGCCACCATCGCCCGCGCCCAGGAACTGGGCTACCAGATCGTCGCCCACGACTGCTATACCGGGGCCTACCGGATCGCCGAGGACTGGGACGAGGAATACCTCCGCAAGGTGGCTGACGGCACACCCGCGAAGGGCGGCCAGTGGGGCGGCGGCCAGAGCTACAACATCTGCCAACTCCGGGCGGTCGAGGAGTTCGCCAGCCGCGATCTGCCTCGGATTCGGGAACTCGGCTTCCGTGGTCTCCACTACAGCGACGTGATCTCCATTGTGGGGCCGCGCAAGTGCTACGACCCCCGCCATCCCCAGACCCGGCGGCAGGACGTGGAGAGCCGTCTGCACCTGCTGTCAATGGCCCAGGAGATCTTCGGCGGAGCCCAGTCCGAGGGTTCCCTGGACTGGTCCGCCCCCTGTCTGGACAGTGTGCTCTACTGCGAGGACGACACCTGGGCACCGCTGCTCAAGAAACCCTATATCGACGAGCGAATCCCGCTCTATCCCTTGGTCTACCACGGTGTCCTGCTCTACAACCTCTCCCACAAGTCCGTCAACGCCACACCTGGCACCGATGGCTATCTGCGGAACGTGGAATACGGCGGGCGGCCCCTGGTGTACTACCACGGGCATTTCATGCTCGGCGGCCACGGCGACTGGCTGGGCGACCGTGATTTCACCTACGCGGGACCCGAGAAGCTGGCAGTCGATGTCGCGACGCTGAAGAGCATCACCGACGATTACCAGCGGCTCGCTCCGTTGCAGGACCAAACCATCGAGGACCATCGCGAACTGGCTCCCGGCCTCTTCGAGACGGTCTACGCCAATGGTTCGCGGGTGGTCGTGAACTACGCCGACGCCCCGGCGACTGTAGCCGGGAGCACGGTGCCCGCCCGGGGATTCGCGGTGTGTCATGGGGAGTAGCTACAGCATGCCGTCGGCAATCCGCATTGCCCTGGGTCTGGTCTGTCTGGAGGTGACGATGCTTGCCGCCGACGCCCCGGTCCACCGTGCCGTCGTTTCGGTTACCGCCAAGGACGGAACGGTCACCCGGAGTGAGCGGGTTCTGGCCGTGACGGCGGCGGACACCTATCGTCTGACTATCCCGGTCCAGGAGTTGGGAGAGGCGGTCGATTTCATCGACGTCCAGTTCGACTTGGCCGAGGCCAAGCGGGGCGACGAGGGGTATTTCGTGCTCTCCGATGGGCGTCTGGGCATCTTCCGGGAGGAGAAGGGCAGCACTCAGGTCCGGCGGAATCCCATGCCCATCTTCGGCATGAAGACCCCGGCCGGAACCTTCGTCGGGATCGTCAAAGGGCTACCCTACGAGTTCAAGACCATGCTCGTGGTCGACCAGGGCGTCTACCGGCTCTTCCCGCGCTTCCTCGTGAAGGACATCGGGTTCGCCCCCTACGAGGATCTGGTGGTGGACTTCACGGTGCTTTCCGGGGATGCCGCCGACTATTCGGGTATGGCCCGCGTCTACCGCGCGTACCAACTGGGGCGCGGGGAGGTCATTCCTCTACGGGAGCGGGTGAAGGGGAATCCCCAGCTGGCCTATACCGCCGACAGCATGTTCATCCGGGTCAAGCACGGGATCAAGAGCAACAAGGACAGGATCGAGGACCAGACCCCGGAGAACGAACCCCCGGTGCGCGTCTTCCACAGCTTCGATGACTTCATGCGGATCATGCGGGAACTCAAGGCGTTGGGGGTCGAAAAGGCGGAAATGTGCTCCGTGGGCTGGAACAGCGGCGGATTCGACGGGCGGTTCCCGAGCCTCTTCCCGGTGGAGCCCGCGTTCGGCGGCGAGGCCAAGCTCCGCGAGGCCATCGCCTGCGCCCACGAACTGGGCTACCAGATCGTCTGTCACGTCTGCAACACCGACTTCTACACCGTCTCGGACCGGTACAATGCGGACGACATCGCCCTGCTTCCCAACGGCAAACCTTACCTGGGCGGTGTCCTGGCGGGAGGGCGGGTCTACCACCCCTGTTTCCAGCGGGTGAACGAGGCCTATGTGGACGAGGACTACCGGCGTCTGGCCGATCTGGGCTTCAAGGGCACTTTCCACATCGACGTGACTTCGTGCATCACCCCGTACCCGTGCTACAGCCCCCAGCACCCGTGCAACCGCCAGCAGACGGCGGACGCCATGAACCAGATCGGCGAAAAGACCCGGCGTGTGTTCGGCGGCTTCGGTTCGGAGGGGTCCTGCGACCACGTCGCCCGCACCTTGGACTACGCCCTCTATGTGACGGCCTTTCCGAGCTGGCTCGGGGCGGAGGACCCGTTGGTGGACCGGCTGGTTCCGCTCTGGCAGATTGCCTACCACGGCATCATCCTCAGCAATCCCTACTACTCCACCATCGACTACAACTACCCGCATCCGTCCGGCAACAAGCCCTACACCTCGCTGGACGAGACCACGCGGCGGCTCAAGGTCTACGAGTTCGGTGGCCGTCCCACCTTCTACTTCATCCCCTACAGGGACCTGAAGCCGATCAAGGCGGCCTACGACGAGTACCAGCCCGCGAAGTACCTCCAGTACGAGTTCATGGACTACCACGGCGAGCTGGCCCCCGAGGTGTTCGTCACCCGCTACGCCGATGGCAGCGAAGTCGTGACCAATTATTCCGGACAGGAATTCCCCTATCGCGGCAGGACGGTGGCAGCCAAGGATTACGTCCTGTTCAAGCCCTAGCGCATCACGAGGAGAATCACCATGGGTATCAAACTCGGCCTGTGCGGTGTCGGCCAGTTCGGCAGCGCCTTCGTGTCCCTCTTCAAGTCCCACCCCGGTGTGGACGAAGTCTATCTCGCGGATCTCGTTCGCGACCGCGCCACCACGCGGGCGGCGGAGAACGGTATCGCCAAGACCTTCGGTTCCCTGGACGAGCTCTGCAAGAGCGACTGCGACGCCATCGCTCTCTTCACCCAGCGCTGGATGCACGGTCCCCAGGCCGTTCAGGCCCTGAAGGCCGGGAAGCACGTCTACAGCGCGGTGCCCTCCGCCATGACCCTGGAAGAGTTGGAGGAACTGGTCAAGACGGTGGAGGAGACCGGGCTCATCTACATGCTCGGCGAGACCAGCTACTACCGGTCGCAGACCACGTTCTGCCGCAACGCCTTTGCCGCCGGGAAGTTCGGCCAGTTCGTCTACGGCGAGGGCCAGTACCACCACGACATGGCCCACTTCTACAAGTCCTACATGTACAGCGGCAAGGAGCAGTGGAAGGCCACCGCCAGCTGTCCCCCCATGCTCTATCCCACCCACTCCACCGCCTTCATCCTCGGCGTCACCTTCCGGCGGATGACCGAGGTGAGCTGCTTCGGTTATGTGGACCACCATATCGATGGGGTCTTCGATCCCCAGTTGAGCCTGTGGGGCAATATCTTCAGCAACGAGACGGCACTCTTCCGCACCTCCGACGGCGGCATGGCCCGGGTGAACGAGTTCCGCCGCACGGCCCACAGCATGATGGACCGCATGACCATCACCGGTACCCACGGCTGCTACCAGGAACAGCCCCGCGAACGGGAAGGGCTTCTCTCCAACGTCTTCTCCTGGCTCGACTTCCCGGCGGGATACGGGGCCGACGGCACCATCCCCTACGAGACGGCTGGCAAGGACGTCAAGCTGCGGATGACCGACCACAACGACCTTTGCGTGTTCAACAACGTGGTGGTCACCGAGGAGAACATCGGCGACCTGCCGAAGGAATACCTGGGCAAGACCTTCCAGGGCGTCTCCCCCTTCCAGCCCTGGCAGCAGCTCCCGGTCGAATTCGCCGACCGCAAGAACGGCCACGAGGGCACCCACGTCTTCCTGGTCAACGACTTCATCCGCTCGGTGAACGCGCAGAAACTGCCCCCGAACCACGTCTGGCAGGCCGCCCGCTACAATGCGCCCGGCATTGTCGCCCACGAGTCGGCCAAGCGCGACGGCGAGAAGCTGAGCATCCCCGACTTCGGCATGCCCCCTACCAGTTGGGCCACGATGGACGAGACCTTCCCCCTGCAGCCGTAAGGAGCATCGTCATGGGACTCAAGATCGGCATCTGCGGCGCGGCTGGCGGTTTCAGCCAAGCCTTCGTCCCCCTGTTCCAGGCGCATCCGGCCGTCGACGAGGTCTATCTGGCGGACCTGATGGCCGACAAGCTGGCGGAACAGGCGGCCATGTTCGGGATCACCAAGACCTTCCCGTCGCTGGACGAACTGTGCAAGAGCGACTGCGACGCGATTGCCCTCTTCACCCAGCGCTGGAAACACGCCCCCCAGGCGGTCCAGGCCCTCAAGGCCGGGAAGCACGTCTACAGCGCCGTGCCTGCCGCCGTGTCGCTGGAGGAACTGGACGAGCTGGTCAAGACCGTCGAGGAGACGGGGCTCATCTACATGCTGGCCGAGACGAGCTACTACCGGGCGCAGACCACGTTCTGCCGCGATGCCTTCGCGGCGGGCAAGTTCGGCAAGTTCGTCTATGGCGAGGGCCAGTACCATCACGACATGGCCCATTTCTACCGCGGCTACATGCGCAGCAACGGCGATGCCTGGAAGCGCACCGCCAGCTTCCCCCCCATGTACTACCCCACCCACTCCACCGCTTTCATCCTCGGGGTCACCTTCCGGCGGATGACCGAGGTGAGCTGCTTCGGCTACGTGGACGATGGGCCGGATGGCCTTTTCGATCCCGAACTCAGTCTGTGGGGCAACGTGTTCAGCAATGAGACGGCGCTGTTCCGCACCTCCGACGGGGGTATGGCCCGGGTGAACGAGTTCCGCCGCACGGCCCACAGCATGATGGACCGCATGACCCTTACCGGTACCCACGGCTGCTACCAGGAACAGCCCCGCGAGGAGGGCATCCTCTCGAATGTGTTCACCTGGCTCGATTTCCCCGAAGGCTACGGGACCGGCGACAGCATTCCCTACACCCAGGCCCATGATCTGGTGAAGCTGCGCAAGAAGGATCACAACGACCTCTGCGTCTTCGACCGCGTGGTCGTCACCGAGGAGAACCTGGGCGACCTGCCCAAGGAGTATCTGGGCAAGACCTTCCTGGGCGTCTCTCCCTACCAGCCCTGGCAGCAGCTCCCCGTGGAGTTCGCCGACCGCAAGAACGGGCACGAGGGGACCCACGTCTTCCTGGTGAACGACTTTGTGCGCTCGGTGACCCAGCAGAAACTGCCCCCGAACCACGTCTGGCAGGCGGCCCGCTACAACGCGCCCGGCATCGTCGCCCACGAATCCGCCAAGCGCGAAGGCGAACGCCTCTCCATCCCCGATTTCGGCGTGCCTCCCGCCGATTGGGCCACCATGGACGAGGTCTTTCCGCTGCAATCCTAGCCCATTCGGGTCCACGGAACCCACGGAATTCACGGAAGGAAGAGGGAAAAACTCTCTTTTCCGTGCGTTCCGTGTTTTCCGTGGACTCTCCAGAGGGCTTTCGTCCGTTCCTCCCAGAGGGTACATTGGGGGTTGGCTTGGCGTTTTCGGATACTTGGTCCAGCAAACAGGGCAATCCCCATGAAGAAACTGACCCACAAGGTGGATTTCTGTATCGTCGGCGGCGGTGTCGCCGGTCTGTGTGCGGCGGTCGCGGCGGCGCGGCGCGGCACCAAGGTGGCCCTGATGCAGGACCGCCCGGTGCTCGGCGGCAACGCCTCCAGCGAGGTCCGCATGTGGATCTGCGGCGCGCACGGCGCGAACAACCGCGAGACCGGTATTGTCGAGGAAATCCAACTCGCCAACAACTATCGCAACCCCACCAGCAACTTCTCCATCTGGGACAGTGTGCTGTACCAGACGGCCCGCTTCACCGAGAACCTCCAGCTTTTCCTGAACTGCTCCTGCAACCAAGCCCGGATGGACGGCGACCGCATCGTCTCCATCAAGGGCTGGCAGACCACCACCGAGACTTGGCACACGATCAAGGCCAAGGTCTTTGCCGACTGCTCGGGCGACAGTATTCTGGCACCGCTCACCGGGGCTGAGTTCCGCCTCGGCCGCGAGGCCGCCAGCGAGTTCAACGAGGACATCGAGCCCCCGGTCGCCGACCAGCGGACCATGGGCATGAGCTGCCTTTTCCAGGTGAAGGAGACCGACTCCCCGAAGCCCTTCATCGCTCCCGCCTGGGCCAACGTGTACGAGAGCGATGCCGATCTGCCGAACCGGGGCCACGGCTTTACCGGCAACAGCAATTTCTGGTGGATGGAGTTGGGCGGCGAGAACGACTCGATCCATGACACCGAGATGCTGCGCGACGAGCTGCTCAAGGTCGCCTTCGGCGTCTGGGACCACATCAAGAACCACGGCGACCACGGCGCGGCCAACTGGGAACTGGAATGGGTCTCCTTCCTGCCCGGCAAGCGCGAGAGCCGCCGCTACGTGGGCGACCATATCATGACCCAGAACGACGTACGGGCCGAGGGCCGTTTCGATGACTTGGTGGCCTACGGTGGCTGGTCCATGGACGACCACCATCCCGGCGGGTTCCGCTATCCCGGTGCTCCCACCATCTTCCATCCCGCGCCGTCGCCCTACGGCATCCCCTACCGCTGTCTCTACTCGAAGAACATCGCCAACCTCATGTTCGCCGGGCGCAATATCAGCGTCACCCATGCGGCCATGAGCTCCAGCCGGGTTATGGCTACCTGCGGTCTCCTTGGCCAGGCCATGGGGACCGCCGCCACCATCGCGGTGCAGAAGGACACCAGCCCGCGCGGGGTCTACGAGAACCATATCGCGGAACTCAAACAGACCCTCATGGAGGACGACTGCTACCTGCCTTGGAACGTGCGCGCCATTCCTGAGCTCTGCCAGGCCGCGAAGCTCACCGCCTCCGCCGGCGATCCCGAGGCCCTGCGCAACGGCGTGGACCGTCCCGTCGGTCAGGCCGCCAACGACTGGGTGGGAACCCCCGGCACCGACTGGGTGCAGTACGAGTGGTCCGCTCCGACCGCTATCGCCGAGGCGCGCATCGTCTTCGACAGCGACCTGAACCGCAAGGGGAAGGGGGCCTGCGCCAAGAACGAGGAGAAGAACTGCCTCTCCAACTATCCCCTTAACCAGCCCCCCCGAACGACCCCCGAGACCTTGACCCAGGGCTTCCGCCTCGACGCTCGGTTGCCCGACGGCTCCTGGCAGACCGTGTTCGAGGAGACGGACAACTTCCAGCGCCTGGTCCGCGTCCCCCTGGCCGTGACCACCGATGCCATCCGTCTTGTTCCCCTCGCCACCTGGGGTGCCGAGACCGCCCGCCTCTTCGCCTTCGACGTGCGCTAGTCAGCGATTCTGCCGGGAGTGGGCCCGTTGCGGTCCCTCCCGGCCAGTCAAGGCAAGGGGAAATAGGGTACGCATGGGGCGGGGGATGCGTGAGCAACTTGCCTGCAACCCACCTAGTCAGTTCCGGAGCGGATGGGCGGTGATTTCGACCGGGACGGGCTTCCGCCCGGTCCAGGCGAGTTCGACCTGGCAGGAGGGGACTTCCGTGTAGAAGTAGCGGAAGCGGACGGAGCTGGTGACGATCTGGGGGAACAGGATGTGCCAGACCTCGCGCCATGCCTTGTCTTCGTCCCAGCCGACCATGGCACTGCATGTGATCGTGCCCCGGAGGTAGGGCATGCCGTTCGGTTCCACCCCGTGCTCCATCTCCACGACCAGCCCGATGTCGCGGCCATCGCCGAATGTGGGTACGAACATGCCTGCCCGCCGTTCCTCCCTCTTCCTCACCTTGCAGTCCTCGACTTCGGCGTGTATCTGGAGGGCCAGGGCTTCCAGGCTCAGGTTCAGTATCTCCAGTCCGACCGCGGCCTTTGCGGCGAAGAGCGCGACGGCATTCCCCTTGGACTGAGGGAAGTCACCCCGTCTCTCCCATGCCGTGGGGAAGTAGCGTTCCTCGACCATGCGGAGCTTCCCCGGTTTCCCCACGGCCACTGCCATTTTCGGGGTCACGGGTTTGACCTCCTTCTCCTCGGCCGAAGGCAGACCTTTGGGGAGGTTGAGGGTCACCTGCACCGGCGGTGGCATGGGCACTGCCAGTCCTGCCTGCTGCCCGTAGGCGCAAACAACCATGGCACCGGCGGCAAACATGGCGGCTCGACGGATCATCTTCCGGCCTCTCGGTAGGTGGTTCCCAACCGTGTTCATTTCGCCATCTCCGGAATGCGAATCTCCAGGATGATCGGCTTCTCGCCGGGGAGGGCGATGGTGCAATTCGTCGAGGCTATCCTCGGCGGCATGAGCTGGAATCCCGTCTCGCTCTCGACGATCCGGGGCACCTTGCCTACGGCTCCGGCTCTGCCCACTTTGTCCAGCACGATTTCGCTGTATCCATCTACCCGCCGGTAGACGGCCTTGCCGACCACGCACAAGGCCCCCTTGAACTGGACCGAGAGGGTCAGTTCGACGCCCAGCAGGACAGGATCGCCCTGGACCGGACGGAAACGGGGAGGCTCCGCATCGGGTTCGCCCGGCGGCTCGGGCTCGTTGGTTGGAACGGGTTCCCAGTCCTCGACGAGACTCTCCATCTTGCCGAAACGGATCACCGAGGTCTGCCCATCGTCCAGTGACAGCGAACAGGCATGGACTTCAGCCATGTCCTCCACCTCCTTGGGGGGATTGCGCAGACAACGCACCTCCACCCGGATGCCTGCCGCGACCGGATCGGTTGCCCCCTCCTGGGCCAGCGCGCCGATGCCGCCCAATACGCCCACAAGGAGAACTGGTATGCGCATCATAGCTCTCTCCACTCCATTCGGTAAGCACTGCCGTAGTCACCGGACACCATAACCATTCCCGCCGGTCGGCGCATTGTCAACTCATTGCGCGGAATCCCCGAACCTTGCCAACCGATGCGGGTCTATTGCCGCATCCCCCCTCTATGAAAGGAACTCCCACGATGAGACACTCATGGTCGTCAATCATTGCCCTGTGTGCCCTGTTCGCCGGTCTCCAAGCCGGTGCCCATTGTCAGATCCCCTGCGGGATCTATGACGACGAGGCCCAGTTCAAGCTGCTGGACCAGGATATCGCCACGATCCGCAAGTCCATGACCAGCATCGTCGATCTGAGCAAGGCCGAAAAGCCCGACTACAACCAGATCGTCCGCTGGGTGAACAACAAGGACGAGCACGCGGACAAGCTGTCCGCGATCATTACCGCCTATTTCATGGCCCAGCGGGTGAAGCCGGTGGACGAGGACAAGGGCGAGGAGTTCAAGGCCTACCAGGCCAAGGTGACCCTTCTGCACCGCATCCTAGTGACTTCCATGAAGTGCAAGCAAAGCCTCGACCTGGAGCAAGTGGACAAGCTGGAGAAGCTCGTCCACGAGTTCGAGCATCTGTATATGGGCCAGGCGGACCATACGCACTGATTCCTGGCCTGCGAGCGGTTGGCAGCCGCGATTCCGAGGCTACCGTTGCGGCACCAGTGTGTACGCAGACAAGGAACCGAAGATGCTGCCATCGCTCGCAGGAAATGTCGTTCTCGTTACCGGTGCCAGCCGGGGAATTGGTCGGGCCGCCGCGTTGCGCTTGGCCCGGGAGGGTGCCCGATTGGCCCTGGTGGCCCGACGGGAGGACCAGTTGGCCGAAGTGGCCGGGTTGGTCCGGGAAGCGGGAAGCGAGGCCTTGCCGCTGGTATGCGATGCGGCCGATCCGGCGGCCATTGCGGCGGCGGTCGCCCGTTGCGTCGAGGTCTACGGGCGGCTCGATGCCCTGGTGAACAATGCCGGGGCGTTTCTGGAGGCCCCGATCACGGACATCGCGTTGGCGGACTGGAACTACGTGCTCCAGGTGAACGTGACGGCTCCCTTCCTGTTCTGCCAGGCGGCTCTGCCGATCATGCAGCGCCAGCGGAGCGGACGGATCGTCAACATCGCCAGCACGGCAGGAACCAAGGGTTATCTCTACCAATCCGCCTACTGCACCAGCAAGCATGCTTTGCTGGGGTTCGCGCGCTGTCTGGCCCTGGAGGCCAAGCCCCACGGCATCCATGTGGTCACCCTCTGCCCCGGCGGGGTACGTACCGGCTTTGTCGGCGATGGGCATCTGGCCGACCGGCTGGCGGGGCAGGCCATGATCGAGCCCGAGGACATGGCGGAGTGGATTCTCTTCGCCCTTCAGCAGCCGGACAACCTCGACACGTCCGAGATCGTCATCGAGCGCTGCCATCGGGGCTGACCTACCGAGTCCCAGATCAAACTTCTCCCTGGAAGCGCCGAGCACCGGGTCGGCGTATTCCTGTGCCACGGGTGGGAACGCGAGAAGACAAGCGCCGAGCTGGTGCTCGGCGTTCCCAGGGGAGGGCAGTAGGAAAGGAAACGCCGAGCTGGTGCTCGGCGTTTCCAGGGAAAGACAGGAAGCGGCTACCCGTTTCTACTGCAGAAACCGGCTCACGTCGCGGCTGGCACCAGTGGCGGCGGAGGTGGTCAGGATGCTGTAGGCGATGAGCGCCTCGGAGACCTTCCGGTCGCGGTTGGGCTTCCAGGCGCACTTGCCGTAGCTCTCCATGAGGGCACGGCGGGAGGCGAGTTCCTCCTCGCTCAACTTCACGTTGATGGTGCGCTCCACCACGTCGATCTCGATGGTGTCGCCGTCCTTGAGCAGGCCGATATTGCCGCCCTCAGCCGCTTCGGGGGACACGTGGCCGATGGAGAGGCCGGAGGTGCCGCCGGAGAACCGGCCGTCGGTGATCAGCGCGCAGGCCTTGTCCAGGTGGCGGGTCTTCAGGTAGCTGGTGGGATAGAGCATTTCCTGCATGCCCGGGCCGCCCTTGGGACCTTCGTAGCGGATGACGACGATGTCGCCTTCCTTGATCGTGTCGCCGAGGATGAACTCGTTGGCCTGTTCCTGGGAGTCCAGCACGCGGGCGGTGCCGGTAAACTTCAGGATGCTGGCGTCCACGCCCGCCGCCTTCACGATGCAGCCGTCCTGGGCCAAGTTGCCGTAGAGGACGCAGAGGCCGCCGACCTTGCTGTAGGCGTGGTCGAAGTCGCGGATGCAGCCGGTCTCGGCATTGAGGTCGGGAGCAGCGTACTGGGCGGACTGGGCGAAGCCCTGGTTGCAGACGCGGCCGCCGGGAGCGGCCAGCGCACGCGCCATCGCCGCCTCGTCGGCCTTGCCGCCGCGGATGTCGCAGACTTCGATCTGGGCCCCAATCTTCAGCCCGGAAACAGTCGGGCAGTCGCCCTTGATCAGGCCGTGGCGGGCCAGTTCGCCGAGGATGGCGGGGATGCCGCCCGCGTGGCTCACGTCTTCCATGTGGTAGTGGGAGCTGGGGGCCACCTTGCAGATGCAGGGGACGATGCGCGAGATGCGGTCGATGTCGCCCATGGTGAAGTCCACGCCAGCGGAACGGGCGATGGCGAGGATGTGCAGCACCGTGTTGGTGGAGCCGCCCATGGCCACGTCCAGGGTCATGGCGTTCTCGAAGGCGGCCTTGGTGGCGATGCTGCGGGGCAGCACGGAGGCGTCGCCGTTCAGGTAGTAGGCCTGGCACATCTCGACGATGCGCCGGGCCGCCGTCTCGAAGAGGGTGCGGCGGAGGGTGTGGGAGGCCAGGATGGTGCCGTTGCCGGGCAGGGCCATGCCGAGGGCTTCGGTCAGGCAGTTCATGCTGTTGGCGGTGAACATGCCCGAGCAGGAACCGCAGGTGGGACAGGCGCGGATCTCGATCTCCCGCAGATCCTCGTCGGAGACGCTGGGATCGGCACCGAAGACCATGGCGTCGATCAGGTCGAGGCTCATCTCGCCCTTGGAGGTCACGGCCTTGCCGGCTTCCATGGGACCGCCCGCCACGAAGATGGCGGGGATGTTCAGGCGCATGGCGGCCATCAGCATGCCGGGGGTGATCTTGTCGCAGGCGGAGATACAGACCAGGGCGTCGGCGCAGTGGGCGTTGACCATGTATTCGACGCTGTCGGCGATCACTTCGCGGCTGGGCAGGCTGTAGAGCATGCCGTCATGGCCCATGGCGATGCCGTCGTCGATGGCGATGGTGTCGAACTCGACGCCGACGCCGCCCGCCGCCTCGATCATCTGCTTGACCATCTGGCCGTAGTTATGGAGATGGACGTGGCCGGGGACGAACTGGGTGAAGGAGTTGGCGATGGCGATGATGGGCTTCTTGAAGTCCGCGTCGCTCAGGCCGTTGGCACGCCAGAGAGCCCGAGCCCCGGCCATTTTACGGCCTTGGGTGGTGGTGGCGCTGCGATAGGTTCCGGGAGTACTCATGGGTCGATCCTCGCTGGACAAATGGGGTGCGTCCAAAAGCTCAGAAATGTAGCGGCTGTAAGCATCCCCTGCAACGCCTGTTGGCGACTGCCGGTTTGCCGACATATCTCTTCCTGCCAAACCGAAATCTAACCGGACGGGAATCACGGGATTGCGCACGCGCCCTACAGTCATCACAATGTTAAGGAGTGTGTGCATGTCCATCTTCCGTACCATCCGCCAACTCCGCCGGGGGCGGTTGCCCGGCCAAGTGGTCATCCAGCTCACGGACCGCTGCAACGCCCGGTGTCCCCAGTGCGGGATGCGTGCGACCAATGCCTTCTCGCGTACCACGCTGGACACTGCCGAAGTCCGCCGGGCTATCGATGCGGCCGCTCGGCATGGCATGGCGGCGCTGTCCTTCACGGGGGGCGAGCCCCTGCTGGAAATGGACCGGCTGGTGGAACTCATCACCTACGCCGGCCGCCAGGGCATCCCCTATATCCGTACCGGCACCAACGGGTTCGCGTTCTGCGGCAAGACGGCGGCGGAACGACGCCAGCGGATCACCGAGGTGGCCCGCCGCCTGGCCAACACCCCGTTGCGCAACTTCTGGATTAGCGTCGATTCGGCCATTCCCACGGTTCACGAGGGGATGCGGGGGCTCAAGGGCGTGGTGGAGGGAATCCGCGAGGCGGTTCCCATCTTCCACGAACACGGCATCTATCCCGCCGCGAATCTGGGAATCAACCGGAACCTCAACGGCGCGGCCACCTCCGAGGTGCGTCCCGAGGACTTCCGCGACCGGGCGGCGTACCTGAGCGCCTTCCGCCAGGCTTTCGACACCGGTTTCCGACGCTTCTATGCCCAGGTGCTGGATATGGGCTTCACCATCGCCAACGCCTGCTATCCGATGAGCGTCGAGCCCCGGACCGAGAACCTGGATGCCGTCTATACCGCCACCAGCGAAGACCGGATCGTCCGTTTTGAGCGGGACGAGAAGGCGGTGCTGTTCGACACCATGCGGCAGGTGATTCCCGACTACCGGCCCAACCTGCGTATCTTCACGCCGCTCTGCTCCCTGTTGGTCCTGTCCCGGCACTACCGTGGCGAGGCGGGAGTATCCTATCCTTGCCGGGGGGGGCTGGATTTCCTCTTCGTGGAGGCGCGCGGGGGCAAGGCCTTCCCCTGCGGCTACCGTGGCCACGACGACTTCGGCCCCATGGGGAACCTGCCCGCATTGCCCGATGGCCCCGCTGCCTGCCGCGAGTGCGACTGGGAGTGTTTCCGGGACCCCTCGGAGTTGGGCGGTCCCCTCATGGAGTTGCTGCGCCACCCCTGGGCTCTGTTCAAGCGTTTCCGGCAGGACCGGGAGTTCGCCCGGACTTGGTTCGGGGACCTCCGCTACTACCGGTCCTGCGGCTGGTTCGACGGTCGTCGTCCCCCCGCGCTGGAGCGTCTGCATCACCATCTCCACCCCGATGTCCCCGCGCCCGCCGCTCCGGCCCGTCTGCCGGTCCGTGGCTAGCAGGAAACCACGCATCGGCTCGCCTGGCGGGCACCATGGTGGTATCATATGGGGTGCCCTATCATGCGTGGCACGGACCGCGTTCGTGCCCGTCTGCCGTCAGCTATGTTGCAGTAGGAAAGAAATGTGATGGAGACCACCAGACTCGGCCGCACCGGCCTCACGGTTACCCGGACATCCTTTGGCGTGCTGCCCATGCAGCGGGTGGAACTGTCCGAGGCCGTGCGCATCCTGCGCCACGCCTACGAGGCGGGGATCACCTTCTACGACACGGCCCGGGCCTACACCGACAGCGAGGAGAAGATCGGCGCGGCGCTGTCCCACGTGCGCGACCACATCGTCATCGCCACCAAATCCGGGTCCACCACCCGCAAAGGACTGCTGGCCGATCTGGAAACCAGCCTGCGCAACCTGCGGACCGACCACGTGGATATCCTCCAGCTCCACAACCCGGGGCAGTTGCCAGACCCGAACGACCCGGAGAGCTCCTACGCGGGGCTGCTGGAGGCCCAGGCCAGAGGCATGGTCCGTTTCCTGGGTTTCACCAACCATCGCCGGGACGTGGCGCTGGCGGCGGTGCAGTCCGGCCTGTACGACACGCTCCAGTTCCCCCTGTGCATGATCTCGGCCCCCGAGGACCTGGCGCTGATCGACGCCTGTCGCGAGGCGGATCTGGGACTGATCGCCATGAAGGCCCTCTCCGGCGGCCTGATCACCAACGCGCGGGCGGCCTTCGCTTTCCTGTGGCAGTACGAGAACGTGGTGCCCATCTGGGGAATCCAGCGGATGGGCGAGCTGGAAGAGTTCCTGGCGCTGGATGCTGCGCCGCCCATGCTGGACGGAGCGCTACGGGCTCAGATCGAGACCGATCGGAAGGCCTTGAGCGAGGACTTCTGCCGGGCCTGCGGCTACTGCCTGCCGTGTCCCGCCGAGATCCCGATCCCCATGGCTGCCCGCATGAGCCTGCTATTGCGCCGGATGCCCTATCAGCGCTTCCTCAAGGAGGACTGGGCCGCCAACATGGCCCGGATCGAGAACTGCATCGACTGCGGCCACTGCAAGTCCCATTGCCCCTATGGTCTCGATACTCCGGCCCTGCTGCGCCGCAACCTGGCCGACTACCGTTCCTTCCGGGAGGCGCATCTCGGCTAGCTTGACATGCCGACGGCAATAGGCACGGTAATCGCCAGCGTCTTCCCCTGGTCACGCAAGGTGGTTCCATGACTATTCCTCTCATCATCGGTGTCGGTGTTGTCCTGGTAGTGATCCTGCTCTTCCTGGGCAAACGGCGGCCCGGCGCAGAGGGTGATCAGCCCTATGTGCGGGTCGAGGGGGCCGCGGTCGCTGCCTTCTACGAGCCCTATGCTCCGTTCCTCGCGGAGACCCCGCCGGACATCGCGGCGCTCACCGAGTTCCTGGCCGAACGGTTGAACCTGTCGCGTGCCACGGAGGAATACCCGACGGACCCGGCGGCGATCCAGGCGGCGGCGAGCGCCTTCGTCGCTGCCTGCGCCTCCCAGTTTGGGGTCGAGCTTTCGCTCGATTGCTCCGACGTGACGCAGCTTGACCGGCTGATCGACCGACATCTCATCGCTGCCAGCGTGCGCCCCTTCTTCGCGGACGCGGGCCTGCGAGGGGATCTGGACGAGGCCGAGATGGAGGCCTACCAGCAGGCGATGACCGAGCTGAGGATTCCGGAAGAGCCGCTTTTCTACTACTGCATGGGCTGCTTCTGGGGCGAGTGGCTATGCCGTCATCGACAGGCGGTATGGGCATTGTACGAGCCGTTGCGCCCGATCCAGGTGTTCCCTGACATGATCACCTCCGGAAGCACGGTCTGCATCCATCCGTTCTCGCAGGTCGTGAAAAAGATGTCCGATCCCGATGGCGACCAGCTTGCCTTTAAGGCCTCGCCAGGGATGGTCAGGCGCTATTTCCCGCCGTTCCCGCTGCTGGCCTCGTTGAGCGACGCCGAGGAGGCGGGGTCTGCCTTGCTACCGCCTGCCGCCCACCATGCCCGGAGGCAGGAAGGGGCCGGTCGGGTGGCCGAAGCGTTGGCCTCCTACGAGGAAGCCTTGGCGGCGGCACCGGACCATGCCGCCCTTCACGCCCTGGCCGTCCAGTGCGCGTGTCGGGCGGAGGACTGGGAACGGGCCGAGGCATGGCTCCGGGCCGGACTGGCGCTCAGCCCGGAGCATCCGGTGCTCTGCCACAATCTCGCCGTGCTGCTGGTCCGGCAACCGGAAGGCATGGCGGAGGCGATCGGTCTGCTGCGAACGGCCATCGCTGTCTTGCCGAACTACGGTCGGGCGCGACTCACGCTCGCCTCCTTCTATGCGGAGACCGGGGAGACGGAGCAGGCGCTGGCCGAAGCCCACTGGGTCGAGGAGAACGATGAGGAACTGCGGGAGGACGCCGCCGAACTGATCGCCGGTCTGCAACCCAACGACACGGAACCGCCAGCCGCCGCGCTCTGAAAACAACAACGCCGCCTCCGAACTTCGGAGACGGCGCTGTGGGTACGTCGGAAAACTCTACTTCACGACTTCGAGCAGTTCGACCTCGAAGACGAGGGTCTCGTCCGGGCCGATCATCTGGCCCGCGCCCCGGGGACCATAGGCGAGGTCGGAGGGGATGACGAGCTTCCACTTGGCGCCGGGCTTCATGAGCTGCAAGGCTTCCGTCCAGCCCTTGATGACGCCGTTGACCGGGAACTCCGCCGGCTCGCCGCGCTTGTAGGAGCTGTCGAACTCGGTGCCGTTGGTGAGGGTGCCGCGATAGTTGACCTTGACCTTGTCAGTGGCCTTCGGCGACTCGCCCTTGCCGGGCTCGATCACCAGGTAGAGCAGGCCGCTGTCGGTCTTCTTGACCCCTTCCTGCTTCGCGAAGTCCGCCAGGAAGGCCTGGCTTACCTTCACCTTGGCGTCGTTGATGCGCTGGCTGAAGGCGGTCATGACGGCCTGCACCTGCTCGGGCTCCATGCCCAGTTCCTTGCCGTCCATGGCCGTCTGCATGCCGCGCTTGATCTCGTCCAGGTCCACGGGGGCCTTGTCGTGCGCGATGTTGGTGCCAATCTGGTAGCCGATGATGTAGCTGGCCTCCTTGTCGGGGCCCTGGGCCTCGTCGGCGGCGTAGAGGGGCGAGGCGAGGAGACCGAGGACCGTGCTGGCGAGAAGGAATTGTTTCACGTTGCTACCTTTGGTTCTGGGGGCGTTGGTGCCTCGACCTACAGTTGGTCGCGGCCAAAAGGAGAGATCTCGCGGAGACGTCGGATGATGGGGGGCATCTTCTCGAGGATCAGATCGATCTCAGCGTCGGTATTATAGCGCGACAGACTGAAACGGACACTGCCGTGCGCGGCAGTATAGGGCACGCCCATGGCCCGCAGCACGTGGGAGGGTTCCAGGGAGCCGGAGGTGCAGGCGGAACCCGACGAAGCGGCGATGTTGAACTGGTCCAGCATGAGCAGGATCGACTCGCCCTCGACGAATTCGAAGCTGATGTTCGTCGTGTTGGGCAGGCGGGAAGGAGGATTGCCGTTGACGCGGGCGTTGGGGCAGGTGGCCAGGAGGCCCGCCTCCAACCGGTCGCGCAGCGCGGCCACGCGGGTGCGCTCCTCGTTCATGTTCTCCGCCGCCAGCAGGGCCGCGCGCCCGAGGCCGACAATGCCGGCCACGTTCTCGGTCCCGGCCCGGAGTCCATCCTCCTGGTGGCCGCCGATCATGAAGGGGCTGAACTTGGTCCCCTTGCGGACATAGAGGGCACCCACGCCCTTCGGCGCGTGCAGCTTGTGGCCGCTCAAGGAGAGGAAGTCGATCTTGCTCTTGGCGAGATCCATGGGGATCTTGCCGACCGCCTGCACGGCGTCGGTGTGGAACAGGGCACCCTTCTCGTGGGCGATGTCGGCCAGGTTGATGACCGGATAGATGTTGCCGGTCTCGTTGTTGGCCCACATGACCGAGACGATGGCGGTCTGCTCGTCGATCATTTCGCAGAGCCGGTCGAGGCAGAGCATGCCCTTGCCGTTTACCGGACAGTACTCGATGTGGTAGCCGCGCTTCTGGAGGACGGAGCAGAGCCCCAGGATGGCGGGGTGCTCGACCCGGGTGGTGACCACCTTGCGGCGGCGGACATCGTTCTCCAGGGCGCTGAGGACGGCGGCGTTGTCGGATTCGGTGCCGCAACTGGTGAAGACGATCTCGTCGGGCTGGGCTCCGAGCAGACCGGCCAGGCGCTCGCGCGCCTCGTCGATGGCCTTGTGGACCTGGCCGCCGAAGCGGTGGATGCTGGAGGCGTTCCCGTAGAAATCGGTGAGGAAGGGCAGCATCGCGTCCAGCACTTCGGGGGCTACCCGCGTGGTCGCGTTGTTGTCCACGTAGACAACTTCCTTGGTCATGTTCATCGTGGATACCTCCTAGGCTTCCGCGACGACGATGGCCGGGTCAACCAGTTCGCGCAGTTTCGTCTCGACCCACCGTTTGAGGGTGATGTGGGCCCCGGGACAGCCCGCACAGGCGCCGCGCAGGCGGACGGTGACGGTGGTCCCGTTGATGTCCACGATCTCCATGTCGCCGTTGTCGGCCTGGAGACCGGGGCGGATGGTGGTGTCGACGACCTCGTTGATCTTCATCATGCGCTGGAAGGGGGTCAGTTCGGTTTTCGCCTCGGTGGCGGCGGTGACCGGTACCGCGGCGGTGCCGTTGACTAGGGCGAGGATCTTGGCGATCTCGTCCTTGCAGCCGCCGCAGGCCCCGCCAGCCTTGCAGTAGTGGGTCACCTGATCCACGGTGGTGAGGGCGTTGCCGGTGATCACGTTGCGGATCTGCCGCTCGGAGACGCTGAAGCAGGTACAGACCGTGCGGTCGAGCCCTTCGGGGTCCCAATCCTCGTTGTGGTGGTCATGGTCGGGAACCTTGCCGTCGCCTTCGCCGCGGTAGCTGGCCATGGCGGCCTGCAGGGCTTCCATGCCCATCACGGAACAGTGCATCTTCTCTTCCGGCAGAGAGCCGAGGAACTCGGCGATGGTGTCGTTCGTGATGGCCTCCACTTCGGCTAGCGTCTTGCCCTTGACCAGTTCGGTCAGTGCCGAGGCGCTGGCGATGGCGCTGGCGCAGCCGAAGGTCTGGAACTTCACGTCCACCACGTGTTCCTTGGCCTCGTCGAACTTCAGGTACAGCTTCAGCGCGTCGCCGCAGGTGATGTTGCCCACCTCGCCGATGGCGTCGGCGTCCGCAATCTCGCCCATGTTCCGCGGATGCAGAAAATGGTCCATCACTTCCTTGGTGTAATCCCACATGGGCTGGTCTCCGAAAAATGAAACAATACTAGTGTCGAATTATGTGGTCGATGAATATAGGCGACAGCACAACGAGGGACAAGTTCCCCCGGTTGGATCAAGCACGACAAGGAATGCATGGGTGCAGGCTTGAAAGAGCGAAGCGCTTCGGCATGGTGATAGGGTGAAACCAAAAACCAAGAGGACATTGCATGACGCATCCTTGCCTGGCGACTCTGACCAATGGTGAACTGGTACTCGACACCGGGGCCGTGCGCCGCACCTACACCTGGCGGAACGGGCTGCTCGACGGTGGCAGCCTGACTGTCTCCGCGACCGGCCAGACCTGGACCATGCGGTCCGGGCTGACCGATTTCTCCCTGCCGGGTCTGCCGGAGGAGCCTGAGGACGGCCAGTTGGACGTGACCGAGGTCCCGGCGACGGCCTGCGCCCCCGCCCATCTGGCGGCCGTCGTGACCGTGCGGCTGGGGCCTCTGGAAGTCCGGCGGCGCTTCCGGCTCTACCCGAACTGCCCCGCCATCGCCTGCGATTTCTTTCTGCGCGGCGATGCGGCGGGACTGAACTGGCGGTCCGCGGGGGTGAACGAGGCCGATCTGCGCAACATCGAGAACGCGGCGGCCGCCGCCGAAGGGCAGGTGGTGGACACCACCTTGCTGCGTCTCGGCCTGCCCGGGCGGCATTGGCGGCTGCGGACGGTGCAGTTCTGGGATGTGACCGACCGTAACAACACGCTGGTGCGGGAGGATTCCTTCCTGCCCTACCGGCATCCCCGGCGGCTGGCCGGCAACCTGCTCTTCGCCCGCGACCTGATGAACGGCGGGGGGCTGTTCCTGCTCAAGGAAGCCCCCTGCTCGACGGTCCAGCTCGCCTATCCGGGGGCGGATTTTGTGGCGGGCATCGGCGAACTTCGGGTGTTGGGCGTCGGGGTCGAGCCCCGCGATCTTGATCCGGTCGAATGGACGCCCTGCTACGGGGTGGTCTGCGGGGTGAGCGACGGCTCCGAGCCGGGCCAGTTGGCCGCCCTGCGGAACTACCAGTTGCGCCTGCGCACCCACCGGACCGGGCGCGACCGCATGATCATGATGAACACCTGGGGCGACCGGGGCCAGGACAGCCGCATCCGCGCGGACTTCTGCCTGCGGGAACTGGAGGCCGGGGCCAAGCTGGGCATCACGCATTTCCAGCTCGACGATGGCTGGCAGGCGGGTCGTAGCGCCAACTCCGCCTTCGCTGGCGGCTCGCTGGACAACATCTGGGACAATCCCGACTACTGGACGCCCCACCTGGAACGGTTCCCCGAAGGGCTTGCGCCCATCGTGCAGCGGGGTCGCGAACTAGGTATCGAGGTCTGTCTGTGGTTCAACCCCAGCAAGGACGACAGCTACGCCCACTGGCGGGAAGACGCCACGGCCCTGATCCGGCTCTACCGCGAGCATGGCATCCGCACCTTCAAGATCGACGGGGTGCAGATTCCCGACAAGCGGGCGGAGATGAACCTGCGGAGTATGTTCGACACGGTGATGGCGGCCTTGGACAACGAGGCCGTCTTCAATCTGGATGTCACGGCCGGGCGGCGCTACGGCTACCACTACTTCGGCGAGTACGGCAACCTCTTCCTGGAGAACCGCTACACCGACTGGAGCAACTACTATCCCCACTGGACTCTGCGGAACCTGTGGATGCTGTCGCGCTACGTGCCAGCCCGCAACCTGCAGATCGAGTTCCTCAACCTCGGGCGCAATGCGGACAAGTACCCCGAGGACGACCCGCTGGCACCGCGCAACGTGCCTTTTGCCTATGCCTTTGCCGTGGCCATGATGGCCCAGCCTCTGGCGTGGTTCGAGGGCAGCGGCCTGCCGGAGGAAGCCTTCGCCATCGCGCCGCTGCTGGCGGTGTGGCGCAAGCATTCGGCGCAGTTCCACGCCGGGGTCACCTTGCCGATCGGCGACGAACCGGATGGGGTTTCCTGGACCGGATTCCAGAGCCTGACCGGAGCCGACGAGGGATACCTGCTGGTGCTTCGGGAATACACCGTCGAGTCCCAGGATGCCGTGGCCACGTGGCTGGAACCCGGCAGTCGGGTAAGCCTGGAATGCCTGGCAGGCGAGGGGGCTGGCGGCGAGTTCGTCGCGGATTCCCAGGGACGGCTGCCTGTGGCGCTGTCCGCTCCCTTCTCCTTCGTGTTCTACCGCTACCGCATTCTGGACTGACATGCAGGTTCGCCGTTTCCATCTTCCCGCGATTCCCCCGGTTGGCGAATGCGTCTCCCTGCCTCCCGACGAGGCACACCATGCCGCGACCGTGCTGCGGTTGCGCCAGGGCGAAGCCCTCGTCCTGCTGGATGGCGCCGGGACGGTGGCCGAGGCCGTGGTCGCCAGCATGGACGGCGGGCGCCGTCCCGATATCGCCTGCCGGGTGACGAGCCGGGAGGTCCTTTCCCCGCCTGCCCGCCGGGTTCGGCTCTATGTGGCTCCCCCCCGCGGCAAGACCATGGGGCTGGTGCTCCGGGCGGCCGTGGAGCTGGGGGCCTGGCGGATCACGCCCATCCTCTGCCGCTACGGGGTGGCCCGTCCGGATGGCGACAAGGCCAGTTGGCGGGCGGAATTGCTGACCGCGATGAAGCAGTCGGGCAACGCCTTCCTGCCCGAATTGGATCCGCCGCTGGGTTTCCACGAAGCCTTGGCCCAGGCCCCCGAGCCCGGTGCCTTTGGCGCGGTTCCGCGTGCCGGGTCCGCGAGCGCGGAGTCCCTCCCGGTGGCTGGCGACCTGGGCCTGTGGATTGGTCCCGAGGGCGGATTCTCCCTTGAGGAGGAGGAGGCCCTGCATGATCGCGGTTTCGTCCCGGTTACCGTCGGGCGTTGGGTCCTGCGCGTCGAGACGGCAGTTCCCGCGCTCCTGGCGGGGATGGTGGGGAGGGACTGAGCGGCATGGTGGTCTGCGGGGTACGGATTGATGAGGAACTGTGGCAGGAGGCCCTCGATGCCGCCGGTCCATTCCCGAGCTATGGCTTCGAGGTGCCGGTTGCTCTGTTGGAGTCCTCCGCCCGTTTTGCCCAGCGTTTCGAGCTGGATGACTTGACGGTGGTCAATATCCCCGAGGCCCTGCCGCTGGAGCACGCTCCCTATCTTGACGAGTGCCCCTGGCCGATCCAGCACGGCCTCGTCCAGTCCCTGGCGGCAACGCTGGAACTGGGGCGCTGCTACGGGGCGGTCTGCGCCAGCCTCGACATGGGGTTGGACCGGATCGTGGGGCGGCTGGGCATTGTCAACCGGGCCGACATCCTGGAGGAGGCGTTGCTGGCATCCTCGCCGGGCCCGGTTCTGTGCATGCAGGTTCGGGTTCCGCGCCGCTTTCCCCTGTCCCGCGAATGGCGGCTGGCCCGCGAACTGGTGACGATGGTTGGCTCGGAGCGGGTGGCCGTTGCCGCCAACGTGGTGATCCACGACATCTCGCCGCAACCCGAGCCGCAGGAAGTATACGAAGTCCTGGGGGGGAGCCTGCGGCTGGTGCGCTTCCTGCTGGATGGCTCCGCTCCGGAATGCCTGCACGCCGAGACGATAGGGCGTTGGCTGGAGGCGCTGAAGGGCTGGGAACCCTCTCCCGCCGTGGTCTTCAGCGCCCGCTTCCGTTCCCCCGAACCGTTGGTTCCCTACCACCGGGCGTTGGCCCGGGCCGTGCGCAAATGGAACGGCGTCAGGCGGACGGGTGCAGAATCCGCTGGATGAGGTCCGAGAGCTGGCTTGGCGGCAGCGGCTTCAAGGCCAGTTCGCGAATGCCGTGGGACCGTGCCTCCTCCTGGGTCACGGTCTCGCTGAATCCCGTGCAGAGGAGGACGGGCAGTTCGGGGCGCAGGCGCAAGGCCTCCCAGGCGAGTTCCATGCCGGTCATGCCCGGCATGGAGAGATCCGTCACCAGAATGTCGTAGGCCTCCGGATTCGCGTGCAGTAGTTCAAGGGCCGTCTTGCCGTCGCTCGCCACCGTGACGGTGTAGCCGCGGTGTCCCAGACCGACCTCCGCCAACTGGCGGATCGACGCCTCGTCGTCCACCAGCAGCACGCGTCCATGTGCCTGCCGCGCAGCGGGAGAGGCGGCCTCCTCCGCCATGCTGTCGGCTTCCTCCGGGCAGACCGGCAAGAGGATGTGGAACGTGGTCCCCGCCCCCAGTTGGCTTGCCACCGTCACCGCCCCCTCGTGGGCACGCACGATGCCCGCCACGATGGCCAGCCCCAGTCCGGTGCCCCGTTCCTTGGTCTTGGTGGTGAAATAGGGCTCGAAGATGTGCCCGACAATGTCGGGGGGGATGCCGGGTCCGGTGTCTTTGACTGTCAGTTCCACGTGGCGACCAGGACGCAGGCCGGGATGGGGCTGGGTGTCGGCGAGGGACAGGTTCCGTTGGCGGAGTTGGAGAAGGATCATGCACTCGTGTTCCCCGTCGGGCGCTTCCGCCCACCGCCGCATGGCCTGGAAGGAGTTGGTGCAGAGGTTCATCAGCACCTGGTGCATCTGGTTGGGATCGGCTAGCACTGGCGGGCAACCCGGGTCGAGGTCCGTATGGATGGCGATGGTGGCGGGGATCGTGCCGCGCAGGAGTTTGCTCACCTCGCGGACCACGGTCTGCAGGCGGAACGGCAGCTTCTCGTGCTCGGTCTGCCGGCTGTAGAGCAGGATCTGGTTGACCACTTCCCGGGCCCGGTTTGCCGCCTTGATGACTTCGCGGATATTCTCGTGGGCATCGGAATCCGCCGGGCAGTCGTCCTGGGCTAGCTCGGCAAAGCCGAGAATGGCGTAGAGGATATTGTTGAAGTCATGGGCGATGCCTCCGGCCAGGGTCCCGATCGCCTCCAGGCGCTGGGCTTGGTCGAGCCGTTCCTGGAACTGCTGTCGCTCCGTCTCGGCATCCCGGATGGCAGTCAGGTCGAGGAAGCTCTGGAGCTGGCACTGGCGGTCCCCCAGTTCGGTGAGCGAGGAGGTGCGCAGCACGGGCACCCGACGTCCGTCCGCTGCCAGGAGGAAGGCTTCGCCGGAGGCGGGGGAGGGTCTGCCCTCGCTCAGGTCGGGGCCGGGCGAGAGTTGCCGGGAGGGCATCCCGACCAACCGTTCGCGCTCCATGCCAAGGAGCTCGGCGGCGGCCGGATTGGCGTAGGCGACTTGACCGGAGTCGAGGTCGACGGCGATGACCCCGGCCCCCAAACCGTCCAGGATATGGTGGAGCCGTTCCTCGCTGCGGCGCCGGGCCTGCTGGTCGTGTTCGCGGGCCAGGGAGGCCCCGATGCTGGCACCAAGCCCTTCGTAGAACACGATGTCCTCGGGGGTGAAGCGGCTCCGGCGGCGGTCGTTGAGTTGGAGCAGGCCCAGAATCTCCCCGGCGCAGCGTAGCGGGACGAGGGCCAGGGATTCGTAACCGTCGTGCGGACAGCGCCCGCGGAGGGTGCCAAGCTGGCGGTGGTCCGGGTGCGCGAGCAGATCACTGGTGCTGTTGGTCCAGAAACTGCCGTTCTCCGTGAAGAACGGGAGGGAGGGGTCGGTCGCTCCCAGCAGGACTCGGCCGCAGATGCAGGCGGGCGTACGGGAGCCATCGGGTCCCGGTTCTCCGCAGAGGGAGTTCTCGGTCGCCAGGAAGTCGGCGCCGAACCCGTTGTGCTCGTAGTAAGGGTAGTCGGTGCCATCGAAGACCCGGATGCCGGTCGCCTCGATGTCCGTCTCCTCGCGCAGGATGGCGAGCAGCTTTTGCAGCATCGCCCGCTGGGGCTCGGCGCTGTTGAGGAGCTCGAGCACCCGGGTCTCGGTGCGGACCCGGGTCTCGGTGCGGACCCGTTCGGTCACATCCCGGAAGATGCAGGCAAACTGCCCCCAGACCGGCGAATAGGCGGCGACCTCGAAGTGCCTGCCCAGCGGCCCGGAGAAGAGCTCGAACCGGCTCGGCTCGCCGGTCAGCGCCACCTTGCCGTAGCGCGCGATCCACTCGTCTTCCATTTCGGGCAGCGATTCCCGGACGGTGTGCCCCACCGCTTGCTCCGCACGCAGTCCGGTCAGCTCTTCGAAGGCCGCGTTCACTTGCAGGAACCGGTAGTCGCAGGGATTGCCGGCGTCGTCCAGGATGATCTCGTGGAGGGCAAAGCCCTCGAGCATCGAGGTGAAGAGATGCTGGTAGCTCGCGCGGCTCTCGCGCAGTTGCCGGTCGCTCTGCCAGCGCTGGGTGACATCGGTGAAGGTGCAGGCGACCTTGCCGATGGCCGGACAGTATGCCCCCACCTCCAAGTGCAGGTCAAGACTGCGGTTGTAGAGCTCGAAGGAGGCAGCCTCGCCCGTGGTGGCTACCCGGCCCAGGCGCTGGATCCACTCGTCCTCGATGTCGGGCAAGACTTCCTGGACTGTCCTGCCGATCACCTCCCCCGCCGGGAGGCCGGTGATCCGTTCGAAGGCGGGATTCACTTGGAGGAACCGGTAGCTGCACGGCTGCCCGTGGTCGTCAAGGACCACCTCATGGAGCCCGAAGCCAACCAGCATGGTGTTGAAGAGCTGGGAGTACTCGGTCCGGCTCTCCCGCAGGCGTTGGTTGACCAGCATCAGTTCGGTGATGTCCCAGTTGACGCCGGTCATGCCGACCGCCGTTCCCGCCTGGTCGCGGCGGACCGACCCGCGGGCTTCGAGGTACCGCAACGAGCCGTCGGGATGGAGCACGCGGAAAGCGGTGTGGAACTCCTGGCCACCAGCGAGGGACGCCCTCACTTCCCGGTTGGTCATCTCCAGGTCTTCGGGGTACACCCGGCTCTCCCAGTCGGCATATGGCACGGGGGCCTGTCCGGGAGCCATCCCGTGGAGTTCGTACGTCCGCCGGTCCCAATGGAGCGTGTTGGTGGGCACGTCCAGATGCCACAGCCCGATGCCGGCCGAGCGGGTGGCCAGGGCCAGGCGCTCCTCGCTCTCGCGCAACGACTGCTCCATGGCGAGGCGCTCCGTCACATCGATCCCTACCACCACCACGCCGGTGACGGTGCCGACCTCGTCCCGGACCGGGTTGAGATGGCAGTCGAACACCCGTCCCAGATGGTTCGAGGTGAACCGCCCGGACTGGCCGGCCAGCGCCTGCCGGATGGTGTCGGTGACATCGGGGCGGTCCACATAGCAGGCGAGGGTGGAGCGGCCGACCAACGCCGCTGCATCCAGACCGTGGACCCGGGCGCCCTTGCCTTCGACGGAGACGACGGTTCCGTCCTGGTCCAAGAGGAACACCAGCATGTCCGCGTGGTCGAGGGTTGCTTTCAGACGGCCTTCGCTGCGGCGGAGGGCCTCCTCCTGTTCCCGCTGCCGGGTCACGTCGCGGAACACGCCTGCCACGCACGGGCGGCCCCCTCCCATCGTCATTGGGACGCCATGGACACTGGCGAGCAGCAGGGACCCGTCCTTGCACCGGAGCAGGACATCGGCAGGAGCCGCGAATGCCTGCGGCGAAGGGCTGGCGAAGACCTTGCGGACTCGGTCGAGCGACTCCGCCGGGTGGAGGTCTCCGACCCGCATCCGGCACAGCTCGTCGTGGCTATAGCCCGTCATCCGGCAGATGGCCGGATTCGTGTCCAGGAACCGCCTGGTTTCCAGATCGGTCACGAGAACACCGTCGGGGAGACGGCGGAAGAATTGCGTGAAGCCCGCTCTTGACTCGCGCAGGGCGCTGCTGGCCTGTAGGCTGGGACGGAGATCGTGTGCCAGCAACAGGCGGCAGTCAGCGGGGAGTCCCGGCAATTCGCAGAGCCGCAACTCCACCGGAATGATCACGCCCTGCCGGGTCAGCAGAGAACCGAGCCGCAACAAGGGCTCCGGATTCCCTTCCTGGATCGCCGCCGCCAGTTCATGGCAGAGCAGGGCGGGCAAGGGGAGCGGAAGCGGTGCCGACCCGTCGGCGTAGCCAAGAACCCGCCGAGCGGTACCGCTCAGCCATACCACGCTCGTGGCGTTGAGTCCGATGGCCAGGTGGCGGTCGTCGAGAAGAACCCGGTCGCAGATCTCCCAGACGGGGTTGGCCGGAGGGGAGGGAGGAGCGATCTGCCGCGCTTCGAGTTCACCCACCCGCCCGCGCAGCAATTCCAGTTCCTGAATCAGTTCCGCCTTGGTTCTGCGCCGATCGCCCATTCACTATTCCCTGCTCGGACCCACATCGTTTCCATCCGCACCTTGCCGTTTCAACCGTGGTAAGATAGGAATGCTTGGGTTGCCTGCAAAGCGGGGGAACCGGATTGTCCCGACGTTGGTCTCGGCGGTGCTCCTATCTGGCCGGAGCGGGAGGCGAGTCGTCGGGTAGATTGGTCAGCCACAGATTGCCGAGTCGCGTGCCTTCCTCGCGGGTCCGGATGCGGATGGTGTGCGTACCGGCGGCAAGCGGAAGGCAAGGCCCCTTCACCCAGATCCAGGGCCCCACCTCCCCGGCGTTGCCGAGCACGGTCTCGGGCTGGCCGTCCACGGAAAGATGGAGGGAGTTGCCCTTCTGGTCCAGCCACTTCACTTCGGCCCAGATGGTGAGCTGGCAGGCGGCGGGGGTGGCCAAGGTCCAGGTTGCCCAGCCTCCGGCGGTACCGTCGGCCGGGAGCGGGTTGCCGCTGAAATCCGCTGGCCGGGGATCGTCGATGTAGGCGTCCGTCCCAGTGCCGATCCGTTGCATGGGAGGATGGATAGTGGCGTCGCCTACCGCCAGTTCGCGACGCTGGATTTCCGGGACTGCCCGCACGCCGACACTGGCACGGCGGGCAGTGACGGTGCCGTCCGGCCGCCGCAACTCCAGTTGCAGCGCGACCTCGCCGCCCCCCGTCGGTTCCTGGGGTTCCAGATCAATGGCCAGGTGTTCGGTGGTATCCGGGGCCAGGACGAACGGAGCGGGTGCCGTCCCCGTGAAACCCATTGGCAGGGAGAGAGCGGAGACGACTTGCAGGGGCTGGCCGCAGGTATTGTGCAGAGTTACAGCCCATTGGGCCGGGGTGCCGGGAGCAGCAACGGCGTGATCGGCGGACGTACCCAAGGTCGCGGGATAGCGTCGGTCGGCCAGCAGGTCGAGAACCTGCGGGAACCAGCTCATGCCGCGGACGTTAGCCCCGCACGCTCCCAGCAGGGCGTCGGCTACCCGACCGTAACGCTCCTGGCCGGTGAGGGCGTAGGCGTAGGCGAGGGCATTGAGCGTCTGGTCGGTGGTTCCGTAGCCATGCATGCAGTTCGGGGCTTGCTTGTACCAGAACCGGCCGGGGGCCTCCATCGGCTCGGTGACCAGCCATTCCGCCACGCCCAGCAGGGCCTGGCGGGTGCGGGGATCGCCGGTCACGTCGTACCAGCGCCCAAGTCCGCGACCCACGATCCCGTGCATGAACACGGTGCCTCCCTCGTAGCTCGGCTGTTCGGAAATGGGGACCGACACCACGCCTCGCACCGGGTCCTGCCAGTCCGCGACCCAGTCGGCCACACTCTGCCCGGCGGCGAGGACGCGGGGATCGTTAGTGGCGCGGGCCAGGGCCGAGAGCGCGACCAGGGCCCAGCCGGGACCCCGTTCCTGGCCACCCGCCCCATAGCGGTTCTGGGCGACGATCTGGACATACCAGTCGGCCATCTCCCGCACGACCTCTTCCGCCCAGGGATCGCCGGTCAGGAACCAGTAGTCCACCATCCCCTCCGCCCAGGCATGCCCCGAGTCGGCGGCGTGGTGGGTGTGGTCGGCCACCCAGCCTTGACGGGGGTCGGAAGGCATCCAGAGGGCGGTGGAGTTGTGATGGTGCGGGCCGCCGCGTTGGGGGTAGCCGCCGGTGGTCTCGTGATGGATCACCACCACGTCCGCATAGGTCCGGGCGGTCTTCTCGAACTCGTCCCACCACCGCCGATCCCCGCTGCGCAGGTATTCGGTGGCGAAGCCATGGTGGTGGTCGTACTCGCTGTTGCTCCAGTAGGTGAAGGAGGGGCCGTAGCCCCATTCGAAGGTGTCGTCGCCGTAGTTCTCGAATCCGTACTCGCGCCGTTGCTCGCGCTTGGCGAGATAACCCTTCAGGAAGGCTTCGACACTATCTTCGTAGGCCGGGAAGAGCCGCGGGTCACGGGGGTGGAACTGGCCGTAGGCGCGGGTGTCGGCCGCATAGCGCGCGTCGGCATGGGCGCGCAGAGGGGCGTCCAGCCGGGCCAGCAACTGGGCCAGAGGGGCGGAAGCGTCGGTGAAACGGAAGAGCAATTCTTGGCGCAGGGCCTCGCCGCGAGCCAGACGGAAGAGGCCCAGCTTGCCCGGGGACTGGGGATAGCCAATGCCGCCGACCACGTACTTGTCGGTGGTCTTGGCCATGCGTTCCGCCCACTCGGTGGGTACGTCGCCGTCGTCGAGAGGCCGGGGAATGAAGTCCTGAATCACGCGGTTCTCCGCAAAGCGGATGGCCTGCGGGAACCGCTGCCAGAACCAGCGGCTGCCGAAGACGAGGCCGGGAAGCCGGACCAGTCCCGGACACGCGCCCTGGCTGCGGGCGACGCTGTCGGTGCCGGTCCAGGTCACTTGGTTCTCCCGGTGCTGGTAGAGCACGGCCCCGGCCCGTGCCTGCCGTTCGTGGTCGCCAAGCAGGAGGCTGCCGGACTGGGCCTGTTGCCAGGGCACTTCCAGCGACCAACGCTGGAGATAGGCTTCGGGAGCATCGTCCCGGTTGACGAGGAAGGTCTGCACCCGCAACTCGTCGCTCCCGGCCGTGAACTCGGTCTGGATGCGGTATTCGAGCCGAGTCGGGGTCCCGTCTGCGCGGACGAACCACCCCTGCCGCAGAATGAGGGCGCGGCAAGGGCCGCGTTCGACGATGCGGGTGGATGTCACCGGGGCGGTGGCGGCACGCAGTTGGCTGCCGTCTTCGGCCTCCAGCACCAGATCCCAGTTGCCACGGGGAGAGGTCAGGAGCGACCCTCCCCGGCGGACCGCATCGACGATACGGCCGTGGGTGGTGCTGAGTTCCGCCTGGACTGCGCCGGTGTCGACCACGATCCGGTCGCCCTTCTCCTCAACGGTGAGCTCGACCGGAGGGGCAGCTTTGGCTTTCTCCGGCGCATGCAACACGAAGGCGGCCGTCCCCTGGGGGGCGACTGTGGCGGGGAAGCAGGTCTGGAGGATCTTGACCGAGCCGTCGGGCCAGGTGGCGACCGGACGGGTCTGCACGGCGACGGGCTCGCCCTCGGCGGTGGTCAGGGCGACCTGCTCCGGGTCGCGGAGAACGCCCTGGGCGAATGGCACGGTCTGCGCCGTGATCTCTCCTTGCCGTCCCACGCCTGCGGATTCGGCAAGCAGCAGGGGCACGGTCGCCGATGGTGGGGTCGGTCGCTGGTTCCGGGGAACGGGCTCGCTCGTCGGGGAGGGACAGGGAATGGCGGCCACCCGCCGGATGTCGATCGGCGTATCGATGGCCGCGAAGTCCACGGTCAGGCGTTCCGCGCCGAGCGGCACGGGATCGGTCAGCAGCCACCAGGCGCGACCGTCGTTGGCGGTCAGTTCCCACTCGCCCAGGGTTCCCGCCTTGCCGTGTAGGCGGATGCGTCCGGTGCCATCGGGGGAGTCCACCACTTGCAGGGCGAGCCGGTAGGTCCCCTCCGGCACGCCCACCAGCCAAGTGGCGGCCGTCGGTGCGCCGACTTGGAGGGCTCCGCCGTCCTTGGGAGACAGTTCCGGACCCCGCAACTGGCCAGCGGCGGGAACGCCATTCTCGGTCAACAGGGCGTCGGTCGGGCGAGGTTGGGCGAGGAGGGCGATCCGTCCGAAGAAGGCTTCGATGAAGAATGGCAGATCGGCGGAGCTCTGCCGGTCTTCGACCCGGATGACCACCTCGGCCGTGGTGGCGTCCGGGGCAAGCAACGGCGCGACATCCAAGGTGTGGAATCGCTGCCAGGCGGGCTGGATGTTTCGGCCGAGCACATCCTCCTCCCAGGCGACTTGGCCGTTGACCAGGACCTGTTTGAACCGATAGCCCGCCTTGCGGTTGTCGAGGGCTACTTGGCCATGCTTGGCACCGCCGAGGATGCGTTCGTTGCCGCCGCAGTAGGTATCCGACTCGTACCATTGCAGGAGCAGTGGTCCCGCAGTCCTGGCGGGCACGGTCAGGGTGGTCGTGGCCTGGATGAAGTTCCCGGCCTCGCTGGGGCGGTCGGGGTGAATGAAGGTACGCACGCCCCGGAAGTCAGTCTTGGTGGTGTAGGGGCCGTGCTGGGTGATGGTCCAGCCTTCGTCCATAGCGATGCCCGCGGCCCGTTCCGGAACGGGCAGCAGTTCGCGCAGGGAGGAGACGGCACCGGGGATGGGTTTGGCGGGCGGCCGCTTGGCCGCCTGTTCGCTGGCGTTGGCCAGGGCATAGGCCATGAGATTGGCGAAGAGCTTGGCGCCGGGGGAGCCGCTGTCTCCCTTCGCGTCGTGGAACCAGTGGTAGGCCGGGATGAGTTCCACCAACAAAACCCGGCCCTTGCCGGAGACGAGCTCGGCCATGCCGTAGTGCGGGCCGGTCGAGCGAGCATTGCGTTTGTCCCAATTCAGGGGAGCACCCGCTTCGACCAGAGGCT
>QKCY01000125.1 GCA_003245525.1 Victivallales bacterium | reverse complement strand
GTGCTGATAGTGGACGGCGTTGCGGTCCACGTAGTCCCAGCGGGTGTAGGCAAGGCGTCCGTCCTCCAGCACAGCGGCGTCCCACTCGTTGGTCTCGTGCCGGGAGATGGGCTGCGGATTCTCCCCGTGCGAGCCGCTCACGGTAAGCACATAGGTCCGGCAGCCGTTGCCGGGATTGCCGCCGCAACGATGCCAGCCTCCCCGTCGGGTAGAGCTGAAAACCAAGCCCCCATCGGGCAGTTCGCGGGGAGCGAAGTCGTCGAAGTCACCTTCCGTAAGCCGCTTCAGACCGGTACCGTCGGGGTGGACCTCGTAGAGGCTGTAGAACCGTCCCGGTATCTCCTTGGTCCGATCCGCTGGCGGGGCGTCGCAGGGACAGAACGCGAAGAGCAGACGGTCGGCGTCGTAGCCGACCTCCAGATGCTGGTAGGCGCCGCTCGGCAGCTCCTCGGTAAGACAGCGGGTCTCCATGGACCATTTGGGTTGGGGCAGCACAAAGACCCCGCCACCGGGTCGGGCGCAGCGCCCGTAGTACTGCGTGAGTTGGTGGCTGAAGGCCGAGGGAACGCGCTTCACGAAAGCCAGAGGAGCCCCGTCCCAGCGCGGATCACTCAGCAGCAGGTCACGCTTGGCGTGGTGCATGTCGCGCCAGAGCGTGTACCAGTCGACCCCGTTGGGGTCCACCTTCGCTTCCTTGAGACCGGCGGCATCTCGGACGAAGTGGAGGAACTTGCCGTCAACGTCTCGGACCGGTCCCCGCTGCACACGTGCCTCGAACATGGCCTCTCCCTGCCCGATCATTCGTTCAACAGCCTGCGCGTAGGTGCGCGGTTCGCGGGGCACCTCGATGCCGTCGCGGCAGCGCCAATCCCATTCCACCAGCAATTGCTCGGTCATCGGCAAGAGCGGAGGCAGGATAGGAGGGGGAAGAGTCCTGGTCTCGTCTGGTGCCGGGATCTCCCAGCGAAGCTCTCTGGTGGCGTCTTTCACCGTGTAGGTCCAGTTGTTGACGCGAACCCAGATTGGCTCCGAAGCATGGAGCGAAAGGCGAGCAACTCCCTTGCCGTCGGTCAACGAGACCGGGATCTCGATCTTGCGTGTCTCGGCCCGTACAATCTGGATTGCCTGCGGGCCGTCGATGAAGAGCGTGCGAGCACCCATGTTGCGTATGTCGCAGGCGATCATGAGCCTGTCGCCCTCGAAACTGACCGGCAGAGACAACTCCAATCGACTGTCGGCAGGCAGGACCACCGTTACGCCCCAAGACGTCGCCGGTGCCACCAGCGCCTGCGGTCCGTCCGGCACGGCGGCGCAGGAGAGCCCGGCATGGGGGAAGCTCCAGACCGCGTCCTCTCCGTTCAGCCTCAGACCAATGACCCCGAAGCGCGGGACCGAGCCATCCAGCACCAGGACGGGATTCACCCAGTTCGGCACATCACAAGCGATGCCATCGCCGTTGTCGCTGGCCCGGAGGACGAGTTGCTTGGCCCCCCGCAGATCGACCTCGACGGGCTGGGGGGGACTCAGGACGCTCAGCACCGGGCTGCGGTACCGTTCCTGCCCGTCCACCAACACGCTGAGGACCACGCTTCCCGCCCTGCTCTCCTGCCACTGCACGCCAGCCAGGCATCGGAAGGAGAGCGCTCCCGGCGGCAAAGGCACGACGATCTCCCCGTTGGCGTGATGGCCATAGCCCTTCTGGTAGACCGTCTCGCCGATCCGCAAGGGCCCCGGCTGGCGGCCCGGTGGGACCACCCCGGTGTCGATGCCCAGCTTGCCCCAGGCCTGGGTGGAGGTGATGCCGAGGGCATCGTGGCAATCGGTCAGAAAGACCTCGCCCGCCGGCAAAACGCCAGCCAGCAGAACAGCGAGCAGCAGGGAGGGGAGAATCGGACGGTTCATGGCGTCGCCACCTCGACGAATGGGATTACGCCAGCAGGCTATCCAGGGCAACGTACTCGATGCCAAACGCTTCCGCCACACCAGAACAGGTGCATTTGCCCTGGTAGGTGTTCACCCCCCGGGCCAGTACGGAGGAAGCGCGGCAGGCCTCCTCGATCCCGCAATCCGCCAGCTTCAGCCCGTAGCGGAGGGTGGAACTGGTGAGGGCGCGGGTGGCGGTGAGGGCCACGGCCCCCGGCATGTTGGCCACGCAATAATGGACGATGCCGTCCACCACGTAGATGGGATCGTCGTGGGTGGTGGGGTGGGTCGTCTCGATGCAGCCGCCCTGGTCCACCGCCACGTCCACGATCACCGCGCCCGGTTTCATCAGCTTGAGCTGGGCGCGGGAGACCAGATGCGGGGTCCGCGCGCCGCGCAGGAGCACCGCTCCGATCAGCAAATCGCAGTCGGCCAGACTGGCCTCGATGTTGGCCTGGGTGCTGTAGAGGGTCGTGACCCGACCCGGAAAGATGTGGTCCACGTACTCCAACTTCTCGGCATCAATGTCCAGCACGGTCACGTCGGCCCCAAGTCCCACGGCGATGGTGCAGGCGCTGATGCCGACCGTTCCGGCCCCGATAATCGCCACTTGGCCCCGCGCCACGCCCGGCACTCCGCCGAGCAGGATGCCCCGGCCACCAAACCGCTTCTCCAGGTACTTCGCCCCTTCCTGGACCGCGAGCCGCCCCGCCACTTGGCTCATGGGCTTGAGACAGGGCAGCAAGCCGTCGTCGGTCTGCATGGTCTCGTAGCCCACGCCGCTGACCCGGCGTTCCAGCAACTGCCGAGTCAGTTCCTCGTTCGCAGCCAGATGGAGATAGGTGTAGAGCAGCAACCCGGGCCGGAGGAAGGGAAACTCCTCGGGCAATGGCTCCTTGACCTTCACCACCATTTCGGCCTCTTCGTAGACCTCGCGGGCAGTAGGGCGCAGTTCCGCTCCTGCCGCGACATACTCGCTATCCGCGAATCCAGCCGGCGAACCGGCCCCCTCCTGCACCAGCACCCGATGGCCGTGGGCCACGTAGCTCCGCACGCAATCGGGGGTGAGCCCCACCCGGTACTCGTACGGTTTGATCTCCCTGACAGTCCCGACGATCATGGCGACCTCCATGCGCTCTGGGCAGAGACAGACGAGGCTTCATCCAACCATCCCCGCCAACATACCACCGGATTCCGGCCAGGCATCTGGGGTTAGCGGAGAGGCTTGCGAAACTCGACCCATACCCCGTAGCTGACCCCCTCGCTGCCCGGAGGTTGCGGCACCTCGACCTTCACCTCCTGGGCACCGAAACTGTGCAGCAGGTCGGCCAGTTCCTTCCCCTCGGCCACAGGATCGTAGGTCCACATTCCCTTCTGCTGGTCGCGGATCGCCTTCGCTGTCGCCACCGGCAGGTTGGGGGGAAAGCCCCGGCCGATGTAGGCGACGCCGCCCGGCTTGAGTACCCGGTAAACCTCGTGGAAGCCCGCCGCCCGGTCCGGCCAGAAATGGTAGCAACCCCGCGAGACGATCACGTCGGCATACTCGTCCCGGAACGGCAGAGCCTGGGCGTCGGCATAAACGGCGCTGACCCGGTCGGCCACGCCATGGGCCTCGGCCAGCCGATAGAAGTAGGCGAAGAAGGCGGGGTTGATGTCGGCGTTGATCCAGTGCATCCGCGTCCGCTGGCACAACTCGACGATCAGCGTCCCGGGGCCACTGCCCAGATCGATGCCGACCCCCGTCTGGCCGCCCAACTTCAACTCCTCGGCCAGGTAGTCCGCCAGGGGTGCGTAGACCGGGGCGAGAGTCGATTCGCTCGTCTGGATCATGCGGTCGGCAGACCGCTGTTCCTTGCTGACCGGAGGCGACGGCGGCGTGGCACAGCCCGCCGCGAAAACCACCGCTCCGAGAAAGGCGCTTACCAGCTTCATCGGTCACTCCTACGCAGGGATTGAAGAGCCCAGACAACCATACGTTGGGAGGGCAGTCGCGAAAGCGCGAATCGTAAAAAAGTTGGCTTCGGCTACCCTTTGTTCGTATCATGGCATTGACGACCGGACCAGGAACACGATGTTGCGGGAACAGTGTAGGTGGCGGGGAACGGCGCGGAACCGGGGAAGAATCATGCAGGCAACCGAATCCGGACGGGAAACGGCCGGGGAACAGGCTTCGAGCCGTTTCCTGAGCACCCTCTGGTACAAGCTTCAGCAGCCACCGTGGCGGACCTTCGCCGTGGCCGGGGTCCTCTTCGCCCTCGCCGGAATCGTGTATCTGTCGTGGACCCCCGGCGAGCGGGTCGCCGATGGTCGCCATGATCGCCGGACAAATGGGATCTGGCTCGGGCACGGCTGGTTGGGCGACGACGCCTGGTTCGCGGAAAACCAGCGCGATCCCGGCACGTTCCGCGTCCCCCAGACCCGGCGCCCCCTGGCCCATCTGCTGGCCAGCCATGGCATGAAGTACGTGTTTCCCCACCTCTGCCCCTGCGCCCCGGACGGGACCTTGCCGAAGGAGGATGCGGAACAGACCGAACGCTTCCTCGACGACTTCGCCGACTTCTCAGTCGTGCCCTGGGTCGGGGGGGTGCTGGGCGAGCACTGTTTCCCCGAGTCGCCGACCTGGCGGCAGGGCTTTGCCGCGTCGGTGGGCCAGCTCGTCGAACGCCATCCCCGGCTGGCGGGCGTGCAGGTGAACATCGAGCCCCTGCCCAGCGGCAACTCCGGTTTCCTGCTCCTGCTGGAGGAACTCCGTACCGCCCTACCCGAGGACAAGATCCTCGCCGTAGCCGCCTATCCGCCCCCCACCCGCTGGCATCCCTTCGTCGAGGTCCATTGGGACGAGAGCTACTACCGCGCCGTCGCCCAGCGGGCCGATCTCATGGTGCCCATGCTCTACGACACCGCGATCCGCTGGCCCAAACTCTACGAGAGCGTGGTCGCCGACTGGACCAGCGAGACGCTCCGCTGGTCCGACCCCACCCCCGTCCTTCTGGGCCTCCCCGCCTATGCCGACGCCGAAACCGGCTACCACGATCCCGACACCGAGAACCTCCACCACGCCCTGCGCGGCGTCCATGCCGGCCTCAAACGCTTTGCCCGCCCTCCCGGCAACTACCAGGGGATCGCCGTATACTGCAACTGGGAGATGGACGACGGCAAGTGGGACACCCTGCGCCAGGAATTCGAGCGGTTTCCGTAAGGTCCTGCCTGGACCCGGTCTGGACCTTCCCCCAGAAACACGCTACTGTGATTCTATCTGCAATAGGGAGCCCGGAGAACAGCGATGCGCCAGCACTGGCATCTGAGCAATCTATGGGTGGCCTTGGTTGCCCTGATATGCCTACTGTCGGTTGCCTGTGCCAACGACGGCGTCGCGCCCCCTTTCAGCGACTACCGCGACGGGGATATCGTGCTCCAGCACGTCAAGGCTCCTCTCTGCGAGATGATTGCCGACATCACTCAGTCCCCCTACTCCCACTGCGGTCTCATTGTCCACCGGGGCACCGAAGTCTACGTTCTGGAAGCCGTCGAGACCGTTTCCTACACCCCCTTGGGACAATGGTTGGCCACTGGGGACCGCGGGCGGGTGACGGTGGTGCGGGTCAGGAATCTGACCGCCGCCCAGATCGCCCAGGCCATCCAGGCTGCCCAGGTGTTCCTCGGCAGACCGTATGATACCCAGTACCAGCCCGACAATCGACGGATCTATTGCTCGGAACTGGCCTACAAGGCATTCCGTAACGGCTGCGGCATCGAAGTCGGCGCCGTGCAGCGGCTTGGCGACCTCAAGTGGCAGCCCTACGAGAAAACCATCCGCCAACTGGCCGACGGCGAACTCCCCCTCGACCGCCGGATGGTCACCCCCGCCGCCCTGGTAGACAGTCCACTGACCACCGTGGTCTACTCCAACTTTCCCGAACCAAAGTAGTCGCCGCAGAAGTAGCCGGTCAGCGCACCGCCAGGTAGGCGAGACCGCAGACCGGCAGGGCGATCTGGCATTCGGCGTTGCCGGCGGCGGTGAAGACGAGGGGCAGATCCTCGCCGACCTCCAACTGGGCAGCCGCGGTCAGGGCCCCGATCAGGCGGGCGACCTCCTCCTGGCGCGGCGTGTCGCGGCGACCGGCTTCGTAGTCGAGCAGTTCGTCCCGGGTGATCTGGGGACGGCCCAGACGCTGCCAGTCGTCGAAGGCGTTGCTCCTTTCCTGGTCCACGCGGACCAACCGGGCAGCCACGGTCTTGCCGGCCAGCGCCGGACAATGGAGACGCACGGTGACGCTGGTCGCAAACGCGGCAGCCGGTTCCTCCACCCAGTTCCCGAGCAGTACGCCCAGGGAGTGCGTCGCGGAATCGAATCCGGCCAGGACATCCACCGGGGCATTGCTGGATTCCGCCTGGACCCGTTGGCCGGGCAGACGGTCGAGTAGGGAGTAGAGATGGAACGGGGCCTTGGGAAAGCCGGGATTGGCGACCATGCCCAAGGCACTGCGGAAGACCATGTCCTCCTTGGCCCAAAGGTAGTCGCCCACGCAGAAGGAATAGGCCTGTTGGATGCCCAACGCATCCATCGTCAGCAGGGAACGGAGAATGAAAGGGCTCCGGTAGGCATCGTCCAGCCAGGGGGCGGGCGAGGAGTTGCAGGAGAACTCGGTGATGAACCGGGGTAGTTTGGCCAAGGCCGGAAAGGCCTTCAACCGGTCGTCCACTTGCAGGATGCTGCGCCGGATCACCCGGAAATCGGGCGTGCCCGTACCCGAGCAATAGATGTGCCACGAGACGAAGTCCAGGCGCTGCTGGTTCTCGGCACAGTGTTCGACCAGAGGCAGCACCCAGCCATTGCCCGCGCCGCCAGGACCGCCGACCCGGATGTCCGAAAAGGCGCGGACAGCCCCGGCAACGGTGTGGTCATAGACCTTCAGGAACTGCTCCAGATCGCCCAGGAAATAGGCCTTGGCATCGGGCTCGTTCCAGACCTCGAAATACCAGGTCCGCACCTCCTCGGCACCATAGGTTTCCACGCAATGCTTCACCAACTGGTAGATCAGTTCCTCCCATTTCGCGAAGTCCACCGGTGGGTTGATGTTGCGGAAGGTCTGCCCTTCCTTCCCCGCGATGGGGGTCGGGGTGCTTTCGAGCACGAGCATGGGTTTCAACCCATTGTCCAGCAAGGTGCGCAACCCCTGGTCGAAGATGGTCCAATCGTAGACTGGTTTGCCATCCACCTCGCGGTAGACCTTGGGGCCAACGATGCACTCGTGGAAACGGATGTAGCGGAAGCCTGCCTGCCGGAAGGCCGGGATGGTTGCAGCCCGGCGGGGCACCGTGATGTTGGCCAGGTAGCTCTGGTCGATGCACCGCCAGAGATCGGGCAGCGGCCCTACCTCCTTGGCCGCATCCACCGTGACCATGGCCTGCTCGCGGTTTGTCGCGCGCGGCGGCTCGGCGTAGGGATCGTGTTCCGTGGTCACGGCCAGATCGTCGGCCCACATCACGCCCGTGCAACCCTCGCCATACTGGACGCTGACCTGGTAGTAGGGCACGGACTCCGGCAAGGAGAAGGTGCGGGTGTGGTGGGTCCAGTCGGTGGTGCCATCGATCCGGGCGATATCGTGGTGGGCAGTGGGCTTCCGGTTCGCATCCAATTTGAGTACGACAATGGAAGCCTTGAGATAGGGCTTCTTCCCCACGGTCATGCCCTCGGTCTTCAGCCAGCCGGAGACGGTGATCACCTCGCCCGTGTTGGGTAAGGGATCGGAAGCGAAACATGCGTTGCCGGTCAGCTTGATCGCGTGGTCGCCAGCATGGACTACGTCGCTCACCCACGCCACGCTAGCCGCATCGCCCCACAACCGTTGCCAACCAACCGGCATGCCGCCCGCCTCCCGCTCAAACCCTCCGTTGTCGAGCAATCCATGATCCGGCGCAGCGTGGCAGAGATTCAACATGAGCACAGCGATGAGGAAGGTTCTAGGGTTCATGGACAACACTGCTGGGCAAGTCCGATGGTCTGGTCGGCCAGAAACTCGGCCACGGTATCCTCGTATTCCGGCATGAAGCGCCCGCAGCCCTGGTGGATTTCATAGAAGCCATAGCCGGATGGGCCGAGGATATCGGGGTGGCGGGCGAAGGTGGCGGGGGTCGGGAAGTAGCGGCAGTTGCCGTTGGCCAGGCTGGCCACCAGCGGGAAGACACCGGGACTCCGCCGCATGATCGCCTGGCCCACTTCCAGAAAGGGCTCGCCGGGAACACTGTGGATGAGCACATCGCCGATGCGCAGCACCTGCAAGTCCGCCCTCACGTCCAGGGAACCACCATTCTCGATGTAGAGCGCCATCTCCTCCAGGCGCTGGATGAGATAGCGCCGGTCGGGATGGAGCTCGGTCAGCTTGGCTGCCGTTTGGCGCAGGGAGACGGGCGAGCAGGGCTTGGTGGGGAAGGTCGTCTCCTGCATGGCGAAGCCAATCTCCGCGGACTGCATAGGAGTGGCCTTGGCCAGCCCCGCCGCGAGGGAATCCACGTAGGAATTGGCGATGCGGAGCAGGTGGGGCTCGCCGTTCGCCTGGCTCTGGCAACAGGGATTCGTGTTGAGATTGCCCGCCGCCGCCTGGAGGAAAATGGCGTTCTTCCCCAGCTTGCGCTCGACGATCAACTGGGTCGCCGCGCCAGGCCAGTCGGCGGAGACCAGCAGCATCGCCGGACCGAAGACCACGCCATGCATCCCGTGGTTATGAAGCAGCAGCTTGGTCTCCCCCTTGCCATCCACCGCCTGCAACCAGCGGATTTCGGGATCGGTGGGGCCACCGGCTTCGACCCGGTTGACTCCGACCGCCTCCCGCAGGGGCGAGCGACCGGTCCGCAAGGAAACCGGCTCCTCGTCGGCGATGGCGGTTAAACCCGTCGCGATGGCGGTCCGCACCCAACCGGCCCGGAAGACCGGGTCCAGCTCGCCCCAGCCGATGCCGTGGGACACGGTCGGCCCCGAATGGGTGTGGCTGCCGCAGACCAGAATCGCCTCGGGCGCAATCTCCGCCTTGGCCGCAATCCCGTCCCGGATGGCCCAAGCTCCGCTGCGGCTCATGGTCACCAGATCGTTGGCGATCACCAGCACCCGCCGTCCATTCTGGCAGAAACTCGCCGCCCGGCAGCGCAAGGCATCGCGCACCCCCCGGTTCCGGCGACCGAGAAACGGCCCATAGCCGTAGAGTTCCACGAACAGCGGCGTCTCGATCACCTGCGCCGCGCAACCCAACCGTATGTCCTGGTGCATCGTACCGTCTCCGGGAGGGATTCCTGCTCTGCGGGTCTACCGTAGCGCCACTCTCGGGCAAGCCCAAGAGACTCCACTCCGACGCAGGCTTCCCATTCCGCGAGGCCACCCCCTCGCGGGGTGGGCGGGATCAGGCGTCATCCCCGGCTCATCTGCCTGTGCGAGGCCACCCCCTCGCGGGGTGGGCGGGATCAGGCGTCATCCCCGGCTCATCTGCCTGTGCGAGG
>QKCY01000219.1 GCA_003245525.1 Victivallales bacterium | reverse complement strand
CGTCGCCGGCCCCCCGGACGTGCTGAACGAGGAACAGGCCCTCACCAAGCAGGACGACGAGGGCACCGTCGCCGCCATCGCGGCCCAGAACGAAGCCTTCGCTGGCCAGGATGGCGGCCTGCTGCGGGTCCTCTCGGCCCAGGATGGTGCCACGCTCCAGTCCCTCGACCTGCCCACCATCCCGGTCTGGGACGGTCTCGCCGCCGGGCTGGGACGGGTGTTTCTCGCGGGAGTGGACGGCTCCGTTCGTTGCTACGGGGCCGCCCGTTGAGCGGCGACGCCCCTTCACCCACACGTCGCTCGCGTCGGCAGGGCGGGAGCCACCGACCACCTTCCCCTGATCGTCAATCAGGACCACATGGGCTTTGGGCAGATCGACCAGGCCGAGAGCCTGGCAGCGGAAGGACCAGAACTGCTGGATTCCCACCGCCGTCCGCTGGCGGACGTCGTAGTCCTGGTTCAGGAAGTCGGCGTCCATCACCAGATAGAGCACGGCATTGCCGGACTGGTCCTTGGCGAACAGGCGGTCGGCAATCTTGCCCCCGGTCCGATGATGCTGGACCTTCAGCCATTCGGCGAAGGCGACCAGGGCCGGCTTGAGACTCGCAGGCGTCGGGGCTGGTTCCGGGTCATAGACCAGTGGTTCGTCTGTCTCCCTGAGACCCAGTGCCTGCCCGGTCTCCGCCGGCATCGCCGGAGCGGGCTCGACCGGCATCGCCGGGGCGGGTTCGGCCGGTGCGTCAACTGCCGCCGCCTCGGTGGGAAAGATGATCTGCGTCGCAGCCAGGGCACTCTTGGCCTCGGCCAACTCGTTCATGCGTTGCTGCGTGTCCCGCCGGGCCAGTTGCCGCGCCGTCTCCTGGGGAAAGAAGGCGGCGGAATCCCCTCCCCAGTTCACCCGATTGAGCGGGACCACGATGTTGCCATGGGCCGTGCGCAGGTAGATTCGGCCATCCGCGAACTGGGTCAGTTCTCCGACGATCTTCTCCCCTTCCCGCGTCTGCAGCCGGTAGGTCTTCCCCGGTTGTGGCGGGGGTAGGGAAGCGAGGTGCTCGGCCAACCGTTTGGCGTAGAACTGCTCCAGTTCGGCCCGTTCGGCGGCGGTGAAGCTCACCCGCTTCTGGCCGGTGGCGGCGGTCTCCTTCTCCTCGCCGTTCGTCGCGGGCTCCCGCCCGCGGTCCCCGACCTGGCCCCGGCCATCCACGGAGTCGGTCAGCTCGATCACTTCCTCAAGCAAAGACGCGGTCGCATCGGTCGGGTCGTTCTTGTCCAGCTTGCGCCGTCTCTCGAAATCGTCGGGGAGCAGATCGTGGTCCGCGTCCGGATAGGAGTACACCCGGATGTCGTCGATGTACCCGCTGCCGCGAAACATCGCAGCGCGGATGTCCAGGACGGCGATTCTGGGGTACTGGACCCGCAGATCCGCCAGCACATCGCGCCGAACCGTCCACCATTCCTCGGCCGCGACGTCCTTCCCAAGGTGGAGCACAGGGTCGTTGCCGACCAGTCCCCCGTTCTGGCCCGGATCACCCGGCGAATAGCGGAGGTTCAGAATCCCTTCGCTCGTCTTGCACACGACGTACACATAGTAGCGGGCCTCGTCGGGGCGCATGCGCCACTGGATGACGGTGGTGTCCTCCTGGGGCGCAGGGAACGTGAAGCGATGGCAGGTCTCGAACCCCCCGGTCAACTGGATCGCGTGGTTCTTGCGGTTGTCGGGGTCCACCGCGACCCGCCACATGACGGCCGGGTTTCCGTCCCACGTGTCCCAGCCTGCCGTGCTGCCGTCCTCGGCATCCGCGATGACCCGGCATTCGTAACGGATCTCGTCCTGCGAGTGCGAGCGGCCGCTCCCCCCCTGTGAAGGGAGCGCCAACAGGGCCGCGCCAACGAGAACCGGATGCCACCAGGGAAAAATGGAAATTCGATGCATGGGAACCCTCTCTTCCAGCGATTCAGCACGAACCAGAGCAACTACCAGTACTATAACAACGCAACCGACCCCGAACCAATTGGCACGAAGGGGGCGTTTTGCCGCCGTCGGCCCGGGCTGGCGGGCCCGGCGGGTGGTTCGGACGTAGCGATTCTGCCCGGAGCCCTTTGCATCTGGACGGAGATACGCTACGTTTCATGCTCGTTTCACTCGAATGCACAACCGCTTGTCTTTTCCGTAGGAACCAAGCAAGGAACAGGAATCTCATGGGTTCTGTAAAGAAAAAGCGCCGGAAGAAGATCGCCAAGCACAAGCGCCGGAAGCAGCTGAAGGCTTTGCGCCACAAGAAGAAATAGATGTGACTGCGGGGACCAAAAGTCCGCGCGTCTTCTATGCGATATGCCGCGTGCTCGCAGGGCTGGTGTTCTGCGGGCACGTTGCACTTGGGGGCGTTCGTCTCTTCGAGCCATCCCCGTCCGATCTCGAACTGACTGCCGCCGAGGAAGCGCAGAGTAGCGCGCTCAGTCATTTCGGGGCGGGTCTTCTCTATGCCTTGGACGAGAGCCCGGATGCGGGTGCCGCCGCTGAGCGACACCTCCTGCAGGCGTTGCGCTTTGCCCCGCAGTCGCCGCTGGCGGCGGAGGCACTGATTTATCCCTACCTCATGCGCCGGGACTTTCTCGGCGTGGTGGCGTTGCTGAAACCCATCGCGGAAGCCCATCCCGACGGGGCCAATCTGGTTCTCCTCATGGCGGAAGCGTACGAGGCCGCCGAGCAACCCGAAGCGGCAATCCAGTGCCTGGAGAAGGGCTTGGCCGACGGCAGGTGGAGTTCGGGCCGGATCGTCCGCCATCTCTTCGCCCTGCTTTGGCAGCAGAAACGCTACGACGAGGGGGAGAAACTGCTGCGTCGCGCCGGGCGCAAGAAAAGCCTGCGCGATACCTTCGACTACCAGTATGCGGCCGCCATTCACGGCAATGTCGCCGCCGTGCGCGATGCTCGGGACGGCAAGAGCCCCCGCCATCTGGACCGCCTGCGGACCGAATCCCTGGCCCATGCCCGCGCGGCCGCCAAGCTGGCCGCGACCGACGTGGAACCCCGGGAGGTCGGGGCCTTGGCGGACCTGCTGATCGACGCGGGGTGCTGGGAGGACGCCCGGACCATGCTGGAACGTCTGGCCGACGAGTACGACGCGCCGGACCTCTGGCTGCTCAAGGCCCGCGCCCTGCTCCGCTGCCACCAGGCCGAGCAGGCGGGCGCCTACTTGCAGGAACTGATTACCCACTACCTCCCCGAGGAGTACTTCCGCGAAGCCACGGAGCTCCTGACCGCCGCCACCGACCGGGCCACGGCGGCACGCGTCTTCCGCCACTACCTAGCCCTGCAACCGGACTCCATTGCCGCCCGCTACCAGTTGGCCTATCTCTACTATGCCAGCGAGCAGCCTGCGCTGGGCCTGGAAGCGCTCGAACCCATCCGCGACCAGTCGCCGGAATGCCTCCTCCTCCGCGCCTATCTCCACCATCACCTTCAGCAGACTGACTTGGCCCTCGCCGACGTCGAACAGGCCAGGGCGCTGGCCCAGGCTTCCGACCGGAACGATTTCCTGACCGCCGACTTTCACCTCTTCGTCTCCTCCCTGTACGAGGAACGGGGGGACACCCGCGCCGCCATCGAGGCGGCACGCCAGGCCCTGGCCCTCGCTCCCGACGATCCGGGGTGCGCCAACTGCGTCGGCTACCTCCTTGCCGACAGCAACCAGGAACTCGCGGCCGCCGAGCAACTGATCCGCCAGGCGGTCGCCGCCAGCCCGGACAACGCCGCCTACCAGGACAGCCTGGCCTGGGTGCTCTACCGCCAGGGCCGCTTCTCCCCGGCTTTGGCGGCCATGTTCCAGGCCCTGGCGCTGGACGACGAGGCGGATGCCGTGCTTTTCGACCACGCCGGCGACATCTGCGCCGCCCTGCAGCTCGGCGAACTGGCCAGCTTCTACTGGGCCCAGGCCCTGGCGGCGGGCATCGCCGAACCAGATGCCGTGCGCCGCAAGCTCGCCGGACTGGACAACGTTGACTCCGGGGCCTCCACCCGCTACGTTCCCTAGGCGGTCCGGGACCGGAACCGTCCGGCCCCGATTCCCCGAGTTTCACCGACCAAGGAGCCTGCGCCAATGCCCCCTAAAGTCGCCATTCTCATGGGCAGCGATTCGGATCTGCCCAAGATCCAGAACGCCATCACGATCCTCAAGGATCTGGGCGTTCCCCATACCGTGCGCGTCATGTCCGCCCACCGTACCCCCGACGTGGTACGCGAGTTCACCGAGACCGCCGAAGCCAACGGCCTCGAAGTGGTCATCGCGGCCGCGGGCGGAGCCGCCCACCTGGCGGGCGTGGTGGCGGCGCACACCATCCTGCCGGTGATCGGGATTCCGGTCGAGGGCGGCGCCCTCAATGGCCTGGACGCCCTGCTCTCCACCGTCCAGATGCCCGGCGGCATCGCCGTGGCCACGGTCGGCATCGGCAGCGGCGGTGCCACCAACGCGGGCCTGCTGGCCGTCCAGATTCTGGCCCGCCAGGACAGCGCCCTGCGCGAGCGCCTCCTGGCCTACCGGGCCAAGCGCCGCGAGCAGGTGATGGCCGCCGACGCGAAGGTGAGCCAGCAGTGAGCCTCCGCCGGGCATTCTGGGTTCTGGGGACGGCGGGCTTCTACGCCCTGGCCGCCCCGGCCCAGTCGCCCGAGCCTCTGCCCCCGGCCCCCCCACTGGAACAGTCGGTGCAGGCCTTGCTCGCCGTCCTGCGGGAGCGGGGGCAGCTTCCCGCCCTCACCCCGGACCAACGCGAACGGGTGCTGGTCGGCATTCTGGACAATCTGGATCTCCGAGTGGAGCCAGCGGACCCGGCGAAGCCTGCCGCGTTCGCCGGCCCCATCACCGTCCGGGGCCTCTACGCCTATTTCCGCCTGGAACGTCTGGGGGCCGGTCTGGCCGCCACCGTCAAGGCCGCGATGGCCGACGTGGCCGATGGCCACTATGCGGCGGTCATTCTCGACCTGCGCGGGGCTACTGGCGATGCCCAGCCCGACGCAGGCCAGGCTTTTTCTCCCTTGCGGGAAGCCGCCGTCCCGGTGGCCTGCCTGATCGATGCGCGCACGGGCCGCGCGGCCGCCGAACTAGCCGCCAAACTCCGCCAGAGCGAACACGCCATACTCGTGGGACAGCCCGCCCCGCCACCACAGCATCCGGCCGAATCGGTGACCCTCGCCACCGGCGAGCGGGTCTGGTTGCCTGGCGTCGCCCAGCCGGAAGCCCCCCCTCCCGTCGCGATCCAGCCCGACATCCTGGTGCGCAACCCGCGGGCTGGGCTCGTCACCTTCGAGACGGCCGATCCGGTGAACTGGTCGGCTCTGGCCGCGAGTGACGAGGCCCTGCGGCGGGCCGTGGACCAGCTCACCGCCGCACGGATTCTGCGCCAGCCATGAGACGAATCGGAGCCATCCTCCTCGCGTTGCTCCCGCTGGCTGGTTCCGGCGCGGTGATGGAATCCGGCGAACGGCGCATCGTGGTCGAGGCCCCCGCTTCGGTCGGCAAGGACTGGCTCGGGTTCGCCCTGCGGGCGGACGAGGCAGTCAACCGCTTTCTCGGTCGTTCGGCGACGACGGAGCCAGCCACCGCCCTTACCATCCGCGTGGGCACGGACGAAACCAGCAACCAGCCCATGCGCCTGTGCTTCTCGGGCCGCGAGTACCACTCCCAGATCTCGGCCGCGATCTACGCCGCGCTCCTGGTCCGGGCCACGGTCTCCCGTCCGGGCACGGTTGCCGCCCCCCCCTCCTCCATCTGGATGGCAGCCGCCCTCGCCTCGCGGGAGCTCAGTTCCGACCCCCGCCGTCCCGCCCAGCACGAGGTGGACTACGAGCCCATCCGGGCCAGCTTCCGCGCCGGTGCCTTCCCGGACGTTGCCCGCCTGCTCGCCGAGCCAGTTCCGCCCGCCAAACCGATCCTCTTCCGCTTCTATGCCATGCACTGCGACCTCTTCGCCGCCGCCATCCAGGCCGCCAACCTGACCGACGGCAACCCCTTCGCCCGGATTCTCGATCTGGAAGCACACGGCCGCGACACCATGACGGCCGTTGGTTTTGTCCTGCAACCTGCCTTCGCCGACGGGGAGGACCTCCAGCAATGGTACCAGCGCGTGGCGCCTCTGGTCAGCCGCAAGGGCAGTCGGCAAAGCCGGGCGGACGATGTGACCGAACGGCTGGAGGAATTGACGACGGTTCCCACTCTCGCCATGAATGCGGGCGAGCAACGGATCTCCCGCGTCCGGATCGAGGATCTGCCCGGCCGCATGGAGGACTACCGGATCGACCGTGAGGCCATCGGGCGCATGCACGACCAGATCTTCGAGCTGAGTAAGGACGCCCCTTGGCTGCTGCGCGAACCCCTCTATGCCTACATGTCCGCGCTCGAACTACTGGGCAGAGGCAAGATCCGGGCCTTCCAGAAGGCCATGCGCCGGGCCCGCGAGGACTTCGGCAAGGCCGTCGAGAAACAGCGCGCCGTCGAAGCCCTCCTCGACCAGATCGAGGAGGACTACGCCTCCCCCAAGGAACGGTTCGAGATGTACTTCGACACGGTCCAGCGCACCGACGCGGATCTCCGGGCACTGGACCCCAAGGTGCAGGACCTGCTCGACAACGCCAGCAAATAGACAGTCCGCAAGGAGTCGTCCCATGCGTCCGCTTGCCTTGGTTTGCCTGATCGCCGGAGTCCCGCTCATGGCCGAACCCACCAATCTGCTCGCCGTCAAGGACTTCGCCAATGGCCTGACCGGTTGGCGCTTGGCCCCCGGTCCCGCCGACTTCGCCACGGTCGAGGCAGAGGGACAAGCCGTCCGTCTCGCCCCCAAGGACACCAACTTCGGCCTGGATTCGGCCCCGTTGACGGTGGGTGCCGACTTCGATCCGGCCAAGGCCTATGTCGCCTCGGCGGAGTTGAAGAACGAAGGCCTGAGCCAGGGCATCTTCGCCTTCTCCGTCTGCGCCTACGACGCGGCGGGGAAGCGTCTTATCCAGATGTCGGCCTACAACCTCGCCACCACCACCGCGGCCCACGACTGGGTGGGCAAGAGCCTGACCTTCGGCAAGGGCACCCCGCGCCCCCTGCCCGAAGGCACGGCCACCGTCCGGCTGCGTTTCTCCTTCTACGATGCCTCCGGCAAGCCCACCGGTACCGTCTGGGTCCGCAACGCCAGCGTGGCTGAACACGATCTCGGCCCCTTTCCCGACTGGCCCGCGAGCATCCTGGCGGATGTGGGCGATCTCCAAGTGCGCTTCGAGCGCCGCTCCTTCTGGACCCTCTACCGGATCGACTACCAGGGCACCCGGCTCTGCCTGGACCGCTTCGGCAGCCATTACGGCACCGTCGCCAACTTCGCGGGCACCGGCTTCATCGGCTCGGGCCACACGGAGAACGAAGACGAGCAACTGCTCGCCCTGGCGCTGACCGTGGACGGCCAGCCCTGCCCCACCCCCGCCGAAGCCTACACCTGCCAACGGATCGAGCTACACAAGCAGTCCCGGCTACGCGCCCTGGCGGTGGATACGGTCGTGACCGTCGCCGACAACCGCATTGTCGAGGATGTGCATCTCACGGCCCAGGAAGCCACCAAGTTCAACCTCATCTACCACTTCATGCATCCCTGGACTACCGAGATGTCCGACTACCTCGCCGAACTGCCCGACGGCACCCCGGTCCGCGGGACCTTCGACGGAGACAGCAAGCAAAAGATCTCGCAGCCGGTGAAGTGGTCCGCCGTCTACAGCCAGACCCTCGGCATGGGGGCCGTCACCATCGTCTGGGACGTGCCGGAGGATCTGCCCTGGCAGGCACGCTACTGGGACGTGCCCGACCGCTATCGCAAGCACTACTTCACCACCTTCATGAACGCCGAGGTGCCGGTGGGGCGCGACCTGCACTACCGGGTCGTCACCGTCCCCTTCGCCGCTCCGGCGGCGGACTGGCCCACCAAGGTCGCCGCCCTCGTCGCCGCCAATCCGCGCCCCACCGAATGATCTAGCCACGCGGCTGGGCCTGGATCTCCTCGATGAAGGCCAGCATGTTCGCCAGCGGCACATCGCCCTCCACCGCGTGGGCGGGACTGAAGATGTAGCCGCCTTCCTGGCCCAGCCCGATGAGCCGCCGGGTTTCTGCCCGTACCTGGTCCACCGTGCCATACGGCAGGATGCGCTGGGTGGACATGCCGCCGTGGAAGGCCAATCGCCCCCGGTACTGGCGCAGCAGGGCCGCGATATCCATCACCTCCGGCTGGAAGGGGTTGAAGCAGTTCAGACCCAGGTCCACCAGGTCGTCGAATAGCTCGTCCACGTCCCCGCAGGAGTGGATGAACACGTACTTCCCCGCCGCATGGACGGCGGCATACATGCGGGCGAGCACCGGCTTGATGAACTCGCGCCAGTAGACCGGTCCCATGATCAGGCCGGATTGTTGGCCCCAGTCGTCGCCGAAGTACACCGCGTCGACATCGTGCTGCACCGCCTTGCGCAATTGCCGGATGTTGTGATCGCCGATGGCCTTGAGCAGGTCGTGGACAAAGCCGGGATTCACCACGAAGTCCATCAGCAGGTTCTCCATGCCCCGCAGGGTCCAGGCCCGCTCGAAGAGGGAGAAGCCGATGTCGAACACCCGGAAGCGGTCCGGGAAGCGCGCAATGCGGGGCTCGATGCCCGCGAAGAACACCTCGTCCTCGGGGTCGGGGAACTCGTAGCCCGCCAGCGTCGGTTCCGGCAGCACACAGCCCTCGACGATACCGATATCCTTGTCCACCGACCGGTTCCAGACCACGCCGAAGATGTCCCGCACCCGGTCGTTGCCCAAGTCCTGGAAATGCCCCACGCCACTCCCCAACCCCAGCAAGTGGTTGTCGAAGATCGGTTCCAGGTCCGGGGTCCCGAAGTGCTCCACCAGTTTCTGGTTGGCCTCCAAGGTGAAGCCGAAGGACCACGGCACATAGGGAGGACGCCCGCCTGCGAGCACCGTCCGGACAACATCGCGCTTCGTCATGGTCGATCCCCTTTGCTCGGAACTGCCCCACCATAGCGTCCCGACCCCGCCGCCGCGAACGGGCCGAGAGGAGCGAGGGCAAGGCACCCAAGATCCTCAGAGGCATCAGGTTCAGGGATGGAATCGAACAGCCAGCCCGAACGGCACGGTCCCCCCAACAACAAGCGGAGGCCCGATGGGGCGCCCAGAACCCTCATCCGCAGGATTTGACAGTGTCCCACGACAGGCTATGGGATGGCGGGGATCATGCTCCTGCTCTCTTCTCCTTTGCCGCTTGCCGCGGCGCAGCCTGAGCCGAAGGAACCCGGAATCGATGCAACCGGAATCGACGGAACTCGGAATCAATGCTGGGCGGACCATTCGGTTCGAGAATCCGTTGCCGCGGATGCGGTGCGGGAAGAACGCATGTGGCACCTACAACAACTGGGAGCTCGCCTTCCCGGGCGTGTTGACGACCCGGGACCCCAAGCTGGGCAACCTGCTGTGGAATCTCCGCAAGGTGGTGTGGGCCGACCGCCGACTCGTCTTCCTGGATGACCGCACGGTCATGTGCCAGCTCAACTGGATCCGCGACCACGTCCATCAGATGAAGGGCTTCTGCCACTGGGAGTACGACCTCAGGAGCTTCCTCGACTTCATTCTCGATACGCAGCGCGCGGACGGCATGTTCTACGAGCTGGTAAAGCAGATGGA
>QKCY01000382.1 GCA_003245525.1 Victivallales bacterium | reverse complement strand
CGGAGCCGATGGCTCCGGCGGGGATTCCGGAGCGGGACGCTCCGGCCACGTTGGCTGGAGGGCAGATTCCGTGGCCGGAGCCGCTGGCTCCGGCGGGGATTCCGGAGCGGGCCGCTCCGGCCACGTTGGCTGGAAGCCAGTCCCTGCGAATGGGGACGAAATAGCGCCGCGCCTAACGGACCTCGACGAGGACCAGCTCGAAGGTCAGATCCTGACCGGCCAGGGGATGGTTGGCATCGAGCACGATCCCATCCTCGTTCACCTCGCTCACCCGCACGGGCATGGGCCCCTGGGGCGTGGTGACCTGGAGCATCATTCCCACCTCGGGTTGGATCTGGGGCGGAATCTGCGCCTTGGGGACCGCCATCATCATGTCGTCGTTCACCTCGCCGTAGGCTTCGGCACAGGGAATGACAACCGTCTTGGTCTCGCCGATGGCCATGCTGGCCACGGCTTGGTCGAAACCGGGGATCACCTGCCCGCTGCCGAGCACGAATTCCAGGGGCTCGCGCCCTTCGGACGAATCGAACACACTGCCGTCGTTGAGCGTGCCCTTGTAATGCACCGCCACCGTGTCGCCTGCCGCTGCCATCTGGCACCACCTTTCCGGGTCGTCGCGGGGAGGGTCGTCCTCCCTTCGTCATCGCGCCCTAGAAATCCCCATGCACATCCTGTGGATGCGGGCTTACGAGTGCCGGGCCGACAGTCCGCCGTGTTGCTTGAGGCATGAACCGCAATGTAACCCCGTTGATCGCAGGCAGCCACCCTTTACAGGGCAACCGTGGCTCCGGGGGCGATCTCGCGCAGTTGTCCGTCCGCCGTCAGCCAGACTGGAATCGCGCTCGGGTTATGGACCAGATCGCAGGCCACCGAGAAGCGCAGGCTAGACTGGGCGCGCAGATAGTCCAGGATCTCGATGTTCGTGGCGTACCAGGTCCGCGGGTGATTGGCCATGCTGGCGCAGAAGGACTCGATCAGATCCCAGTTCTGGTCGTTGTCGAACTCGTAGCTGTGGCCCCAGACGTAGAACAGATGCTGGCGGTTGCCATAGCGGTCGCCGCGAGTGTGGAACTCCTGGCCCAGCGCCGCGATGTCGTGCTTGTGGTGGCAAGTGGGATGCCAGCGCAGCGGTTCCTCGGGCAGGTCGAAGCTCCGCGTGGCCTTGGTGGTGCGCGAGTACTCGATGCCCAGCGCGCCCAGTTCCTTCACCACCACGTCATTCGTGGTGCCGTAGGGATAGGACATGCCGCGCACCGGATACCCCACCAGCGATTCCAGCAGCTTCCGGTCCTCCAGCATCTGCTGGACGATGGCGGCGGTCGGCACGTGGTCGAGGAAGGGATGGGTGAAGGAGTGAGCCGACACCTCGTGTCCGGCGAACAAGGTAGCGATCTCTTCGGTATCCAGGTGGCGGGGCTTCCGACCCAGCAGACCGGCATTCAGGTGGAACGTGCCCTTCATGCCATGCTGGTTGAAGATCTCGACCAGCCGCCGGTCCTGAAAGACGCCGTCGTCATAGCTGAAGGTCAGGGCGCGGTTCGCGCCGCCGGGGAACGCATTGAAGAGAATGGATTTCACAAGCGGTTTCCTTGCTCGGGTTCGAGATCGTCCGGTACCGTACTACCGGATACCGCAGCCCGCCTGTGCGCAGGCGCTCGCAACCGCAGCAGGAGGAGCCCCGTCGGAGACGATCAGCGAGAGGCCCGAGAGTTCGCAGACGCGGAACAGCGCTTCCCGTTCGAACTTGCTGGCGTCCGCCAGGAGAATGGCCTGCTCCCCCCGCTCGATCAACTCGCGCAGGAAAGCGGCGTGGTCCTCGTGGAAGGTGAAGGCACCATCGGCCGAAACTCCCACCGCCGACAGGAAGACCTTACGCAGCCGCAGGTGGCGGGCAGACTCACGGGTGATGCCGCCGAGGAAGGAATTGAGCTGGGGATTGTAGGAACCGCCCAGGGAAAGCAGCGTGAAGTTGCGCGGGAAAGCGGGGAACTCGGCGGCGATGGCGTTCGAGTTGGTGACCAAGGTCAGGCGATGCAACGAACTGCCCCGGATAGCTCGCGCCAGATGCAGACAGGTGGTCGAGGAGTCGAGAAAGACCACGTCGTCCTCCTCCAGCAGCGCCAGCGCCTTGGCGGCGATGGTCATCTTCCCCTCGCAGTTGCGGCGCAGCCGGGTCGCGAATCCGCTGTTCCAGTTCTCCTCGGTCCCCGGCGGCGCGGTGTACTCGACCCCGCCATGGACCTTGCGCACCACGCCGCTCGCCAGCAGTTCGTTGAGATCGCGATGAGCCGTGGCCACGGAGACCCCGAACCGCTCGCACAGCTCGCCAATACTGGCGTGCCCCCGCTCGCGCAGGTACTCCTGCATGTCCTGCCGCCGAATGTCCGCCAGTTGCGCCATAGGTTTCCTGAGAGGTTGAGATGATAGGTTGAGCAAGTTCCCGGCAACAACTTCTCATATCTTATCACAAAGTCAAGAAATCCACCTCCACCCCCGGTGCAATCCTCCGAAAACACAGCCAAATCAGATACAGATAAGCGTATCACATTGAATCACTATTTCTCATTTTATATCTTGACGAGACAACAACCGGGTCTATCTTGACCGCCACACCAGGTATTACTGCGAGGATTTGCCGGACATGCCCAAGATCGCCATCATCGGAGCAGGCGGGGTCATCTTCGCCCGCCGGTTCATCACCGACATCCTGCTGCGGCCGTCGCTGCAGAAATCCCAACTGGCCCTGATGGACATCAGCGCCGAACGGTTGGGCAACACCGTGGCCGTCACCCGGCGGATCGGCGAGGCGCTGGGCATCGAGCCCGATATCGTCGCGACGACGGATCTGGAACAGGCGCTGGCCGGAGCGGACTATGTGCTGACCATCTTCCGGTCCGGCACCCTCGACCACCAGCGACTGGAGCACGAAATCCCGGCCAAGTATGGCGTGGACCAGGTGGTAGCGGACACCCTCGCCCCTGGCGGGGTCTTCCGGGCGTTGCGCGTGTTGCCGGAGCTGACACTGGTCGCCGAGACCATGATGCGGGTCTGCCCGAAGGCTCTGCTGCTCAACTACGTGAATCCGATGAGCATCAACGTCTGGGCGCTGACCAAGGGCACGGGGGTCAACATGGTCGGCCTCTGCCACGGCGTCCAGCACACGGCCAAGTCCATGGCCTCCTACATCGGCGCTCCGGCGGACGAAGTGGCGACGCAGTGCGTCGGTGTCAACCACCAAGCCTTCTTCCTCCGCTTCGAGCACCAGGGCAAGGATGCCTATCCCCGCCTGCGCGAAGCCATGAACGACCCCAAGGTCTACCAGCGCGACAAGGTGCGCTTCGAGATCTTCCGCCACTTCGGTTCCTTCTGCACGGAAGCCAGCGGACACAGCAGCGAATACGTGCCCTACTTCCGTCAGCGCCGCGATCTGATCGACCAGTTCTGCTACGTGCCTGAAGGCGAGGAATCCACCCCCGGCAAACGCATGAGCGTCGGAGTCTCGCATGCGGCGCTTGAACTCTGCGAGGAGATGCAGCGCAACTGGAAGAAAAGTCTGGAGCGGATTCTCTCCGCCGACCAGAAGCCGGATCTCAACCGCAGCGAGGAGTACGGCGTACAGATTATCGAGGCCATGGAGACCGGCGTCCCCACCCGGATCAACGGCAACGTGATGAACACCAACGGGCTGATCTCGAACTATCCCCGCGAGTGCTGCGTGGAGGTGCCCTGCCTGGTGGACCGCTGCGGGGTCCAGCCCTGTGCGGTCGGCGAGATGCCCGAGCACCTGGCCGGACTCAACCGGGCCATGATCACGACCCAGCACCTCGTCGCCAACGGCTTCCTGAATCGCGACCGCGAAATGATCGTCCACGCCCTCTGCCACGATCCGCTGACCAAGGCCGTCTGTTCCCTGGCCGAGATCCGGGCAATGGCCGGCGAGATGTTCGCCGCCTTCAAGGACGTCATCTCTCCCGAGTTCAACGCCTGAGGCCACCATGCGCGAACGCACCTATGATTTCGTCGGACTGGGCTACGGAGGCATGGATACCTACTGCGTCCTGCCCCGCATCCCGCTCGACGACAAGGTCCAGATCCAGAGCATGTTCCGGCAAGGCGGCGGACCGGCCAGCACGGCCACCGTGGCCGCCGCCCGGCTTGGCCTGCGCACCGCCCTGGTAAGCGCCACCGGCGACGATGCCGACGGCCAGGAGATCCTGCATCAGCTCGCCGCCGAGGGGATTGATACCCGTTTTGTCCAAGTGCAGACCGGAGCGGCCTCGCCCGTGGCCTATTGCTGGATCGACGCCGCGAGCGGCAGCCGGTCCATCGCCTGGTCCCTGGGCACCGTCGCCTATCTAGACGCGAAGGACATCGATCCTACTGCCTTCTCGGACACCTATGCGCTGCATCTGGACAGCCACCACCCCGCCGCCGCCATCCAGGCGGCGGCCGCAGTCCGGGCGGGGGGCGGTACCGTCTTCCTCGATGCGGGCACCTACAACGACCGCACGTGCAGCCTGTTGCCCTCCTGCGATGTGGTCATCGCCTCCGAACCTTTTGCGCGCGGGCTGGTTGGCCGGGACGACCCCGCCGCCGCGATCCGCTCCCTGCACGAGCGGGGCGCGAAATGGGCCGGGGTCACGCTGGGCAAACAGGGCAGCATGATGAGCGATGGGCGGGAAACCATCACCCTCCCCATCCATCCCGTGGAGCCGATCGTGGACACCACGGGGGCAGGCGACGTGTACCACGGGGCCTTTGTCACCCGTTATGTGGACTTCGTCAAAGCCGGGCAGACGCCGGAACTGCGCGAATGCATGCAGTTCGCGACGGTGGTGGCCGGGTTGAAATGCCGCGCGCTGGGGGGGCGTACTGCCATCCCCACCCGCGCCGAAGTGGACGTTTTGCGGTAATCGTGCCAGTATCGGCAGAAAGAGGATTCTCGCGATGAAACTGAAAGTCGGGTACGCTCCCCAGGCCAAGCTCAGTTGGATCAACCCCACGCTGCAAGAGATGCGGCGCAAGTCGATCGAGGCCCTGGAAGCCCTGGGCGTCGAAGTGGTCGCCGGTCCGCTGCTGACCAGCGATGCTGATGCGGTCGCCTTGGCCGCCGAGTTCCGTCGCCAGGAAGTGGACGTGATGGTCTTCCACTACGTCACCTTCCCGCTTGGCAGCATGACCCCGATTCTCGCCCAGCAGGTGGGCGTGCCGGTGATCCTCTGGGGCATGCCGGAGCCCCCCTTCGACGGCGGCCGTCTGAAGGCCAACTCCTTCTGCGCCTGCAACATGAACGCCCACGCCCTGACCAAGCTCGGCCACCCCTACAGCTTCGTCTTCGGCACCCCGGACACCATCGCCGAGAGCATGGCCCGCCACTTCCGCGTGGCCGCCGCCATGAAGAAGCTGAAGACCGCCCGCATCGGCATGGTCGGCTCCCGCGTCCCCGGCTTCTACACCTCCTGCTTCAACGAGATGCAGTTGCGCAAGGAACTCGGCGTCGAGATCAAGTACATCGACCTGCTCGAGATTGTCGATGCCGCCGAGAAGCTGAGCGATGAAGAGGCGGAAGCCGCCTACCAGAAGATCACCAAGGGCACCGGCTCCTGCGCCAAGGTCTCCGAAGAGCACCTGCGCAAGGCCGCGCGTCTCTACGGCGCGTTCGTTAGCTTCCGCGACAAGCTCGGGCTCGACGGCTTCGCCGTGAAGTGCTGGCCCCAGTTCGGCGACATCTACGGCATCGCCGTGTGCTCCACGGTCGGCCAGCTCACCAACGACGGCATGGTTGCCGCCTGCGAGGGCGATGTCTACGGTGCCGTGGCCATGTTGGTTCTGAAGGAACTCAGCGCGCAGGCGCCCTTCTACTGCGATCTCATCTCCTTCGAGGAAGAGGAGAACGTGGGCGTCGGCTGGCACTGCGGTGCCGCGCCGATTTCGCTCTGCGACCAAGGCTGCTCCAGCGAACTGGCCAAGCACTCCGTCATGGACGGCGGCAACATCAAGGGCGTCACCCACGACTTCGCCCTCAAGCCCGGCCCGGTCACCTTCTCCCAGTTCGGCGAGGATGCCGACGGCAACTACCGCTTCCTCATCGCCGGTGGCGAGGGTCTGGAAACGCGCATCGCCCTGCCCGGCAATCCGCTCCGCATCCGTTTCGAGACGCCCCTGCCCACGTTGGTCGAGACCATCATCGAAGGTGGATTCTCGCACCACTACACGGTCGGCTATGCCGACCTGAAGACCGAACTGAAGCTGTTCTGCAAGTGGATGGGAATCAAACCCGTAACGATGTAGGGGGCGAGCAATGACGCGACCGGCAAAACGGATTCTGCTGGGGGTTCTGGCCATGGCTACAACGCTTGGTGCCCGAGAGTTCTACGTGGATTCGGCGAAGGGGAACGACGCCAACGCGGGGACCTCGCCCGCCGAAGCGTGGCAAAGCCTCGGCCAGGTCAACGCGGCGGACCTACAGCCCGGCGACACGGTCCGTTTTGCCTGTGGCGGTCAGTGGCGGGGGAGCCTCTCGCCCAAGAGCGGCGCGGAAGGCGCTCCCGTCACCTACACGTCCTATGGCGAGGGCGAGAAGCCCGCTCTGCTTGGCTCCGTAGCCGTTGACAATCCGCAAGACTGGGTCGCGGCCGGCGATGGCGTCTGGGCCACGCGCGCCCCCGAGTACGAAGACAGCGCCACCCCGATCATGGACTACCACCAGAGCGAGTGGAGCCTGCATCGGGAGAGCGGCGCGGACGTCGATGTGCAGCGGGAAGTCGGCGACGACGGCGTGGCCTACCGCATGACCTGCAAGAATGCCGGCAAGTCCGGCAACCACATCCAGCTCTGGGGCCCCTTCCCGGAATGGGAAGCGGTGGGGACAGCCAACATGGTCTCCTTCCGCTTCCGGGCCCGGTCCTCCATCCCGTTCACCTTGCCCACCATCATTGTGCGCAAGGGGGGCAAGCCCTGGAACGGCTATGGCACGGGGACCGGGGCCAACATCACGAAGGAGTGGCAGGAGTTCAGAATCCGCCTCAATCTGACCGGCCAAGGGGAGTTTCCCCGGTTGCACTCCAGCCTGGGCGGCGAGCTGCCGGTCGGTGCGGTCTTCGAGTTCCAGCCCATCGACCTGCGCGCCACCACCTGCACCGGTGGAGAAGCCCTGTCGCTGGACGTGGGCATCGTGGTGCTGAATCACAGCAACGCGACGGCCCGGAAACGGTTCAGTCGCGAGGATCTGACGGAGCCCTTGGACTACTTCTACGATCAGACGACTGGCCAGGTCTTCCTGAAGTCCCCCGAGAACCCCGGCAAGTTGTACGACAGCATCGAGTTGGCCCTGCGTCGCCACATCGTCAGCCAGGGCGGTGCCCACCATGTGGTCTACGACGGGCTGGCCGTGCGCTACGGCGCGGCCCATGGTTTCGGTGGCGGGGACACGGCGTTCCTGACCATCCGTAACTGCGACATCTCCTACATCGGCGGCAGTCTGCAGTACATGAAGAACGGCCGCCCGGTCCGCTTCGGCAACGGCATCGAGTTCTGGGGTAGCGCGCACGACAATCTGGTCGAGGGCAATCGGCTCTGGGAGATCTACGACGCGGCCCTCACCAACCAAGGGCGCGGCGACGGCACCAAAGAGATCAACATCACCTACCGCAACAACATCATCTGGAATGCGGAGTACTCCTTCGAGTACTGGAACAATCCCGAGACGGCGGAGACGCGCAACGTCCGCTTCATCAACAACACCTGCGTCAACGCGGGCGTCGTCTGGTCCCATGCCCAGCGGCCGAACCCGAACGGCAGTCACCTGATGCTGTACACCAACACGGCCCAGAGCTCCGGGATCGAGATGAAGTACAACATCTTCTGCCAGAGCACCGACTGGGGCAGCCGGTTCAGCGCGGGCTGGAAACCGCTCCCCGACATCGACTACAACCTCTGGTACGAGCCCGACGGCTATCTCTGCTACTTCTTCAAGGACAAGCTCCCGGCAGACGATATCGAGGGCTATCGCGAGAAGACCGGCTTCGACCAGCACTCCATCTTTGCCGACCCCGGGTTCGTGGACGCCGCCAACGGCGACTTCCGCCTGCGTCCCGACAGCCCCGCCCGCCGCGTGCGGCCCGACGGCGGCATCGTGGGGGCTGAGTCCCTGTGGAACGCCCCCCAGAAGTGACCACCTACCATTCCTGCAAGGGAAAGCAATCATGAATCACCACATTCCCTGTCCGGCCAACCCCGGTTTCAATCGCATCTTCGGCATCGGCGAGCGCGGCATGGCCCTGACTGGCTTCGGCCTGCTCAAGCTGGCGGCTGGCGAGAGCTGGTCCGCCAATTCCGGGGGCAACGAGATTGCGCTGGTCGTCCTCGGCGGCACCTGTAGCGTGCAGGGCGACGGTTTCGACTTCGGTGCCATCGGGGAACGCAAGGACGTCTTCTCCGGCTACCCCTTCACCGTCTATATCCCCCATAGCCGGGCCTACACGGTGACGGCGGTCACGGACGTGGAAGTCGCCGTCTCCGAGTCGCCCAGCGATCTGGACAGCGAGCCGGTGCTGGTCCGCCCCGACGAGGTCGAGTCCTCCTTCATGCGGATTGGCAAGGAGAACTTCACCCGCGACGCCATCGTCATGATCGGCGACAACTTCGCCACCCGCCACTTCTTCATCGGCGAGGCCTGGGTGCCCTCCGGCAACTGGGCGAGCTATCCGCCTCACCGGCACGATGCGGACAACCTGCCCGACGAGATCGACATGGAGGAGTTCTACTTCTTCCGTTTCAATCCCGAGGGCGGCTTCGGCATCCAGAAGGTCTACACCGACGACCTCGCCACGGACGCCGCCTACACCGTCCGCGAGAACGACACGGTGGCCATCCCCGAGGGTTACCATCCGGTGGTCACCGCCCCCGGCTACACCATGTACTACCTCTGGGTCATGACCGGGGCCAACAACCGCGGCTTCATCTCCCACAAGGATTCCGCCCACGCCGCCGCCGTCGCCGGGAAGCCCGCATGAGCCAAGCACAGCCCAACAAGCACTACCGCTTGATCCTGCTCGGCATCGACCTTGGCACCAGCGGCTGCAAGGTGACCGCCATCGACGAGACCGGGCGCATTCTGGCCGAAGGTTTCGGCGAATACCCCACCCACCGTCCCCATCCCGGCTGGGCCGAGGAGGACCCCGAGGACTGGTGCCGGGTGTTGCGGGAACTGCTGGCCGACCTGCGCCAGCGGATCGACTTCGGTCGCATCGCCGCCATCGCCCTCGATGCCAGCACCCATAACGCGGTGCTGCTTGATGGCGACATGCAGGTGGTGCGCCCCACCATCATGTGGACCGACCAGCGGGCCGTCGCCGAGTCCGCCGAGCTCAACGAGAAGCATGGCAAGGCGATCTTCGAGACCGCCTACCAGATGGCCGCTCCGACCTGGACCCTGCCCCAGATGCTCTGGCT
>QKCY01000533.1 GCA_003245525.1 Victivallales bacterium | reverse complement strand
TTGGACATGGTGGCCATGATGATGGCGAGAATGACCAGGATATTGCACAGGACACCGCGGCTGAACGCCTGGCCGAAGGAGAGGGACAGCTTGGCCTCCGACACCCGCCAGGCCACCTTTCCCAAGGTGTTCAGGACGCGATGCGAGCCCAGTAGGCCGGTCGCCCACACCACCATGGCCAGGCCGTAGGCCCCGATGAAATTGCCCAGATACACCGTCCCCCAGTTACGCAACGTCTTGCGCAGCGAGATCAGGCCGGTCATGGTCCCCACCACTAGGATGATGTTGCCGGTGAAAAGCTCGGCACCGGCCACGACCACGAGCACCAGACCCACGCTGAACACCGTACCGCCGACAATGGTCCCCGCTCCCTGGCTCAACGCCACCAGGAACACATGACCGCCCAGGCCGATGTAGAGTCCCGCCAGAATGCCGAGGATGCACATCTGCCAAAGCCGGGTGTTGGCCTTCTTGATCCCCAACATGGAGATCTTGCCGCCCAACTCCTTCTGGGTCAGGGTCGGAAGGTATTCCGCTGCGGGTCCGCCGTCGGTCTTGCCGTCTGTCGACTGCATAGCTGCCCTCGTTCGCATCGCGCCTGGTCGGTCACGGTCTCCACGCCCGGGGCGTGCCGCCCGCTTTGCTGCCCAATGTAGCGCTGCATCGCAAGGAGTTCGCCGTGCCCGGCTAGCGGTTGCGCCGATCCCTCTCGGAACTCCGGCTTCCCCGACTGTCGTCACTTGACGAGGTACTGCCGCTTCCCTCGGTCCGCGTCGCGTTGGGATCCGCCTTGGGAGGTTTGGGGGTTGCAGGCGGGGTTGCCGACTCGGTGCGCGACCGGCGCTCGACCGTGATCGGAGAGACGGGGACCCGCACCGTACGGGGCTCCACCCGTTCAGCGGACCGGGTCGTCTGCCGTTCGCCGCCGGAATCCCCCTGCCGGGGAGTGACGGTCACGCGGGTTTCGGGGGCTGGCGTAACCACCGGCTGGGGGTTGCCCCCCGAGGGGCGAGTAGCGTCGCGCCGCTCGGTTGGCTGGGGAAGCGACCGGGTGGGAGCCGGGGACTCCCCTGGCGACACGACGATGACCCGACCTTGGGTGGGCGGAGTCACTGTGGAGCTACCCCGGCTGTCGTTGCCCCGGCTCCTGTCCTGCCGCTCGCCGGATTGACGGGGCGTGCTTGTTCGGTCATCGGACTCCTGTACCGGTGGTGCCATACGCCCTTCGGTGGAAGGGGTAACCGTACGGCGGTCCCGGTTGCCGCTGTCGCGGCTGCCTTCACGGCGCTCGCTGGACTGCGGAAGCGTCTTGGTTTGATCGGTAGACTCCCGAACCGGCGGCACCATCTGGACCTGGGTGGGAGGCGTAACCGGCTGGCGGTACCGGTCGGCACTGTCGCGGTCGCCCACCGACCGTCTGGTCGTATCGGCGCTGCCGCGCTCCCCGACCGGTCGTCTGGTCGTATCGGCGCTGTCGCGCTCCCCGACCGGCCGTCTGGTCTCGTCAGCCGGGGTCTCCCACTGCGATCTTTCCTCCCGGTAGTCGCCGAGCTGGCGGCCGCGCGACCGGTCTTCCTCGCGGCGCGTTGGGCTGACCCGCTCGTACCTCACCTTGCTGTCGGCATCCCGGACGACCTCCGCCAGAGGCCGCGCCACCCGCGATTCGCGCCCCTGCGAGCCCGACCGCCGCCGGTCGTGGTCCTCCATGCTCCGGTAGGTTCGGGGAGGACGCGCGTCGTCGTGGTCGCGACGGTACTCGTAGTCCGACCGCTGCCGGTTGGCCCAGCCACGGTCGTCGCGGTGATGCCATTGCGCATAGGAGAAAATCGGTTCGTAGCAGCGGCTCCGGCGAGACGGTTCGAACCACGGGCGGTAGCCGTCGGCGAAGTACCGGTCTCCATAGTAGTCTCCGTAGTAGTAGTGATGCCGCCGCGGCGAACAGAACAGGTTCCGAGTCAGGAAACTCACATCGAAGACCAGATAGGGAGAGAAGACGAAACTCACCCGGACCCGGGCCTCCGGCGAACAATAGACGGGCAAGAACACGGCGCCGCGCCGTTCGAGGGCGTAGTCCCAGTACCCTTCCACGAAGATATAGCCATGGGGGGTGTAGACGTAGTGGGCGGGCACCCAGACCCAGTCGGTGCGAGCGGCCAGCCAGAAGCCGGGACGCCACGCGTAGCGACCGGAGTGCCAGAAGGACGACTGCCAGACCCAGCATCCGGGGACCCAGATCCGGTCATCCGCCGGGGCATAGCTGGTCGGCCCCCGTTCCAAAGTCTCGGGGGGCGGCGTCTGGTACGCGATCTTGCGGGTGTCCGCGTTCTTCCAGAAGCCCGCGATCCACTCGTAGCCTTGGTTCGTCTCCCGCCAGTAGCCCGGTACCCAGGCGGTTCCCGGCGGCACGGCCCGCCAGCAGCCCGAGACCCAGATGAAATCGTTGAGCTCGTTGTCCCACTGCCAGTAGCCCGCTATCCAGACCACATTGTCACCCTCGGGCTTCTCGTCCGGGGGAATCTCCTCAATCGGGTCCGGAGGTTCTTGACCGATCACGATCGGGGCTTCTTCGTCCAGGTCAAGGGGTTGGGCGAAGGCTTCGTGGATGGGGCCACGGGTCAAGGCCTCGACCCCGGGCTGGGTAGTTCCATCCTGAGCCCGGTCCGCCCCGAGGCAGAAACAGCCCCACAGGGCAAGAACACTCCCGTACAGCGCCGCCGTAGAATGCCGTTTCATGATTCGCCTCCCAATCGTGATGACTATCCATAACTGGAACCGGCAGAACACGATCAATCAGCCAACACGCCATGTCAACAGCGTCTCGGCGGCAGCAAGCCCCAAGGACCGTCTTGGGCCCAAGGTCCTTCCCGCCATTCCTATGGAACCGCGGCAAAGTGGGAGGTTCCATCCGCAACGCCGGAACGCCCCCGCACCCGTGGCATATGCCCTACTCCACCAGCCAGCCGCGCTTGAACGCATCGTCGATCAGAGCCACAGCCAGGGCATGGAAGGCGGGGCTGGCCTTGGCAAGGTCGGGCAGCAGGCGGTTCTCGACCTGTCCGCGGCGGATGCCGTGCTCCCGCCAACTGCGCCCTTGGGTATGGTGGTTGTGGAGCAGAGGCATCAGCCGGTCCATGCCCTTGGCGAACCGGGCCTCGGAGGTCTCGCCTATCTCAAACTCCTCCCAGGCCGCCCGCAGGTCGGCCGCTTGGTCCGAAGGAAGCAAGCCGAAGATGCGTTCCGCCGCCGCCTGCTCGCGGTCGGGCTTGGCCTCGTTCGCTGCCGCATCGTAGAAATAGGCGTCGCCGGCATCGATCTCCACCAGATCGTGGACCAGCAGCATCCGCACCACGCGGGCCAGGTCCACCTCCGGGGGAGCGTATTCGGCCAGCACCAGCGCCATCAGGGCCACATGCCAACTGTGCTCGGCCGAGTTCTCCTTCCGCTCGCCGCCGAGCACATAGGACTGGCGGCCAATCCCCTTCAGCCGGTCCACTTCCAGCAGGAAGGCCACCTGCCGCGCCAGTCGGTCGCCGGTCATGTCGTCTCCTAGTACTCGGGCGTGTGCTTGACCTGGTACTTCAGGAACTCCTTGACATCCGGACAGCGGAAGAGCTGCCACGCGCACCAGAGATAGACCAAGGAGAAGATCACGTAGGCCATCACCTGCACCGCGTTCATGCCGTATTCGTTCCTGAACTGCAGGACGGCCCGGCCCAGTCCGGCCCCGCCCGCCAGCAAGGTGCCCACAGCAGCCAGCCAGTAGGCCCATGGGCGACCGTACCAGAGGTGGTAGACCACCCACGCCGCCACCAGCGTGACCAGCAAGCCCCAGAAATCGGGCTTGAGCCAGATAAGCCCCACCGCGCTGTAGGCGACCCAGGGAATGGGGACGGCCCCGCAGATCAGCCCAACCAGAATCCGGCCATGCCGCTGGCGGGCGGTCATGGCGGTCTCTATCACCTGGTTGTAAATGGGTCGCCCATCGGACTTGGCTTCGCCCAGGTAGGTGGCCTCGCCCCGTTCCTCGTCCCGCGAGGGATGCCCGCAGGCGGGACAGATATCCCGGCTGAAAATCACGTCGGTCTTGCAGTGAGGACACTTCTGGATCATGCGCGCGATTCCTGGCGGTCGTCGTCGAAGAGTGGCGGTGAAATATAGCCGTATGCCCCACCTTTGCCTCCGCCCCACGCTGCGAGCAGTTGAAGCCGCCCGACTTGGGGGTACTTTTCCGGCTTCGATTTTTCGTAACCAAGCAGACCAAGGCGATATCCATGCCCGTAGCCACCGCCGTCGATGCCCATGCCCAGCGTACCGCGAACTGCGCCCAGGCCGTGCTGCGCGGATTCCAGCAGATGCTGGGAGTGTCCGACGAACGCATTGCCGCTGCTGCCGCCCACGGCGGCGGTCGGGCCCCCGAAGGCTTCTGCGGCGCGCTTCATTCCGCCCTCGAACTGGTCGATAGCCCCGAGGACAAGGCCGCCATCCGCGCCGAGTTCGAGCGGCAAGCGGGGGCTGCGACCTGCCGGGAGGTCCGCGCCCAGAGAAAGCTCAGTTGCCCGGACTGCGTCCGCCTTGCCGCCGAACTGGTTCTGGAACGGAAGTCCGTCAACTAGCCTCGGCAAGAGATAGCCCATGCCCGCCACCGACGCACGCTCGAGCCACCATTTCGAGGGATATGACGGACTTCGCTTCCTGCTCGTCTACATCGCCCTCTACATCCCCTTTGCCGTCTGCACCCCCTACCTGCAAAAGCTGCTGGTCTGCCGGGGATTCGACAAGACCCAGGTGGGCCTGATCCTCGGCTTCTTCGAGTGCATGGCGGTCCTTGCCCCGCCCATTTGGGGCTACCTCGTGGACCGCACCGGTCGCCCCCGTCTCGTCCTGGGCCTCGCGGTACTGGGGACCGCCCCCACCTTCCTGCTCTTTGGGCTGACGACCACCCTCTGGCTGGCGGTGCCCGTCGCCGTGCTCTTCGGTTTCTTCTACCGGTCGGTGATTCCACTCACCGACGGCATTACCTTCCGCTACCTCCACGAGCGGCCCGGCGACTATGGCCGGATCCGGATCGGCGGTTCCACCGGCTTCATCCTCGGGGTGCTGAGCCTCGAACTCCTGGGTATTTCGCAGACTACCACCGGCCACATGATCCTCGGGGCCATGCTGGTTGCCGGGATTGTCCATTTCCTCACCGTGCTGTTCGTTCTGCCCGAGACGAAGCGCCCGGCCCACGCCGATTCCCCCCACGCCCAGCCGGAGGGACCGTCGCCGCACCTGCGGAACCTGCTCAGCCGCTCCTTCATCTGCTTCACCTTCGCCGCCTTCCTCGGCCGTATGGCCATGATGGCCTACTACAGCTTCTTCACCCTCTTCCTGATCGAGCAGTTCGGGTTCGAGAAGCCCGGCTTCCTCTGGATCATCGGGCCGATCAGCGAGATGCCCGTCATCTTCTTCAGCCGCCGGATCATCGACCGGATCGGAGCCCGCAACTTCTACGCCCTTGGCTTGGTCGGGATCGCCGTCCGCCTGCTGGGCTTTGCGGCAGCCACCCACGTCTGGATGATCTGGCCGCTCCAGTTCCTCCACTCCCTCACCTTTGGCGCCACCCACACGGCCAGCGTGACCTACGTGAGCCGATGCGTCCCGCGCGAGTTGCAGGGCACCGCGCAGACGACCTTCGCCGCCCTTACGACCGGTGCTGGGGGGATTCTGGGCAGCGCCATCGGTGGCATCGTGGCCCAGCACTACGGCTTCCCGGTCCTCTATACTGGGGCCGGACTGCTGGCCATCGTCGCTCTCGGGATCCTGCTGGCAGCCGTTCCGGCCATGAAGACCAAGTAGTTGCCAGCATCGGGCAACGGGCTAGGTTCTCCCATGATTCGTTGACGGACTGGAGACCTACCCATGCGTTGCGCGATGTGGACCTGTTGGCTTCTCGGTACGGGACTCACCACCATGGCGGCAGGACTGAGCTACAGCGATCCCAAGGACTGGGCCGAATGGCAGACCTATCGGGGAACCGTCCAGCATCCCTGCTCCCTCTTCGGTCCGGCCGATCTGGAGCGGGCCCGACGCAACCTGGCGGAACAGGACTGGGCGCGGCAGACCCGTGATCGCCTGGCCGCGTCGGCGGACAAGCTTGCCCCCCAGATCACGGCGGCCTGGCTGGACACCATGATCCCCGTCACCACCGCAGGCTGCTATGGCCCGTGCCCGGCTTGCCGCGACCAGGGCAAACGCTGGCATCCCAATGGGCAATGGAAGTGGTCCCCCGACCATCCCGACCGACTGGTCTGCCAGGCCTGCGGGACGGTGTTTCCCAATGAGAAGTACCCCGAGAGCATCCTTGTCTCCAGCACCTGGGACCCGCGCCAGTCCTTCACCTTTGTCGATGGCAACACCTTCATCTGCTTCGGCTACAGACAGGCCCGTTCCAGCCCGGCGGGCATCATCCGAGCCCAAAAGGTAACCCACGTTGCCAGCGTGCTCGACACTTTGGGCAAGGCCTATGCGCTGACCGGAAACCCCGCCTACGCCCTAGCCGCCCGCACCATTCTTCTCCGGCTCGCCGACACCCTCCCCCATTGGCTGGTCCGCGCCGGCTACGGCTATAACGAGTACGCCGACTGTCCGCCCCACCTCGCCGCCGAGCAGATCCAGAATCTGCCGACCGACGAATTGGTCTGTCCTCCGAACCAACCCGATCGCAAGGTCTACACGGGCTATTGGTCCGCCAGCCGGGTCGGCACGGCGGGCATGGATGGCACCTGGGTGATCCGCGTGGCGGTGGCCTACGATCTGATGGCCAATTCCCCTGTCTTCTCTCCCGAAGACCGGTTGCGGATCGAGCGCGATGTCCTCCTGGAAAGCACCTATCTCGCTGCCTGCGATCCCAGCATCAACAACAAGAGCGTGGGCAATCGCGCCGGGGCAGCCATCGTGGGGTTGGTGGTGGGGCATCCCGGTCTGGTACACTTCGGGCTCGATGGTTTCCTGAGAACCGTGGACGACTGGTTCCTGCCGGATGGCGGCACCAGCGAGTCCGCCGCCTATGCCATGATGACCATGAGCGGCATCGGCGCCTTTGCCGAGGCCTTCCGCGACTACTCCGATCCACCTGGCTACACCGCCCCCGACGGGAGCCGTCTGGACCATTTCAACGCCTGCCGGGACACGGTCTACGGCACCTGCTGGCAGGGACTCTACTGGAACCTGCAAGGCAACCTGCGGTTCCCCCCGCTGGCCGACAGCTACCGGACCTCCGCCATTCGCCCGGACTTCGCCGAACTGGTCGCCCTCGCCTACCCTACCCCCAAGCACCTGGCCTTTCTCAAGGAAGCTGCCGACACTCCTGCTGGCGGAACGGCGGTCAGCGCCCTCTTCTACCGCGACACCGCCAATCTGGCCCAGCCACTGCCGTCCTTCTCCCTCCCCGATATCGTCTTTCCCTACCTCGCCCAAGGTTACCTGCGGCGGGGCGAGACCGGCCGGGAGGGCACGGTGGTGCTGAATGCCTCCAACTGGGGCGGACACCACCACTACGACAGCCTTGACCTCTACCTCTGGCAGGACGGTCACGAACTCCTGTCCGACCTCGGCTACCTCTGGGACCACCCCGACAAGAAGATGACCTACCGCTCCTTCGCCCACAACCTGGTGCTGGTCGGTGACAAGGAACAGGATCGCCAACGGGGTGGGTCCTTCCACCTCTTCCACGGCGAAGGGGCGATCCGCTGCATGGAAGCCTCCGCTCATCCCTATCCCGAGGGCAAGGAGTACCGTCGCACGGTGATCCAGGTCGACCACGGCGCCGCCGGAGCCTATCTCCTGGACATCTTCCGGGTCCGGGGCGGCACCGAGCGCCACTACCTCTTCCACGGTCCCCTGCCCACCTGCGAAACCACGGGATTGGACCTGCAACCCATCCCCCAAGCCTTCGACCTCGCCAACCCCAGAACCGCCTCTCCGGCTGGGCCGTGGCAGGTCGCATGGACCTTTCCCGACGAGTACCGTTTCACCGCCCACGTCCCTCCCCATGCCGGGGAAACCGTCACCATCGGCGATGGTTGGGGCCAACGCGACCACCGCAACACGGATCGCGGTGCCACCCTGCCCTACCTCATCCGTACCCGTAGCGGCGACCAGCTCGACGCCTTCGCCACCGTCTTCTCCTGGCATCCCAAGGGACCTGACCTTGTCCAAGGCATCAAGCTCCTACAGGACGACGGCGACATCCTTGTCGCCGCTATCCAGACCAATCAGGGCACCGATCTCGTCATCAGCACGCTCAACTCGATCCCCCGCACGGTCTCCCTGGATGGCTTGACCGTCGCCACCGATGCCCGCCTGGCCGTGCTTCGCCGCCAAGGGCCGACCACCACCGCCGCCCTGCTGGCCGAAGGCACCTATCTCGAAGCCGGAGACGTGAACCTCAAGACCTCCGTCCCCTCCTACTCCGGCGTCCTGCATGGGGTTGGCGGCAATGCCCACGAATCCTACTTCGTCCTCGATTCCATCCCCCCCGTCACCCCCGGTCCCACCACCCTCTTTGTCACTACCGAAGACGGCATCCAACGCGCCTATCCCATCTACCGCAGCGAACGTGTAGATGGAACCCTCCGCCTCTACACCCGCATCGACAACACGGGCTTCCCCGCCCACCCCGCCGAAACCTGGTGCCTCCCCATCGTCCTCTCCTGGCAGAGGAAGTAGGCGTCTGCCCTGCCCTCGGAACGCCAATCTCCTGATTGGCGGCTTTCCGGGAGGTCGATCAGGAGATCGGCGTTCCACAAGGAGGAAGAAGTGCCGATCAGGAAATCGGCGTTCCACAAGGAGGAAGAAGTGCCGATCAGGAGATCGGCGTTCCACAAGGAGGAAGAAGTGCCGATCAGGAGATCGGCGTTCCCAGAGAGGTCACGGCAGGAAGTCGGGGGTGGTGGCGAGGTGCCAGGTGGTGCCGCCATCGGCGCTGGTGAGGATGCCGGGTTCGCCGCCGGGGATGCCGTAGAACTCGTACTTGCGTTCCTTGCTGCGGTAGGTGCCGAGGGGGAGTTTGGCTTGCTCGCCGGTGCCAAGCATGGCTGCCGCTAGGTCGGGACGCTGGTAGAGAAAGGCTTCGAGTTCGTCGCGGAAAAGGCACATGTAGCCGGTCTGGGCGAAGTACGAGAGGAAGAGACGACCGGTGCGCGGGTCGATGCTGAGCTTGTGGTACCAGACGTGGTAGTAGGGTTTGCAGGGGACCACAAGGTGCTGCTGTTCCCACGGCTGGCCGGGACGCTTGCGGTGGAGGGTCAGGCGGAAATAGTAGCCGGGATCGGAACAGCGGGTGACGCTGTAGAGGGTGTCGTCCGGTCCCACGACCAAGCCAGCGTAGGTGGTACCGGCGGACACCTTCTCCGGCTCGCTCCAGCGGTCCGGTTCGGGCGAGGGGCTGTGGGTGTAGACGAAGGGATCGTGATGCCCGTTGATGA
>QKCY01000574.1 GCA_003245525.1 Victivallales bacterium | reverse complement strand
CGACCACCCCGACGGCAAGAAAGCGATGCTCGACTACCGCGTGCTGGGCACGGTCGGTGGTCGCAGCCTGCTCCGCATCGAACTCCTCACCGGGCGCTACCACCAAATCCGTCTCCAGCTCGCCCACGCTGGCTGCCCCATCGTCGGCGACACCACCTACGGCTCCCGCGAACGCCTCCCCGGCGACGCCATCGCCCTCCACCACTGGCAACTCACTGTCCCCCACCCCGTCGGCGACCGCCAACTCTGCCACATCGTCGCCCCTGTTCCCACCGTGTCTCCCTGGACCGCGTTCACTGCTTTCCTGAAGTAGGCTCGGGCTCGCGCGGGGCGCGGATGGCGAAGCTCGCGATGATCAGGGCGAGGCTGGCTCCGAGGGCTATTCCGGCTACCAGGGCAAACTTCGTTTCCCATTGGGCCTGTTTCCGGTCGAACTCCTGCCTTTCGGCGACACTCATGCCGGTGTGCCGGGGGGAGGCGAAGAACGGGGGGAGCATGGAGCCGAGGATCGTCGCGATCAGCAAAAGGAGGCCGACGGTCCGGAGTCGGTGTTTGGTGGTCTGCATGGCATTTCCTCCCAATGAGAATCCGGTGTGGTTTCCAACCGTAACCGGGACAACAGACTATAGTGCGTCACCACTCTCCGTGTCCAGAGGATTGCCCCATGCGCGTATTCAGCCTGCTCATCGGTCTCGTTCTTGGTAGCGCCGCCTTTGCCGGGGAACTGCCGCCGCTGTTCTACGCGGTGGTGTCGGATACCCAGAAGCCGGCCAACGACCCTCTGACCGAGTTGCGTGGGGTGGTGGCGCAGGTCAATCAGGTGGAGCCCTCCTTCGTGTTGATGCCGGGGGACCAGACGGATACCGGCAGCGTGGCCGAGTACGAGAACGTGATGCCGGTGATCCGTCAGTTTGTGGCTCCGGTCTTGGCTATGCCGGGCAACCACGAGGCGGTGGCGGGCAATGCCGTCTACCGAGGACGATTCCGTGAGTATTTCGGTGAGATGCCCTATTCGTGCCGCGCAGTGGGGGGATGGCAGGTAATCCGGCTGGATTCGGTCCTTTTCCAGGATGGAAAGCTCGCCCACGAGGGAGCTGTCGACGAGGCTCAACTGGCCTGGCTGAAGGCGACGTTGGCGGCTATCCCCAAGGACGCGCCGATCCTGCTTTCGCAACACCATCCCCTGCGCTATCCCGCGATTCAGACTGCGAACGAGGAGGAGCTGCTGCGCCTGTTTGTCGGCCGTAACCTGGTCTACACGGTCACCGGGCACCGGCACATGAACGACGTCTACCAGGATGTGGATGCCATCTGGCACACTGTCACGGGGTCCGTCTCCTTCTCCTGCCGTCCGGCCACCGACGGCATCGGCTACCGGCTGGTCAGCACGGTGGACCGGGATCTGTGGACGGCGTGGATCGACTGCAAGGACCCGCAGCCCGCCCGATTGCTGACCCGGTTCAGCGTTCCGGTCTGTCCGCCGGTTGTCACGGAGGCCAAGCAACTCGTTCTGCGGGTCCGCTACCGGGGAGCGGGTGAACTCCTCTTTGCTGCCCAGGGCGTTGAGGCCCCGGCGGGCGAGGGGACCGTGGTGGCCTCTCCCACCGGCAACGCACTACGGATTCGGCTGCCGGAAAGCCGGGACGAGGGAACGGCTTTCATTCCCCTGCCGGAGGCTTGTACCCCGGCGTTGTTCGCCTCTGGTTGCCAGGTGGCGATGGAGGGGAAGTCGCTGCAACTGGTCTCCACCGAACTCTGGGAGAGCACGGCCCACTGGCAGCACTTGGCCCTGAAGCGTCCGGGCGAGACCAAGGGAAGCATCCGCATCCTCTCGCCCCGACCCGGCGAGGCCCTGTCCCGGGGGCCGATTCCGGTGGTGGCGCTGGTGGAAAGCAGCGATTCGGGCGTGTCCAAGGTCAAACTGGGATCGGCAACCGGCACCACCACCGATGCATTCGCGGCCGTGGTGTTCCAGGCCAATGGCTTGCAGAGCAAGTCCCATGGCTTCCGCAACTGCGTCTATGTGAATGATACCTTCCTGACGGATATCGCCCCCGACCGGGATGTGCTGGCCTGGGAATGGTTCGCCTTCCCGTTGCGAAAATCCCTCTGGGAGGCGGTGCCCAAGCCCCATTTCCGCCTGACGGCGGGGACTCCCGACGATGGCAGCGGGGCCAATCCCCCGGCCAACAACGAGGACTACCAGGCTCGTGACCTTGTCCTGCTTACCGGCAACCAGTGTCTTGTCGATCCGGCTCTGCCGGTCGCCAAGACGATCCCCCTCGGCGACAACGGCCCGCAGCCCCAGACTCTGGTGGAGTGCCACCCGACCGATCCCCTGCCGCCTCAGCGCTGGCGGCTGGTTCTCCAGGCGGTCGATGCCAGCGCGCTTGCCCCTGGCGGGAACACGCTAAGCGTGCGCCTGGGGAATCTGGCGGCGACGGTACCGGTGGTGCTGCGTCCCTGATGGCTCTTCACGCCGACAGGGCGAACCGGTAGGTGACGCCCGGCACGGCGGACCAGCAGAAGGTCTGTCCATCGGTCGAGAGTTGGGTGCCAGGAGGGAGTTGCACCGCCGTCCCTTGCGGCCAGGGGGAAGCGAGGGCGAGTTCGCCTGCCAGTTCCGCACGGACCTCGATCCATGCGACGGTCTGCGCGGTCTTGGCGGCGCTTACGAGCACGGCACCGGGCACCCGCAGGGTCGTGAAGGAGGCAGGCCGGTCGGCGGGAACGGCGGGGAAGACCCGGATGACGCCGTCCGCGGGGCGTTGGACGAGCATCTCGGTGATGGCGGCGGTTGCGCCAAGCAGGGCGTCGAGCTGGAACAGGGGGCTGCCCGAGTACTGGTCGTAGTTGCCCACGCCGGGGACGATGCTGTTGTGGCTGGTAAGCAGGCCCTTCAGCAGATACCCCCGGACCAGAGTGCGCAGGCAGAGCTCGGCGTCGTCCCCCAGCCCGAGCCGGGCGGCAATGCAGGCTTGGTAGGCATAGGACCAGCCGGTGAATCCGGCTTCGCCGTAGCTGCGGAACTCCGCGAAGGAACGGCGTCCCAGATCGAGGGATTCCAGATCACTATGCAGGCCGATCTGACGGCCGGGGAAGATGGGCATGAGCCGACTGGGATGGCGATGGCAGTGGCGCAGGTGTCCGGGGCGGTCGCCATCGTGGAAGAAGCCGGTCTCGTAGTCGATGAGCACCCCATCCTCCTGGGGGAGGGGAGCCAGGCGGGCGAGTGCGTCCCGGCAGGTCTCCGCGAACGGGTCGCCATTCCCCAGAAGACAGGCAGACTCGACAACGGGCTCCAGAAGGGTACGGATGCAACTGAGATCGATGCTGGGGTTGCGTCCGTAGGTGAAGTAGCGTTTGCCCTCCTCGTCGAACCAGATCTGCTCCGGCGAATGCGACAGCTCGATGTTGAGTTGTCCGGTTTCGTCGGCGACGAGGAGCGAGAGATAGAGCCGGGCGCAATCCCGCAGATAGGGATAGACCGTGGCACGCAGCAACTCTTCATCCAGGGTGTAGAGGAACTGTTCCCAGAGATGCTGGGCCGTCCAGGCGGGCACGGCGAGTTCGAGGTACCCCCAGGTACTGATCGCGCGTCCTCGCCAGTCTACCCCCAGATAGGGGGCGGGGGCGGCGACGCCATACACCTCCTGGCCCGTCCGGTCCAGTTCGTCCCGCCAGTCCTTGGTCAGCACACGGACCAGAGCCTGCTGAAGCTCGGGGTGATTGGTCGAGCAAGCAGCCCACTGGCATTCCTGCACGTTGGTGTTGAAATGGAAATCCGTGTGCCAGGGCGATATCTCGTCCTGTACCCAGATGCCCTGCAGATTGGGGGGCGAGGTGTGCGGTCGGGTCGAGGCGCCCAGCGCATAGAGCCCGGCGTACCAGAGCCGCTGTAGGTCCCCGTCGCCGTACTCGATGCCGGACGCAGCCCAGAAACGCCGCCACCACTCGTGGTGACTCCGGACCAGCGTCTCCAGTCCCCCTTTCGGGAGATCGATTGCCAGCTTGGTTGCCAGGGAGACCACGTTCCCTCGACCGGCATCGCGGTCGGATGCCATCCCGAGCACGAGGGTCGCTGGACCGTGCGCGCCGCCGAACTGGAGCGTTCCCAGCAGACCATGCTCGGTTGCCTGGGCCGTGCAGGTGCCGCCCATGGTGTGAATGGCGACCGCGTATTCGGTTCCGCAGGGCAACCCGTGCCGCATGAACGGCGTGCCCTCCGTTCCATAAACGGGCGCGGGACGTTCAGAATCCGGCGAACGGTCGAAGGACCAGCGGATGTGCTGCGCGGAGTCGCTGGCCAGTTCCGCCACCACGAGGTTGCGTCCAGCGAGTACCCGGACCCGGAGCGTGATTGGCTCGTATCTCATCCCGAAGCTGCCCCCGGCTGCCGTGGGGCTCACGCAGACCGTCGCTTCGGCCTTCTCCAACGACAGGGATTGGCGGAAGGCGCGCGGTTGGGTGTTGCGCAGCAGTTCGAGAGCCAGACGGCCACAGGCAATCTGCTGCTGGCCGGCGCGGGTGCCGGGATTGGTCTGTTGGAGGTCCTTGACGGCTTCGCGCTCGCCCCGCATGAACCGGTCGCGAATCTCGGGATAGGTCGCCTTCGGCCGGGCACCGTGGGGTTCGGGACCGCGCAGGTCATTGACATCGTGTTTGGAGAGGCCGATGCAGACCCGTTCCGGCGTTCCCCAGACGACGGCACCCACGTCGCCGTTGCCGAGAACATGGCCGTCGGTCCAGTGCAGGGCGGGCGAGGGGAGCAGCAGTTCGGGTATCATCGGGTGGGCCTTTCCTCTGTCTTGAGTGGGCGCGCCTCAGTCTATCCTGCGGAAGCCGGTACGTCGAGCTCGCCATGCCCGGTCCGGTCAACCTATCCGCCAGCTTCCCGCAAGAACCCCGCCTTTCCCTGAGCAAAGACGGGATGCACACACTATCTTTCGTCGGTCGTAGCCCTGTTTCCGGAGTCGCTGGAGAACTGCCATGTTCGTGTTTGCCAAGGACGCCTTCTTCAATAGCTGCCATGCCTCGACGGTGGTGGGGCTGGCGGATGGTTCGCTGGTCTGCGCTTGGTTCGCGGGGACCAAGGAGAGCCATCCCGACGTGGACATCTGGCAGTCCCGTTGGGACGGCAAGGCCTGGTCGGCCCCCCGCGTGGTGGTGGGTTGCGCCCAAGCCCTGTGGAATCCCGTGCTTTTCGCGGAGAAGGACGACCTGTACCTCTTCTACCGGCGGGGGGTGAACGTGCCTGCCTGGGAGTCGCTGGTGGTGGTTTCGCGGGATGGCGGGCGCACCTATTCGGCTCCCGAACAGTTGCCCGGAAAGCTGCTGGGACCGATCAAGAACAAGCCGGTGCGGATGAGCAACGGGGAGTGGCTGTGCGGTAGCTCGGTGGAGCCCGCCTGGGAATGCCGGATGGAGGTCTACGCGCCCGCGATCGGCCGTTGGCTCCATTCCGCGTCCGTGGCCGTGCCGGGGTTGCCGGATGGCCGGGGCCTGATCCAGCCTGCCGTGTGGGAGTCGGCTCCCGGCCACGTTCACGCCCTGATGCGGAGCACGGAGGCGGCGGTCTATCGCTCCGACTCCGCGGACTATGGCCGCACCTGGAGTGCGCCGGTGCCCACCGACCTGCCCAACAACAACAGCGGCCTGGACGCCACGCGGCTGGAGGATGGCCGGGTGGCCCTGGTCTACAATCCGATTGGCAAGAACTGGGGTGCGCGCACGCCGCTGCACCTCGTGCTCTCGGCCGACAACGGCGCGACCTGGTCGCAGCCGGTCGTGCTGGAGGACGAACCGGGCGAGTATTCCTACCCCGCCGTGATCGCGGTGCCGGGCGGGTTGGTCACGAGCTACACCCATTGCCGCAAACAGATTCGTTGCCGGCAATTCACCTTCGCGGATTTGCCGTAGACGGGAACCTGAACCCGTTGGCCGGGTTTAGGGGAAGGGAAGAATGGGATGATGGAATAGTGGTATGGCGGACGGGGTGGACAGAGGCCAACTTCCGGTTCCAGTATTCCATCATTCCACCATATTCATAAACCAGAGGATTCGTCTCATGGAGAAACTCGTCATCATCGGCACCGGTCCCGCCGGGCTAACCGCCGCCGTCTATGCCGCCCGCGCCAACCTGGCGCCGCTGGTGCTGGCCGGAGAGGTCCCGGGCGGCCAGCTCACCCAGACCACCGAGGTGGAGAACTATCCGGGTTTCCCCGAGGGCATTCTCGGCTTCGACCTGATGGACAATATGCAGCAGCAGGCGGAGCGTTTCGGTGCCAAGGTCCGCAATGAGGTCGTGACGGCGGTGGCGTTCACCCCCGGCGGGGTACAACGCCTGACCCTCTCCAGCGGCGAGGCCCTGGAAGCCGAGGCGGTGATCATCGCTACCGGCGCGCGGCCCCGCAAGCTGGGCATTCCCTCCGAGACGACGCTGTGGACCAAGGGCGTCTCCTCCTGCGCCACCTGCGACGGGGCCTTCTTCCGGGGCGTCCCCATCGCCGTGGTCGGCGGCGGGGACAGCGCGCTGGAGGAAGCGATCTTCCTCACCCGCTTCGGGTCGGAGGTCTTTCTGATCCATCGCCGCGACGAGTTGCGCGGGTCCAAGATCATGCAGGAACGGGCCTTCAAGAACGAGAAGCTGCGGATCGAGTGGAACTCGACCATTGACACCATTCTGGGCGAGGACGAGGGGCACGTGACCGGCGTCCGGCTGAAGGATACCAAGACCGGCGCCCTGCGGGACGTGCCCTGTAACGCGGTGTTCCTGGCCATCGGACACATTCCCAACACGGATGTGTTCCAGGGCCACGTGGAGATGGCGGATGGCTACATCGTCCTGCCCGATCCCGGCCGGTCGCTGACCAACGTGGCGGGCGTGTTCACCGCAGGCGACTGTGCCGACCATGTCTACCGCCAGGCGATCACCGCCGCGGGCATGGGTTGCCGCGCCGCCATCGACGCCGAGCGCTATCTCGCCGAGCGCGGGGAATAGGGCTCCTCGGCCGCCCAAAGAAGAAGCCGCCGGGAATCCGGCGGCTTCGCTGGTTCGTCCCAAGGCTTGTTCGGGCCTAGATCCCGCCACTGGGCTGGTAGCGCATCCAGCCTGTGTTCTTGGTGTTGGTGATGCCGACCACCGAACCGACGTGCCCGTCGATGTAGGCCATGTTGGTGCGGTTGGTGTGGCGGTAGTCCGGGGAGATGCAATCCCGCAGATAGGCATAGCCGCCGCGGGCCTCCTTGCCGTCGCCGCAGTAATAGGTCTGCGAGGGATACTTGATGTTCATCACCTTGGAGGTGGCACCCCAGTTGCGGACGCCGCCCGCCCCATCGGAACTGCCATAGGCCTTCGTCAGTTCGCAGTTGCGGAGGTAGTTGACCGGCTCCTTTTGGCCGGCGCTGGTGTGGGTGTCCTCGATGTAGTCGGCGGTGCGGGAGGGGCAGAGCCAGACCTGGTCGTTCTTGGCGTAGTCGTTGACCCGGTACCACCAGACGCGGGAGAAGTCGGCCGAGGTGGCGTAGTTCGACGGGGCGAAGGTCCCGGTGTTGTCGTCCCAGTACATGACCGCGCTGAGCGCGATCTGCTTCAGATTCGAGGTGCAACTGATTGACCTGGCTTTCTCGCGCGCCTGCTGCAGGGCAGGGAGAAGCATCGAGGCGAGAATGGCGATGATGGCAATGACGACCAGCAGCTCGATCAAGGTGAAACGGCGTTTCATGCGGCAACTCCTTGCTTGTTCAGACACCCGGGAGACCTCTTGCGAGGACTCCAGCCCCTGTTCTTGAGAACTATGTGAAAATAACCGCCGCTGGGCCGGGGGCAAGAAAAGTCTATCTGCAAATAATCATATTTGCGCTTTCTTTACAGCGGCAAGCACGGGTGTGGCGAACTCGCAGTCCATCTGTCGGCTGCTTGACGGGATTTCATGGTTGCCATGGGGTTGCAGGTCTTTCGTACGGCGTATAGAGTCTTGCGGTGGTTGGATGTCCGGGAGGGTCGAGCCCCAGCCTGTCAGTGCCAAGTCCGGGGGCCACCCGGGAAAAGAGATCGGTGCGCCATGAAACGTTCCCTCCGTCTTCTGCTCGTTCTGGTTGCTTTCGGCGGCATGGCTTCGGCCCAGACTCTACCCGCCGTGGCCCCGTACGCCCCCACGTCCTTCGGCGATGTGGCCAAGTACCTCAACCCGGATGGCTCCTTCTACGTGTACTTCGACACCGAGAAGTGGGGCACGAAGCTGGACGGCTTCATCGAACAGATGCATCAGCTGTTGGTCGCGGCCATTCCCGACGAGGAGCAGAAACAGACGACCGAAGTGGTGTTCCAGCTCCTCGGGGGGGCCGTCAAGGACTCCGGGTTGCACGCGGTGCGCGGCGTCGGGATGAGTTCGGTGCCGGAATCCGACACCTTCTACTACAACCGCGTGGCTGTGGTCCATGGCCAGCCGGGCCCGCCGCAGGGCCTTTACTGGGACATGTTCGTCGACGGCAATGCCCCGTTCGCGTTCCTGGACAGCGTGCCGCAGGATGCGGTCCTGGCGATCTACTCCCCCTTCAAGCCCAAGGCCGGTTGGGATTGGGTCAAACGGGCGGTCGTGGACACTGGCTACGAGCCGGTGGCGGCCAGTCTCAACCAGTGGGTCATGGGGCTGCGCGGCATGGGGGTGGACGTGGACCAGTGGATCGAGTCGGTCGGGCCGCGGATGGGGCTGGTCGTGACGGTGAGCCGGGACCAGACCGCGCTGCTGCCCCTGCCCGCGGGCGGCAAGCTGGAGATTCCCCAGATGGCCGCCGCCGTGGCGTTCGAGGTGAAGGACGACACCATCTTCCAGTTCGTCGACGCCATGCTGCAGCCGGTGCCGAACGTCACCCGCTTCGACGATGCGGATCTACGGATGCGCAGTGTCCAGGTTCCCGTTCCGGTGCCCATCAACGTGAAGCCCACGATCGCCCGCATGGGGCCATACCTGATCCTGGCCAGCAACGACGAGATCGTCAAGACCATGGATGCCTGCCGCCACGGCGAGAGGTCCACGCTGCGGGCCGACGCGGAGTTCCAGGCGCTGAGCAAGGACCTGCCGGCCGAGGGCATCGGGTTCTCCTTCCTGAGCCAGCGGTTCGGCGAGACCATCGCCGCGATCATGCAGGGCACCATGGCGGCTGACCCGAATGCCCGGCCGGTCGCGGCCCTGATGGGCGCCCTCCAGCGGCAACAGTCGTCCTATGGCGTGTCCCTGCGTATGCCCGACGGTGTGGTGGGCATCAGCCGCACCGATTTCGAGATCGGCGAGACGTTGGTCACCCAGGCCGCCGTGATGCCGGTTGCCTTGATGGCAGGCATGACCCTGCCTGCCCTGGGCAAAGCCCGGGGCAGGGCGCGGGAGATCAGCGACATGAGCAACCTGAAGCAGATCGGGTTGGCGCTCATCATGTTCAGCCAGGACCACGAGGACCGGTTGCCCGCCGAT
>QKCY01000087.1 GCA_003245525.1 Victivallales bacterium | reverse complement strand
CCGCGACCACGGCGCGCAGCGCCGGAACCGCGTTGCCCGTCCCGGAATGCCTGCCGTGTGGACTCCACCCATCTCCAGGCCGGTGTTGGGCAGGATCTGGGAGAGGTGGTCGCGGGGCCGCGACCGCTCCCCGCCTGGGACATGCAGGGGTTCCGGCTGGGAATCCCCGACCAGAGATGGAGTGTCGGGGGAGCGTAGGAGGGAAGTGCCCAATCCTCTCCGTATGACAGCAAATTGGTATCAGAACTCGTGACGGTTGGGGAAGGCCAACAGCACTCCACCAACTGGACGGAATGAACTCCCGGGACCGGGGGCATCTTGTCCAGACCAACTCAATGCGTTACGAATGGTGTCAACGTGGTATTACATGCATCCACGGGTTATCTCCCGATATCTCTCGCTGTTCTTTCGAGCCTCGATGAACTGCCTGTATCGTGATCGCACTCGGCCGTACCTCACCCTTTGCCCGGCAGACAGTCTACAGTTCTTCAGTACCCGCAGGAGATCCTGGTACATGTACCCAGACCGGAAGAAATATGGCCTCACCTCCAAAAACGAAACATAATACTCGATCGCCTCAGGGTCACCAGACCGGACCATCGTTCGGTAGTCCCTTTCCCCCTTATAGAACGCCAAATCGGCATATAGTCTGCCGAAATCAGCGCATGCATCGCTCCAGAGCGCTCGGCCTTCAGCCGATTTGTCGCGCTCGGGGAGGGTTCCGTGAATGCGGCTATGGAGTCGGACAATCTCGCGAGCGTTGCCGCGAATCTGTTCTTTGGTATCGGTCTTGTGCATCAACTTGTAGATAACACGACAATGAGCCAGGCAACCTTCTTGGCAAGCAGATGAGGCTACAGAGTGACGTCCAGTTGGAACGGACCCGGCATGGGCAGGACCAGCAACTCGCCCCGGCGGAGATCGTAGCTCCACGAGTCCTCGCCCAGCGGCTTGCCATCGATCTGCACCGCCTGCGGTTCGTGGTCGATGACAATGGCCAGGGACCATTGCCGCTCCTGGCACTGGCCGACAAAGCTACCAACCGTCTCTTTGACCAGGACCTGGACCTCATCTCCGGCCCGGACAGCCTCAATCTCCGTGGTGGCACAATTGCCATCGCGATAGGCTAGAGAGGTCCCATCGTCCTCGTAGAAGGTGAAGGAACTCGGCGTGGTGGTCGGGAAGACGTGGAGTTCGATCTCGTCCATGGGCCTTTCGCCCCGGTACTGCATCATCGGCCCAATGGTTACCACGCCGCCTTCGCGCAGGAACAAGCCGCCGCCATGGGGTTTGGACCAGGTGATCTCCACCCAGCGCCCGCCCTCGATCACTTCCCCGGTCCACGCGTCTTTCCAGCTTCCCGCCGGGAAGTAGAACCGGTTGCCGAAGGCGCAGACCATGAGATCCCGTCCCAGCAGGAACTGGTTCAGGATGCCGCGAACATTCGGGTCGTTCTGGTAGTCCAGCACGAGAGGGGCAATCAGGGGGCGGCCAGTCTGGGTGGCCAGCCAGGCATGCGAGTAGATGTAGGGAATCAGCCGGGCGCGCATGCGGGAGTAGAAGCGATGCGCTTCGAGCAGTTCCTCGCCCTGCATCCAGGGCATGCGGAAGTAGTTCCAGGAGTTGATCTGGGCCCACGGCAGGAGGTAGCCAAAATGGATGGCCTCGTGGCTGGTCACCTCCATGTCGTTGGTGGCCCAGCTATGGCCGGCCAGGGCCGTGTTGAGCATGGCCCCGAGGGTCTTCTCGCCGCCACCGGTGTCACCGGTCCAGGTCCCGGCCCAGGCTTGGAAGCCCGCCCAGCCGCAGGGCGTGAAGGTGAGCCCGCGCCGTCCCGTGTGCGCCTCGAACCCCTCCAGCATCTGGCGGGCATAGAGCAGGGGATAGAGGTTGTGCATCTCCTCGTCGGCCATGCCGTTGCCCCAGCGGCGGTCGGGGTGGTCGAGCACCTGGTAGGCCCCGTCCTGCTTGAAGAAGTCGGCGCACTGGTCCACGAAGGGCTTGAGGTGCTGGAACCAGGCCTGGTCGCGCTTGGTGATCGTGTCCAGGTACTTCGGATGACTGAAATGGGTATCCAGCTCGGCATCGTGCTGGAAGAAGCCGCTGTTCTCCTCGGCCCGTTCCGGCCCCAGCGTCGCGCCGATCTGCCGTTCCGCCTCGTAGGAGAGATCGTAGTCGCAGCAGAGCCACAGTTCCATGTGGTAGCCCATGCGCTGGATGGCATTGAAGAAGTTGTGGGGACCCTTCTGGGCATAGGAGGGAATGGGGAAGCGCTGCGCGCTCCAGGTCTTGGCGGTAGTGGCGTCGTAGTTCCGCTCCATCCAGCCGGGCTCCAGCCCGATCACGTCGCAGGGGATGCCTTCGCGCCGGAAGTTCACGGCATCGTCCACCGCTTCCCGGTCATTGGCCTGGGTCCGGCAAATGTACCAGAGGCCGAAGGACCACTCCGGCGGCAGCTTGGGCCGCCCGGTGAGCGAGGTGTAGAGCTCCAGCAGTTCCGGGAAGGTGGGAGCCACGAACACGTAGTAGTCCACCGTGCCGCGCCCGTCCCGCCACTCGAAATGGTTCGGGTCCTCGGCGCACATGTCGAAGACGATGCGATGGGTGGTGTTCACCAGCACGCCCACGCCTCGCGTGGACATGAAGAAGGGCACTGGGATGTAGGATTTCACGTTGCGCACGTGGCAGTCGGCCACATGGCCCCGGTGGAACAGCCGGTCGCGGGTCTGGTCGCCGAAGCCGACCCAGTCCTCGCCGTCGGCGGCCTGGAACCGCACCACGCTACCCCCGCGCAGGAAGTCCACGGCCACTTGCTCCAGGAGGACCTGGCCCGAAGCATCCGCCACCGTCAGGGCAAGACGGTCGGGAGAACAGCGGACCGTCATGGCCTCGGTGGCAAGTCCATCCGCCGCACTGGTGACGGCGAACTCCGGTACCGTCGGCGGAGCGATGAATCCATACCGGTTCAGCCCGGTGCCCTCGGGCAGTTTCCCGTCGCAGGTCACCCGAATCCGCGCGATACGGGGGGTCAGGCACTCCACTCGGACTCGGGTCGAACTGTCGATTTCGACCTCGATGGCAAACCGTACTTCCATGCGTCTCTCCACGAGGGTGCGGCAGTTGTTAGCCAACCAGATGGCAGCTACTATGATATAAATCAAACGTATGTTTGATTCAAAATAACCTATCCCGCCCCGTGCGCAAACATCGCGCCCCAATCCGGCGCAAAGAGTGAGCTGGGAGGCCCCCGCCTACCTGACAGCCATGGCATAGAGGCTCACTGGGCGGCGGAGGCCAACGGTACCGGGGGCCAACCCGGAGCGCCGGCGAGCCACTCCTGCCAAGCGCCGGCCGTTCCCTGGTCGGCACCCGCCACCAACGAGAGTTCGGCACGGGCGTGCCGGCGGAAGAACACATGGGTGTCGTCCAGATAGCGGATGAGGATCTCCGCCCCGAACCGCGAACCGCAGCGGAGCGCCGCCCGCGCCAGCCAGATCTCCAGATGGGCCAGCATGTAGCGCGGCGAGGTCCGCGAACCCCACGGCGTCGCATAGCCAGTCATGCCCTCGCGCCGCAGCAAGGTCTCCATGGCGGGAACCAAGCTGGGATCGGCCTGCCGTTCCACAGCAAAGGCCACATTGCGCAGGCGGGAGTAGAAAGGCTCGGCGACAATGTCCTTGCGCTCCCGGTCGTAGGGCATGGGCAGGGGAACCACCTCGCCCAGCCCTGGTTGGTCGGCGACTAGCCGCGCCAAGGGGCCAACCACCGCGGTGCTGCCGGAGCGGCCCGCCATGACCAGCAACCGGTTCACCAGAGTGTAGTCGTCCTCGCCCTTGCCGCCGTGGACCACGCCCATCCGGAATGCCCGAAGGTGGGGCAGTGTCACATGGCGACCCGCCGCGACGGCCCGGTCCAGCATCGTCGCCAGCCAGTCGCCGCCCATGGCCGAGCCATGCCAGGCCAGGGCCAGGCAGAGCTGGTTGCGCAGACCGACGAACGGCTGGTCGGCGTCGCTCTCGGCCAGCTCGGCAAAACGGGTTTCCAGTTGGGGAACCGCCTCGTCGCGCCGCAGGTAGAGTACCGGTTGCAGGGCGGCGAAACCGCCGCCAGCCAGCGAATCCAGCCACTGGGTGGGCCGGACCGGCGTGCCGGGCACGAAGGCCCAGTCGGGCAGCACCCCGATCTCCTTCAGTTCCGCCTGTAGGGTGGATAGATCGATCTGCCGGACTCCGCATCCCGCCCGGACCGCAGCCGCAGCGGCCCGGCCCATGGCAAACCCCGCGTTCTTGATGTCGGCGTTCATCCGGCAGAAGCAGGTGGCATCCCGCTCGCCCGAGATGGCTTTGGCCGCCACTAGCAACCCCTCGATTCCCTTGGGGATGAAGGTGCCATAGGGAATGCGCACCTGGAGCGGCGCGCCGCCCCCCGCGCCGCCGAGCCGGTCGAAAACGGAGGACGCAAAGGCATGGCTATCGGTCTGGGTGCAGGCCACCGCCACCACGTCGGCGAAACCGCGCTGGTCCAGGATATCCGCCATGGTCAGGGCGTGGTCGCCCGCGATGCGCCGGCCCTCGCGGGGGGTAAGCATGGGCGAGATATGGTGGGGCGAATTGCCCCGGTGGGCCACGGCGATGGCCCGCAACCGTTCCGAATACACATCCGGATGGAACAGACCGGGATCAGTCAGATAGCGTTGCGCCAGGAAGCTGGGTGTGGGATAGACGTCCCGGCCCCACATGCTGTAGGACTGCACCATGCCGTCATGGGCGTCCCCGATCTGGTACTCCGCTCCGGCCAAGGCCGCCACGTCGCCGTCGCCGGTCGCGTCCACCGTCACCGTCGCCGCCACCGCGAAAAGGCCATCCTCGTTGACCGCCAGCAGTTCGGCGACCGCGCCATTGCGCAGCGTCACCCCGCACACGCGGGTACCGGTCAGCACGCAAGCTCCCAGGCTGTCCGCCTTGCGGCGGAGGAACTCCGCGTGGGACATGCCGCCCGGCCCCGACCCGACCAACCCCGCCGGATTCAGCGTCTTGGCCTCCTCCTGGGCAGCCGCCGAAGCGCCGCCGCGATAGCCCGCGTAGTAGCCCACCACCCCGCCGGTGGTATGGGTGCCGCCCAGGTCGCGATTCACCTCCAGGCCAATCACCCGGCACCCCTTTTCGGCGGCCGCCACCATGGCCATGCCGCCGCCCGTGCCAATGCCTGCCACGCAGACATCGCCAGTCAAACGCGTAGTCGGACGAAGCCCCTCAGTCCGGGTAGCGACGAAGAACGGCACCGGCAATGCCTCGTCATTGGTGGGAGTGAGCGCCAGATCCGCCAAGGGAGTCGGAGCCCCGCAACCCACCAGCTCCCCGCCGGTGGAGGCCTGGGCGAGGTCAAGAGACGCCACCATGGCCCCAATGGCTTCCGCCGCTGCCGCTACATCGTCCAATGAGAAACCCCATGGCAACGCGGGCAAAGCCTGCACGTTGGACACTGGCGAAGCGGGGCATTCCTGGGAGACGTGGCACTCATAGGCGAAATGGTTCATTCCAGCCCCCGCGAACCCTTCCACCCGTTCCCGCAGAGCCAGAGCCACCGCCACGCTCTGCTGCCGGGTCGCCGCCTCCACCTGGCTGCGCGCCAGGGCTCGGTCGCCGCTGCATTCGCTCCGGTAGGCATACTCCACTGTCAGCAGATCGTTGCGCAGAGTCGGGTGCAGACGCAGGCTTCCGGGTACCAGTCCTGCCGCCTGCTCGACGGCCGCCAGTTCGGCCTCTGTGGGTCTGCTCGCTTTGGTCGACCAACCCAGCTCAAACACCCCGTGAACCACAGCCGCCCCCGCCGCTAGGTAGGATTGGCCCGCCAGCAGACGCAGCAGGTTCCCGTTCTCGGTGGCATCCAGCACCGCCCGACCCGGCACCCAGGCCAGACCCGCCGGATAGCCCACCAAGACCCCCGTCGCCCGGCCTTCCGCCACGGAAACACCCGCCGGTTCCGCCTCGAAGAGGACCGGGATTCCCCGCTCCTCCAGAATCGCCAACAGGTATTGACGGGTCAGCCCCTCCGGCGCCAGAATCTCCCCGTCGCCATGAATCCGGAACAACCGTTGGAAAGCCGCGGGACACCGCCGGAAGGCACTGTCGTCGCCCGCATAGCGGACGAAACTGTGGTTGTAGGCGCTGATCTCGCGGCCCAGATAGGCCCGCTTCTCGATCACCGCCACGGAATACCCGACCTCGGCCGCCGCCACCGCCGCCAGACAACCCACCACACCACCGCCTACCACCAGCACATCCACCGGTGCCATCGCCGCTTCGCGCATCGTCATGCTCCAACATGCATCTGTAGAACCCAGCGCGGACCGCGCCAGTGCATCGCCCCACTTTACCACGCCAGCATCCTGGATGCAGGTGCGCTGGGCCGATTGGCGACGGGACGGCCAGTTTGCTCCCGACGGTCCCGCGAGTTACTTTGGATCAGGCAGTTCCGTCGCTTGGAGCAGAGGGCAAGCAGCATGGACGAACAACGGCAGAACGAAGAGGTATCCGCGCGGCTCAACCGGATCGAGAGCGATCTCCGTCAGATGAAAGGACTGCTGTGGGCCATAGGAGGCATGCTGCTCCTGATCGTGGTCCAGAGCGGACCGCTCCTCTCCCGGCTACTTGCGATGGCCTTGTACGGCATCGTCGCCATGGGAGTGGTCTATGCCTTCTACTGGCTCCTCATGGGCATCTCCAGACGACGGGCGCGACCGCGTTCGGACGAGGAACTGCGTGCTGCGATCCTGGCCAAAGGCCCGTCGGCAACGAATACGGACAAGGACTGACGAGCGCCTTGGGAGGAGTCCGCCGGGTCTGTCCCGAATGCGTGGAGTTCGAAACCCAACTCGCGGATGGCAGCCAGGCGAGTCTCGTGCCCCTCCACCAGATTGCCGAAACGGCGTTTGGCGTCCACTTCACCATCGGGCGTTCGCCCGCAGTTGGTTGAGGCTGGCTCTCGGCGACTCGGCCCTCCTTCCATTCGAGAGGGGCGCCCTGTATCTTACTGGCCCTATTCATCGGTAGATTCCGCTGTCCACTGCCGCCGTCCCCTCACGTTGGAGAGACACGATGAAACACATGACATGCAGAGCGTACGTTGCGCTGCTGGCTTTGGTTCTGGCTCCGCTGCTGGCGGACGATGCGGTCTGGGACAGCAACTTTTCTCGCGGACTCCGGGGCTGGCAACTGGGGTACAGCTGTACGCTTCGGCGCGAGGGCGCGACTATGTTCGTCCGCCTCGTGGGGCCGCCGCGCGATGGCGTGGCCGAATGCCGCTCTCCCCTGCTGGAACTGGACGGCAAGGAGCAGGAGTACGAGCTGACCTGCACCTACCGCACGGACATCGAGGACTCCCACCTCCATGGCGGCGCGTGGTTCATCCTCTACAAGAAGGACGCCGATGACAAGATGGTCGGCGACTGGACCGGCGTGATTCTGAAGCCATCCGCCGAATGGGGCGTGGCCACAGGCAAGATCGTGATCCCTGCTGGCACCAAGACCTTCCAGGCAGGGATCCGCGTTCAAGGCCGCGAAGGTCGGGTCCTCGACGTCAAATCCGTCACACTCCGCCGGGTTCGGTGAGGAGGGGAACCATGAAACACCTGCTGCTATCCCTCGCGTTCCTTGGCCTGAGTCTCTCGGTCTGCGCGCAGACCAGTCTGTACGTTTCGCCCATCGGCAACGACGCCTGGAGCGGCACGTTGCCCGCAGCGAATGCGGCTGGTACGGATGGTCCGTTCCAGACGGTTTCCCGCGCCCGTGACGAGATCCGCCAACGGAAGGCCAAAGGCTCCGCCCAGGCGACGACGGTCTACCTGCGTGGTGGGCGCTATGAGCTTGCGCAAACCTTGTCGTTCACGCCCGCCGATTCGGGTACGGCGGACGCGCCGGTTGTCTATCGTGCCTACGAGAATGAGACGCCGATCATCAGTGCCGGGCGCAAGCTGAAGAACCTGCGCGGGGTCGGAGACCACTGGGAGGCCGACCTGCCGGAAGTGAAGCAGGGCGACTGGGAGTTCTCCCAGCTCTTCGTGAATGGCAGCCGGGCCATGCGCTCGCGCCTGCCCGAGCAAGGCTACTACTACATCGCCGGGATGGCACCCCAGGCTCCGTACCTGTCCGACAAGAACTCCGATGCCTTCCGCTATGACCCGCGGGACCTGAACCTGTCGGCGGACGAGAACCTGCTCGATATCGAGATGGAGATCTTCCACCACTGGTCCACCTCCAAGCTCCGCGTGGCCGAGGTCGATCCCGGCATGCAGATCGTCTCCTTCACCGGGGCGACCTACCGCTCGCTGAACGCCGGTACCCGGTACTTGGTCGAGAACACACAGGCGGGCATGAGGAAGCCCGGCCAGTGGTGCTTGGTCAGCTCAACCGGTACGCTCAAGTACATCCCCCGCGAGGGCGAGGATCTGGCGACCACGGAGGTCGTCGCGCCGCGCCATGCCTTCGTGCTGGAGATCTTGGGTGACCTGGAGAAGAAGCAGTGGGTCGAGCACCTGTCTTTCCAGGGGATCACCTTTGCCCACGCCAACTGGACCACGCCGCTGCAAGGCAACGTCATCGGGCAGGCCGAGTGCTCGCTTCCGGCTGGCGTTCGGACCGAAGGCATGCGGGATTGCGTGTTCCGCGACTGCCGGTTCACCCAGATCAGTTCCCATGCGTTCGAACTCGGTCTCGCCTGCAAGCGGAACCGGATCGAGGGATGCGAGTTCGTCGACAATGGCGGCGGCGGCATCAAGATCGGTCCTGCCCGCAACTCGGACGACGAGCTGATCGCCAGCCACAACCAGATCCGCGACTGCCTGATCGCCCACAATGGGCGTTTCCTACCTGCGTCCGTGGGGATTCTGCTACAGTTCGCCCACGACAATGTGATCGAGCACAACGACATCTACGACCTGTACTACACCGGCGTCTCCTCCGGCTGGACATGGGGTCTGGGCGAGACGCCGACCAAGAACAACGTGATCGCCTACAACCACATCTACGACTGCATGCAGGACGTGCTGACCGACGGCGCGGGCATCTACACGTTGGGGCGGTCGCCCGGCACGGTCATCCGCGGCAACCACATCCACGACCTCACGGGCATACCCTGGGCCGTGGGCATCTATCTCGACCAGGGCTCCAGCTACACGCTGACCGAGGACAATCTGGTCTACAACATCACCACCCACGTCTACAACCTGAACAGCGATGGCGGCATGCACAACATCGCCCGGAACAACATCTTCGGGCCGATCCTCGACCCGGAGGCCCCCATGTTCCGCAAGCCGCTCTTCAGTCGCGGCAAGCGCGAGACGGAGCTGGGCTTCGACGTGCAGCACAACATCATCTACTGGAATGTGGGACACCTGACCAAGGAGACCTGGGAACGGACGGACTGCATCTTCGACAACAACCTCTACTGGAACTTCGGCGGCAATCCCGTCACCTTCCACGAGCGCTCCTTCGCCGAATGGCAGGCGACGGGACAGGACACGCA
>QKCY01000350.1 GCA_003245525.1 Victivallales bacterium | reverse complement strand
GGTGCTGGTGAACGTGACCCTGACCGTCTTCGCCTGCTCACTCATCGCCTACGCCTTCGCCCGCCTCCAGTGGCCGGGCCGCGACTTTTGCTTCCTGCTCATGCTAGCCACCCTCATGATCCCCGGCCAGGTGACCATGATTCCCCATTTCCTGATCTGGAAGTACCTCGGCGCCTACAACAGCCTGACTCCCCTGTGGCTGGGGCACGCCTTCGGCAGCGCCTTCTTCGTCTTCCTGCTCCGCCAGTTCCTCAAGGGCATCCCCCGCGACCTGGAGGACGCCGCCCGGATCGACGGTTGCGGCACCCTCCGCATCTACTGGCACCTCATGCTGCCCCTGATGAAGCCCAGCCTCGCCGCCATCGCCATCTTCACCTTCATGGGCACCTGGAACGACTTCATGGGCCCGCTCATCTATCTGGCCGACCAACGCCTCTACCCCCTTGCCTTCGGCCTCTACGCCTTCTCCGTCCAGGTCGGCAACAACCCCGCCCTGACCATGGCCGGCAGCCTGCTCATGACCCTGCCGGTCATCATCATCTTCTTCTTCGCCCAAAAGTACTTCATCCAAGGTGTAACCCTCACCGGGATGAAAGGATAGGGGAATGCAGAATGCAGAAGTAGGAATGAAGAATGGACTGGGAAGAGGACCGGAGAGGCTTTCCCGAATGGCTCGTCGCCCTCCCTTGTCCCTGTCGTTCAGCATTCCTGCATTTGGCTTTCATTCTGACTTCTGCATTCTGCATCCGGTCTTTGGTCTTCCATTCTGCATTCTGACTTCTGCATTCTGCATTCGGTCTTTGGTCTTCCATTCTGCATTCTGACTTCTGCATTCTGCATTCCAGTATTCCATTATTCCCCCATTCCATGTTCCCCAGGAGAGTGCAATGAACCAGTGGATTCTCACCGACGTCGACCAGGATATCTGGGTCGAGAGTTTCGAGCTTGATGCCAGCAAAGTCTCCGGCCAGGTGCCGGGCGGCTGGAAGATCGTGAAGCGGCAACTGCACGGCGGGTTGCGCGAAGGCGTGGATGTGATCGAGGTGGACAATGGTGCCCTCTCCTTCACCATCGTGCCCAGCCGGGGAATGGGGCTCTACAAGGGTTCGTATCACGGCTTGCAGGTGGGCTGGGAGGCACCGTTGCGGGGGCCGGTGAACCCCATGTACGTGAACCCCGTCACCAACGGCGGGCTGGGCTGGATCAAGGGTTTCGACGAGTGGGTCGTGCGCTGCGGCCTCATCTCCAACGGCCCACCCTGCACCGATATCGTGCCCGACAACAACGGCAACCCCGCCGAGGTCTCGCTCTACCTGCATGGCAACATCGCCAACATCCCGGCCCACTACGTGTCCGTGAGCATCGAGCAGACGGCCAACGGCACGCCGCTGCTGGTGGTCGAGGGCAAGGTGGAGGAAGGCATGCTCTTCTTCCCGCAGTTGGAGCTGACCACCCGCATCGAGACGCCGCTGGAAGGCAACTGGGTCCGCGTCCTCGACCGGGTCCGCAACACCAAGCAAGTGCCCGGCGAAGCCTGCCTGCTCTACCACTGCAACTACGGCGCTCCCTTCCTCTCCGACGGCGCGAAGTTCGTCGCTCCCAGCCGCGAGGTCGCGCCCCGCGACGCCCGCGCCTGCGAAGGCATCGACACCTACGACACCTATCCCGCCCCCACCGCCGGTTTCGTCGAGCAGTGCTACTGGCACGACATGGCGACCGACGCCCAGGGCCGGACCCTTGCCATGCTCCGCAACGCCCAGGCGGACAAGGCGGTCGTGGTCCGCTGGAACCGCGACGAACTCCCCGCCTTCGCCCAGTGGAAGAACCCCGTCGGCGAGCGCGAGGGCTACGTGACCGGCCTCGAACCCGGCACCAACTTCCCGAACGCCAAGACCTTCGAGCGCGCCCAGGGCCGCATCCCCACCCTCCAGCCCGACGAGGTCATGCAGGCGGAACTGGTCTTCGAAGTCCACGACACCGCGGCCGGGGTGGCCGCCGTCGAGGCCGAGGTTGCTGCCCTGCTCGCCGGACGCGCGCCGGTGGTGCACCAGCAGCCCATCGCCAAATGGTCGCCGATGTAGGGGCGACGCATGCGTCGCCCGTTACTGTGATCGTCCCACGGCCTTTCCTGCCGCCAGGACGAAGCGCCCAACGAATCCGATACCCGGGCGAGGCATGCCTCGCCCCTACCGCACCTTTTCCCTACCGCCCGTCCCCCAGTGCCACGTCATCGAGATCGAGGATGGGGGCCACGGCGGTTTGGGTCTTTCCCTTGCGGATGGTGAAGGACAAGGCGGTCAGCACGGCATCCTCCGGGAGGGTGGCACCAGCCCCCTCCTTGCCATCGTCGCGCCGGAAACTGGTCCGCTGCACGGTGACCTTCTGCCAAGTGGCCGCCGGTTTGTCGGCCACGTAGGCGCTCCAGCGGCGTTTCTGGCTGTCGGTTAGGGAGATCTTGCCGTAGCACCAGTCGCCACCGTCGGCAAGGGGCATCCGGTAGCGGAAGACCATAGGGGCTTCGCCGAACTTGCCATGGAGCGGGTGGTTGATCCCCATGTACACCGCCCCGGTAGTCGCCTCGCCCTTCGCCCGGAGGAACTTGTTGCCCTCTTCCACCGCAATCGCGGCGTGCGACCAATCGCCCATCTCGCCATCCTGGAAATCGGCCACGGCGGGCTCCACCGGCACATAGGTGCCTTGGCATTGCCCGGCCTTGCCATCCTCGCCGACAAACTGGACGGCATAGGCATAGCTCTGTCCCGGCAGGATGGAAGGAACCGGCAGACGGTTCTCGCCGGCCTGGGCATCCTGCTCGCCGTGGAACACGTAGCCGCCACCCACCGAATAGCCATAGTCCAGCACCAGCCGCCCAGCCCCGGGAACCGTGACGTTCACCCCGGTCCGGGCAGGGACAGCGGCCAGAGCGGGAGTCGCTTGGTCCGGGACCCAACCATGGACGGCGGAAGCCAACTCGTGCCCCTTGTCGTCGTAGCGGACCCAGTCGATCCGCGAACCGCCTTCAGGACTATGGGAGCAGTGGTATACGTCGCGCCAGCCAGGGCCCGTGATCTCCAGCGCGCTCAGTCCGGGCGCGTCCTCGGGCAGACGGCGGATACGCACGGCGGGCCGTTCGGCCCCGGCATAGGGCAGCAGCAAGGTGTCCACCCGGATCGGCAAGGCCGCTTCCTGGCGAACGACGGCCATGGTGGCCGCCGCCTTCAGCGCCTTGTGCATACTCCAGGCGACCCAGCCCTTCGGCGGCTTCTCCTCGCCTTCGTGCAACTGGACCGTATAGGGCTGGGCGCTGACCGGCAGAAGCGCCAGATTCGCGTCGGGATTGTGCGAGAGGATCGCCGCGCCGTCTTCCTCGGCGGTGATACCGGTCATGCCGAACTGGTAGTGGATCTCCGCCACGTGCGTGGCGACCGGGTCGGCGGGCCCCACCAACAGATCGTGTACGAGCCAGTACTCGCCGCGCTTGAAGAACACCTTGCGGACATGGACCAGGCCGTCGCCGCTGCCGCCATATCCCTCGGCGTAGGAACCAGCCGCGAAATCGAAGACGTCATTGGTCAGCCAGAGATTGTCCTGGGCGCGGTGCCCGATCCAGCGCTGGCGCGGGGACCGGCCACGGCTCTGCCCACGCCCGTCCACCAGCATCGTGTTGTGCGATTGGGTCCCGATGAAATAGCTCCGCCAGGGCCCTCCGGCGTAGGTGAAACGGCCCGGATCGAAGAGGAGGCCCCGCCCGTAGGCGGAAACCGAAATCTGCAGTTTGTCCTCGTGCTGGTGACCGGCTCCGTAGGGTCCGGCATCCATGGCCAGATACAGCGCCCGCTCGTCCCAGCCCGACCGCATCGCGTACTGTCCAGCATAGGGCAGCGCGACCGAGGTGTAGGGCGGGGCCGTTCCCTCCTTGCCCCGCGACAGCACCCATTGCAGTTCCGGGTCCTCGGCCGTGGCCAACGAGCGCACGGAGCCGACGATGATGCCGTCGTCGGAGTCGTTGAACATGGGGATATGCAGGTCGGGTTTGCTTACGTCCATGAGATAGCGACCCATGCGGTGGATGCCCGCCTTCACGTTCTCGGGAACGGGCACGTTGTTGAACTCGGCGATCCGGGTCGCGCTCAGGAAGCTGTTCAGCGTGACCATGTGGTAGTGGGGAGTCAGCTCGACCTGCGCGCCGTCCGGCGGCACCTGGTTGTCGATCTCCTTGGCCAACCGGTCGAAACAGATCTGCCGCCAGCGGGGAGCGTCGGCGAATTCGGGAAAGAGCACGGCGCAGGCCATCAGCCCCGAGGTCTCGGTAACCAGCCAGTTGCCGCCGCCGTGGAACTTGGTCAGGTAGTCCGCCTGCTCCTCCATGGCATTCAGCATCAGGCAGAACAACTCGGGCGTGAGTTCCGGCGAGTTGAGCATGCCGAAGAAACAGTGGGGCCAGGAGCCCGAAAGCCGGATGCCGCATTCCAGCGTGCGCCACGTGAAGCGGCCTTGGCGGGAGCTCGCCGGTCGGGGATTGTCGGCGCACCAGTCCTGCAACTGGGCCAGGAAATCCTGGGCGTAGGCGGGATTGCCCGTGGCGTTGTAGGCATTCACCAGCCGAATCCAGGTGTAGTGCCGGTTGAGCTCAATGGGCCATTCGGCATCCTTGAGCGGGTTGGCGTTCCAGTCCAGATCCTGGGTGAGAGTGGCCGATTTGCCGACGAAGGTGTACTCCCGCCGGAGAATCTTCTCGGCCGACGCATCGGTCTCGCCCGGCTTCAGGACCGGAGCAGGCGGCGATGCGGTATACCACTTCGGCGTCTGCCGCGCCCGGAAATAGGCCAGCAAGGCCGCCGCCGCGCCCGCCGAGTCGCCTTGGTCATGGGCAACCTTCACCGCCGCCAGTTCGGGCCGGCCCAGGTCGAGCTTGCTCCACAGGGCCTCCTCTCCCCCTGCCAGTAGTGCAGCCAAGCAGCACCAGGAAGCAATCCACCCTCTGATCGTCGGGAATCCATTGGAGAACATGCGCATTCCGTAAGCCCCATTCATGAGTTGCCAAGAACCTGCAACCTAGACCGCTGATGCCCCCGAGGCAACCACCAAGAAAGCGGGAACCAGCGAGTACACCGCTGTTTTCCCTATTCCCTTTCCCACAAACCCACGTATACTAGCGCGATGTTTCTCCCCCACCCCACGGAGGATTCCATGAACGACTGGTACAAACGCTGCTACGCCCGGCTACTGATCGACAACCACATCAGCGAAGACGATCCGTCCGCCATGACCAAGTTCGACCCGGCCCAGTACGTGGCCATGGTCAAGAAGGCGGGCATCGAGGCGGCGATGGTCTACGCCACCTGCCACAACGGCAACTGCTACTACCCCACCAAGGTCGGGCACATGCACGCCAACCTGAAGGGGCGCGACATCTTCGGCGAGGTCGTGGACCGGCTGCGGGCCGAGGGCATCGTGCCGGTGGCCTACTACACCAGCATCTACCACAACCACTCGGCCAAGACCCATCCGGCCTGGCGGGTGACCCACGTGAACGGCAACCAGCACGGCGGCCGCTACTGGTGGAGCTGCCCCAACAACGCCGAGTACCGCGCCTTCACCATCGCCCAGATCCTGGAGGTCATCGCCTACGACGTGGACGGCATCTTCAACGACATGACCTTCTGGCCGGGCATCTGCGTCTGCCCGAGCTGCCGAACCAAGTACATGGCCCAGACCGGGCGGGAGATTCCGCGCAAGATCGACTGGCGCAACCCCGAGTGGGTCACCTTCCAGCGCTTCCGCGAGGAATGCATGGCGGGCTTCACCCAGGATATCACCGCCGCCATCAAGGCAGCCAAGGACATGACCGTCACCCACCAGACCTCGACGATCATGCACGGCTGGACCCAGGGCTACACCCTCGGCATCGCCGCCGCCTGCGACTACACCTCGGGCGACTTCTACGGCGGCAAGTACCAGCACATCCTCGGCTCCAAGGTGCTGGCCGCCGCCACCCGGAACCTGCCTTACGAGTTCATGACCAGCCGCTGCGTCAACCTCCGCGACCACACCTCCATGAAGTCGGAGGCGGAACTCACCGCCGAGGCCGCCACCACCCTGGCCAATGCCGGTGCCTATTTCTTCATCGACGCCATCAATCCCGACGGCACCCTCGAAAGCGAGGTCTACGACCGGCTCGGCAACGTCTCCCGCAAGCTCGCCCCCTTCACCGCCGCCGTGAAGCAGCACCGGCCCGTCATCGTGGCCGACAAGGCCTTCTACTACTCTTCGGCCGCCTACGTGGACGAGAGCGCCAGTTCCGACATCATGACCCCCAGCGGCGGCAAGCCCGCCGTGGAGGAGATGTCGGGCGCCTCCATCGTGCTCACCCGCGCCCACATGCCCTTCCGCGCCGTCACCAGCGCCACGGAGGACTACAGCGGGCTGAAGACGATCATCATGAACAACATCCTCTACACCACGCCCAAGGAGAACGCCCGGCTCCGCCAGTTCGTGGCCGACGGCGGCACACTGATCGCCACGGGCCTCACCTCCCTCTACCAACCCGACGGCACCACCACTGGCGACTTCGGCCTGGCCGACGTCTTCGGCGTCTCCTCCGCCAACGCCAAGGCCAAGCGGTTCCACTACCTCTCCTTCCTCGACCGCCATTTGCTGGTTTCCTCCCACGCCAGCGCGCCGCTGGTGAAGGCCACCACCGCCAAGCTGCTGGCCCGCATCGTCGAGCCCGTCTTCGATCCCGACGCCGAGCAGTACGCCTCGATCCACAGCAACCCGCCGGGGGTCGAGACCGAGTACGCCGGACTGACCGTGAACACCTACGGCAAGGGCAAGTGTGTTTACCTCTCCTCCCCCGTGCTCACCCTCCAGCAGGACGCCCAGCAGGCCTTCGGCACCTGGCTCTTCCGCGAGTTCGCGCCTTCGGCCTTCGTGCTCGACACCAACGCCCCGCCCTGCGTGGAAATCACCGTCAACCGCAGTACCACCGCGAACGCCTACCTGATCGGCTTCGTGAACTACCAGAAGGAGCTGCCCAACGTGCCCGTGCGCGACATCAGCGTCACGCTGCGGCTACCCGAGGGCGCTGCTCCCAAGGCCTGCATTCGTCTCTCCGACGGGGCCGCCGTCACATCCCAGACCGCCGCTGGGGCGCTGGTGCTGAACGTGCCCTGCCTCGAAACCCTTGAGATCATCGAAGTCCAGTTCTAGGAGCCTGTCCATGAACGCCAAGCAACTTGCCGAACTCGCGCTCGAACAGGGCCAGGGCGTTGTCCGCCTGGCCCCGAACTGGGTGCCCCGTTCCTTCTGTATTCCCGGCCGTCGCATCAAGCTCCATCCCGACGACTACTACGCCCTCGGCGGCGAGCGCGGCGGCATCGACGAACGCTGGTTCGCCTCCACCACCCCCGCCGACAACGGTCCTCTCACCGGGCTCAACGAGGGCCTCAGCATGATCGTCGTGGGCAAGGAGCAGGTCAGCCTGCGCGACGCCGTGGCCGAGCTCAAGGGCGCGCTCATCGGCGACCGCCTGTGGAACGAGTACGGCCGTTGGCCCATGTACTCGAAGTTCTTCGACAACCAGTCCGCCCTGCCCCACCACATCCACCACCGCGAGGCGCACGCGGCGGCGGTGGGCCAGCTCGGCAAGCCCGAAGCCTACTTCTTCCCGCCCCAGGTGAACAACCACGGCGGCGATTTCCCCTACACCTTTTTCGGCTTCCAGCCCCACATCACCAAGGCCCAGGCCCGGCAGTGCCTGGCCAGCTTCACCAAGGGCGACAACAAGATCACCAACATCTCGCAGGCCTTCAAGCTCGAACCCGGCACCGGTTGGGACGTGCCCCCCGGCGTGCTCCACGCCCCGGGCAGCCTCTGCACCTACGAGCCCCAGAAGGCCTCCGACGTCTTCGCCATGTACCAGTCGGTCATCGACAACCGCCAGGTCGTGCCCAAGGAACTCCTCTGGAAGGACACGCCCAAGGATAAGGTCGGCGACGTGGACTACCTCATGGAAGTCATCGACTGGGAACTGAACGTGGATCCCAGCTTCGCCGAGAAGCACTTCATGCGCCCGGTACCGGTGAAGGACCTGGCCACGATGCAGGCCGAGGGCTACGTCGAGAACTGGATCTGCTACCGGTCCGACGCTTTCAGCGCCAAGGAGCTCACCGTCCTCCCTGGCCGCACCGTCACCATCAAGGACGCCGCCGCCTACGGCTTCATCATGATGCAGGGGTACGGTACTCTGAACCAGTGGAAGATCGAGACCCCCGCCATGATCCGCTTCGGCCAGCTTACCAACGACGAGTTCTTCGTCAGCGAAGCCGCCGCCAAGCAGGGCGTGAAGATCACCAACCTGTCCGACAGCGACCCCATCGTCATGCTCAAGCACTTCGGTCCCGCCAACCCGGACCTCGTGCTGGCGTAGCCATTTCAGAGCAGGCATCTACAGAGGGCATCGCTGAGAAGCTCGGCGATGCCCTTTGTACTACTATCAGCCAGAGTCTTGTTTTCCCGACAAGAAAACCTCGCGCAGAGGCGCAGGGGCGCAGAGAAAACGCGAAGGCAGGGGAACAGGAAGGCGGAGGGGTTTTCCGGTCTCTTCTCTGCGTCTCCGCGCCTCTGCGCGAGAACCCCATTTGGTTGCGGCCAACGGCTGCTCTGATACCAGTCTGACGTCATGCGGAGAGGATTGGGAGCCACCATACCCCGCCTCTGTGCCGCCCTTTCCACAGGCCGCGAATCCCTGTCTCGGAACCACGGCACAGCGCAGATGTGGAGCGGTCGCGGCCTCGCGACCATTCTCCCCGATCCTACACAACAGGAACCGTGGAACGGGTGGGTTCGTGCAAGGCATGCGTTCCGAGACGGGCGACGCCGTCCCGGCGCTATGCGCCGTGGTCGCGGGGCCGCGACCGCTCCACACGTGACCCCAAGTGGCGTCAGCCCACAGTATGGACGGAATGGGCTTCGTGTCCGTTCCGTCCTTTCTGTCCCTTGTGTCCTTCCCTCCTACACCCGGAAGACAAACGGGAGCACCATCAGCAGGAGCCCAACCAGGACCATCAGCAGAATCCCCGGCACGAAGTAGGGATAGACCATCAGCAACACGCCACAGATCAGGGGCATGAACAGCGCCTGTTTCTTGCCGTAGATGAAATAGCCCAACCCCATGGAACTGAAGACAAGGCCTAGGAAGAGATAGGTACCAGTCATTGCCGCCTCGTGTACTGGTTTCACTGCCCGCAAGCGTCCCCTGCGTTGGATCGCAGCCCGGCAGCAAAGTTGCGTCTTCGCAAGCGATTGCGCTATGTGGGCATCACTCAGACTGCGCTGGAGGAAGTGGGCGCAAATAACGGGTTCGTCCAGGCGCGACGCCCCTGCGGGTCCTCGATCTCGATGTAGGCATAGCGCCAGTTCTCGGGCACCGTGAAGCTGACGCTGGTGAGGAGCTCGCCGCCGAAGGAGCCGAGCCGCTTGCCATTGCTGGCGGGACCGACCAGACGGGCGAACTGGATCGG
>QKCY01000475.1 GCA_003245525.1 Victivallales bacterium | reverse complement strand
CCGCCGCTTCGGCACTGCCGCCGATGGCCACGTCAGTCCCGGCACAGACGCGCCGCCAGAAGAGCTGTTTGAGCCACAGCCGCCGGCCGCCGAGAATACTCAAGTTGTTCCAGGTGAAGAAGGCCAACCGGGCCTGCGGACAGCACCGTTTCCGGCAGCCGACGACCTGTTGGAGCAGGAAACTGAACTCCTCGCCATAGGCGATGATGGCGTCTGGCGGATCCTCCCGGAGGGTCACCGTCAGAGAACGGAAGACATAACGGCCCCAGTGACGGCGGCCCCAGGTCGGCAGGGGCGTCACCCGGAACCGGCCCTCGGCGACGGCAGGGGGGCGGGCGACGACCGGCTGGCCAAACCACCCGCTTTCCCATTCCTGCGGCACCACCAACCGGACCTCGACCGGGTAATTCTCCGCTAGCTCGCGCCAGCGGCCCCAGTGTTCGGGCTGGACCAGCGCATGGCCAAGAACCGTGAGGCGGATGGGGGGGGAGGTCACCGGTTCCCCTCCTGCCGCAGTTCGGCGGCAATGGCCAGCCACCGGTCCAGCCGGTGCCCGAGGGTGTGTTCGGCCAAGCAGCGCCGCTGGCCCGCCGCCGCGATCCGGGCGCGCGCCGCTTCGTCGGGAAGGAAACGCTGGGCCACGCTGGCCAGTTCCTCGACGGTGCGGTAGCAAGCGATCTCCTCGCCGTCCCGGAAGAGGACTTCGGCCTGTTCGCGGCTGTGTTCGGTAAGCAGGAAAGCCCCGCAACCCGTGGTTTCGAAAGTGCGGAGGTTGTTGGCCCCCTTGCACTGGGTGACCAGGACATTGATCGCAATCCGGCAACAGCGCAGGGCCTTGGCATAGTCCGCCCCGTCCAGAAAGCCGCCCCGCAGACAGGGGCGCAGGGGATCGTCGGCAGCAAGCTGCCGGTCCCAGTCGGGACCGTAGAGGGCCAAGTTCCAACCGGCCAGGGGACGCAGCATGGCCGCCCGCTCCGGCGTGGCCCGACCGATGAACAGGAGGTCGCTGGCGAACCGTTCGCGGTCCGCTGCGGTCACCGCCGCGGCACTACCGAACCGTTCCGGGATGAAGTACATGGGCATATACTCCGCCCGCGGACAGCCCAGGGAGGCCAAGGGGGCGAGAAAGTGCTCGGCGAGAGAGCCGAAACAGTCGTAGAAGGGCATCGAGCGGAGCAGGTCTTGCGAGGTGTTGCTCGGCCAGAAGGGATTGTCCGAATCCCAGTTGAACAGGAGAGCGTTGGTCCGCTGCTTCAGCCAGGCCATGGTGCGCCAGCGGATGTTCTCGCCCTTGAAGAAGAGGATGACATCCGGCTGCCACTGGAGTGCCCGGCGGCGGACCATGGCGTTGACCAGGAGGTCGTTCCAGCGGACCCAGCCAAGGGCGCGGAAGAGGCGCGGGCAGTTCCAGACCGTTTGGCCGCCGATGGGCAGATGCATGGCCTTGTTGTCCACCACCGCCACTTCGTGGCCCAGCCCGGTCAGGTAGCTGTGGTAGTAGGCGTAAAGGGTCTCGAAAGGACCCCGCTCGCGCGGCCAGGATTCGGTGACGCAGAGGATTCTCATGATACCTCCTGCGTGGTACCGTCCAGAAGCCGCCGAATAGCGGCGGCCACTTGGGACGGCAGAATGGGATCGAAGCGCCGGTTGCCGCATAAATCCCGGTGGCGCACCAACGTGTCCCACTTCTCGGCCAGATCGCGCGGGCATTCCTCCCCGGCGGTGAAGGCGATGTGACGGGGATCGACGCGGTAGGGATGCCACCAGCGGTAGTCGGCGGGATGGTTGATGGACACGGTCGGCACCCCGTAGGCGGCGGCCAGGTGCAGCACCGACGTGTTGTGGCAGACCACGACTTGGGCGGAGCGGATCGTGTCGCGGAATTCGACGAAGGAACCGAGGCAGTCCACCTCGACCCGCCCCCAGTCGCGGCTTCGGCGGAGAAGGGCAACGTCCTTGCGCCCCGCCACGAAACGGTGTGGCACCCCCGCCTCGTCCAGCAGGCGGTGCAACTCGACAAAGTGCGGGAAACACCAGTTCTTGACGGGGCCGCTGCTACCCAGATGGATCAACACCCCGGCGCGGGGCAAAGGCGGTTCGCCGGGACGGTCGAAGGAAGGCAGGAGAGCAACGCCAAGGTGCTCGGCAGCGGCCTGGAAGACCGCCAGCACGTTGGGGTAGGCAGATTCCGGGAAGCAGGCCCCGGCCCCGAACCCCTCGCCGAACATGATCGCCACCACCGGCAGCCGCCGCGACCAGCGCGCGCAAAGCAACGAACTGCGCAGACTCTGCGCGTGCAGGATCAGGCAGTCCGCCTCCTCCAGCCAGGAACGGGGGACGAAGCCGAAATAGCGGTCGTCCCCGGCCCGGTAGCAGTCCTCGGGCAGGTAATCCGCGTACAGGGAGTGGTGGTAGCGTCGGGCCACCACCCGCACCGTCGCGGTCCGGGCCAGGGATTCCAGCAGACGCCGGAGCAGGATCGCATCCCCCAGGCCGCTCGATTCCGAGACCACCAGCACCCGTTTGGGCGGCCGCTCCGTCAGTCCCGCGCCCGGAGCAGATCGGCCGCGCCAGCGCAGGTACCGAACCAAGGCCCGCCGCAGGTACACGTTGAACCGGCCCAGCAAGCGTTGCCAGGCCAGCGCGGGAAAGGAGCACTGTCCCCCGAGGTTATAGAGAAAGTGGATGGGACTCATGGGCATAGTATACGCTCCGGTCCGGGCCGGGGCGAAGGGCCATCAGCCATCGGCCAGCCGCCGGAATCCTGCGTGGGTCGCGCGCAGTTCCTCGTAGGTGCCCTGCGCCTCGATCCGGCCATCCTTCACGAACAGAATCGTGTCGCACTCGCGCACCGTGCTCAACCGATGGGCCACCATGAGGATGGTGCGTTCGCCCTTCAGGGCGTGCACCGCCTCCACCACCGCCCGTTCGGTCTCGGTGTCGAGGGAGGAAGTCCCCTCGTCCATCACCAGCACCTGGGGCTGGTGGTAGAGGGCGCGGGCGATGGCGATGCGCTGGCGCTGACCGCCGGACAGCCGTACGCCCCGCTCGCCCACCATCGTCTCCAACCCTTGGGGTAGCGCCGCAACCGTCTCCCGCAGTTGCGCGGCAACCACCGCCTGTTCGATCGCCGCCTGGTTCCGCCGCTCGGGCGGAACGCCCAAGGCGATGTTCGCGGCCACGGTGTCGTCGAGCAGGGTGATCTGCTGGGGGATGTAGCCAATGCCCGCCTGCCAGGCGCGCAACCGGGGCTGGATGTCCTCCCCATGCAGCAGAATCCGGCCTCGGTCCGGCACCAGCACGCCCATCAACAGATCGAGGATCGTGCTCTTGCCCGATCCGGTGGGGCCGACAAACCCCACACAGGCCCCGCGCGGAATGCCCAGGGAGACCTCGTGCAACACCGCCGGTCGATCCGGCAGATAGCGGAATCCCACCCCGGAGAACTCGAGCACCGCGCCTTCGTGCCAGACCAAGGGTTCGGCGGGCCGCGGCAGGACCAGCTCGGGCTTGGCCCCAAGCTCCACCAGATCGTTGGCCACCACCGTGATGCTGACCCAGTTGTAGCGGACCTGGGCCAGGGCGCTGACGAATTCGGTAGCGCACCCCTTGAGCCGCCCCAGCGCCACGGCGAACAGGGCTAGGGTGGGCATCAACACGCTCAGTTCCCGGCCACTGCGGATCATCACCCCCATCACGATCAAGAGGCCGGTCACCACCATGAACTCCATGGTCGGCCAGGTGGATCGCCGGGCCGTGTCGCGCCAGCGCTGGGCCGCAGCCATGGCTTCGGCACAACCGTGGAACCGCTGGGTGAAGCCCGCCTCACGCCCCATGATCTTCAGTTCCTTGAGCACGGCCAGGCCCTCGTTCACGGTCCGGTACTGGTCGCCACGCATCCGTTGCTCCACCTCGCCCGCCCGCTTCATCCGCGCGTCGAGGAACCAGAGAAGCCCCAGCCCCGTGCAACCGATCAGGACCAGGGCCGCGAGCCCGATGAGGGGTTCGGCCCAGACCACCAGAGCCACCACAGCCACCATCACAATGCCTTGGCGCAGCACCGTCAGCACCGGATTGAGCACCTCCGACACTACCCGTTCCACCTCCTGGGCCGCATTCCGCAGCAGCTCCGCCGAGTTGCGCCGCAGATGGAACGGATAGGGGGCCAGCATGTAGGCTCCGAACAGGCGGTGAGACAGTGCCACCTGCCGGTTGCGGATGATCCGGTCCTGGATGTAGTAGGTCACCACCAGGTAGACGGTGCGCAGGGCGAACAGGACGACGAGAACCAAGCTGCCGGCCAACAGGGTCTCAGCAGGCGTCTCGGCCCCCAACCAGGCCAGCAGACGCGCGATGGCCGGGTACTTCTCCACCGCTTCCGGCTTGGCCAGTACCAACAGAAAGACCGGAACCGCCCCCAGCCCCAGCAGTTCGAAGACGGCCGCCCCCAGCATCAGCGCCAGGATCAGGCCGAAGCGCAGCCAGTCCGAGGGACTGAAGAGAACGCGGAGTTGGTCGAGTCTGCCGGTCGTCATGCAGGCGTCTTTCCGGGACTGGGGGGAAGCCGCTCCAGAGCATCCATCACCGTCTCCAAGATGACCGCTCCGCCGCAACGTGCCACCTCGCGCGGCAAAGAAGCTCCGGGACGGAGGGACAGTTGGTTCACGGCCAATACGCTGGCCAGAGTCTGGCCGCCCTCCTCGTTGACCAGAATCCAGAGGCGTTCGGCGGTCTCCGGCGGACGCAGCAGCCAGGCGTTCGGCAACCCCCGCCGATAGAGGTGGTAGAGCATGGAGCCGTCGGCAGGCCCCTGCAAGAGCAACCGGTCGGTCTCGCCGAAGCGGGGTTCGAGCCAATCGCAGATGGCGGTCCCCGCCGGGAGGGTTCCGGTTTCCTGGTCCGCGAGCCGCAGGTCGCCAGCAAACAGGAGCCAGGCTTGGGCCCCGACCAAGATTGCACCTGCCAGCCACGACGATCTGCGAGGCAGCAGGGACAGACCGGCGGCAACCCACACCGCCAGAAATGGGACGAGATGGATGCAGACCCGCGGCGGCGGCCACCGCCGCATCACCACGGCCAGCCCAACCAGAACAACGAACAGGGCGATTCCGGTCGCCAGACCCAGGCGGCGACGGGCCAGCCGACAGCCCCCGGCCACCGCCAGGACCAACGCCACCACGGCCACCCACCAGCGCCCACCATACCAGAACCGCACCGTCTCCTGGGCCAGATGACCGCCTGCCGCAACCCAGTCCCCGAGGGTCAAGGGGGCGACGTATTCGTTGCCCAGCAGGCCCTTCGGACCCACCGTGGCCAGGATGGGCAGGTAGCAGACGGCGGCCCAGATCCCCGCCAGAGCAACCAGCAGAGCAAGCCGCCGCCAAGCGGCGAACTCCGTCACGATCAGCCAGAGCAGGCAGCCGAGGAAGGGAAAGGCCATCGTGGGCACGGTGTAGAGCCCCAATCCGGCACTGGCGACAAATCCCAGCGCGACCACCCGGTTCCGCCCGCGTAGAGCCGCCCGCGCCGTCAGGAACATGACCAGGGAAAAGAGGCACACGAGCGTGTATCCCCGCGCGTTGGTGGAATACTCGACCAACGGCGTGGCCACGGCCACCAGCGCGGCCGCCAGCAGTCCGACCGTGGTTCCTGCGCAGCGCCGCCCCCAGACGAAGGTCAGGGGGATCAGCAGCAGCCCGACCAGGAAGGCGGGCAGCCGCACGGCCCAGATCGCCCCGCCGAACACCGTCGTGCTCAGGTGTACCAGCACGGTGTGCAGCACATGGTTGTTCGGCTGGTCGTAGAGGGAGAGCACGATGAAGAGCGGCTGCGATGCGTAGTGGACATAGGTGAAAGACTCGTCGCCGCGGGGCGCGGTGCCGATCAGTCCCGGCAGACGGCAGACCAGTCCCAGAACGAGGATCGCCGCCAACCAAGCCACCAGCCGGGGCCGGGCATACCGCCGCCGCCAGTTCCTGAGCACCCGTCTTCCGTCCTGCCGCCAACGGCTGGCTTCCTGTCCGGCCCAGCGGGCCAAGGGCCGGGAGAGCAGGACGAGCGCCAGGCCAGCGAGGACGCCCGCCGCGGCACAGCCTGCCAGCATCAACCGGGCCTGGGCGAACCGGGCCACCGTCAGGAAATCCGCGCTGCCGTCCACGGCGTGCCGGTCGCAGATGGCGCGCACGCGCTCGTAGCTCACGCCAGCGGCCACGACTCCGCAGCCGATGCCCAACCCTACGGCCAGGATACCCAGAAGGGCAATCGCGCCGCGCCAGCGGGAGGATGGACCAGTGGCTGTCATCGGGGGCAACGCTCCTCCCAGATGGCGTGGTAGCGGGCCAGCATCTGTTCCCCGTAGCGTTCCCAAGTGAACTCGGCGGCACGCTTCTGCGCCGCGACGCCCATCGCCGCGCATTGGAGTTCGTCGCCGTGGAGTTGGGCGAGACGTTCCTTCAGGGCGTTCACATCCCGCGCCGGGACAACGAAGCCATCGACACCATCATGGATGATGTCGCACGCGCCCGCGTTGGCGCTGCAAATCACCGGTACCTGGCAGGCCATGGCCTCCGACACCACCATGCCGAACCCGTCCTCAATGGAGGGCAGCACGTAAACCGAACTGTTCGAGTAGTGGCGGTAGAGCTCTGTCTGGGGCACGCCGCGCAGATGCACCAACCGCCCCGGATAGGCGGCGAGAAACCGCTCCACCACGGGGTCGGGCGTGCCGATGAGGACGAACTCGCTGTTCGGCAGGTCCAGCTCGGTCAGCGCCTGGAGCAGGTAGTGGGTCCCCTTGCGGATCGAGCCGCCGATGTGGGTGACCCGAAACACATTGTCGGACTTGGGAACCCGATGGAACTTGTCCAGGTTGGCCCCATAGGGCACCTGGATCAGCTTGCTCTCCGGCACGCCGTACTCCACGAAACTCCGCTTCACGAACTCCGAGGGGATCGAGATGTAGTCCGCCTCCTCGTACTCGCGGAGCTCCTTTTCCACGATCCGGGGATCGGGCAAGGCATCGGGCGGCAGGGCCAGGTCCCAGCGGGCCGCCTCCTCCCGCAACAGGTCGCGTTGGGCGGCGATGTGGGTGGACCCCCGTTCCAGCACCGTGACCGCCCCCAGCTTCTTGGCTCGCCGCAACGCCCGGAGGCTGTAGCTGGACCAGCCGACGAAGATCTCGCAGTTGGGCAAATGCCGGGCCGCCCAGCGGTCGTACCATTCCGCCGCCAGCCACTGGCAATCGGCGGCGTACCGGCGCAGGAAAGACAGCTTGAAAGGCAACCGGTCGATCCCGTAGAACAGGATGTTGCGGGTCACCCGGTCGGGATTGATGTCGTAGCCCTTGGCGATGGTCTCGGGGTTGAACCAACTCACCAGCAACCGCTCCAGGCACTTCCGGCGCTGCAACTGCTCGGCCAGACTGAAGGCGTGGAAGCGGGTGATGGAGGAGACACAGACGCGCATGGGGTTCCTCACCGGCGGCGGAAGCTGCGGAGTTCGCGCCAGAGGTGCAAGGGCAGGAAGGAACAGGTGATCGCCCAGGCGCTGGGCCGGATCGGCTTGAACAGGGCCGGGACGAGGATGCTCTGGCAGAGGCAGGAGATCACCGTCGCCCAGGCCGCGCCGCTGAGTCCCACTTTCGGAATCAGGATAGCATTCAGGACGACGTTCACCCCTGTCGCCAGGGCCGTGAACACCAAGGCATACCGTTGCAGGTTCTCGGCCACAATCCACTTTCCCCGCACGATCCCCTGGAAGACGAACACCCCCGCCCACACGTACAGGGCCAGTACCGGCCCGGCGGGCGCGTACTCCGCGCCAAAGAGCAGACGCACGATCCAGCCCGAACAGAGGGTGACCGGCACCGCCACTCCAATCCCCAACCAGGTCATCAGTTCATAGAGGGCCTGCAGACGACGGCGATAGCGCTCGGGGTCCTCCCGCCGGGCGCGCAGGATGGCGGGAAAGAAGGAGGCGGCGACCACCGAAGGCACGAAATACCACGCCTCGCTCAGCCGCACGGCCACGGCGTAGCAGCCCACCGCCCCGTCGTCGAGATAGTGGCGGATCATGACCTGGTCGATCCGCATGTAGATGAGCAGGAAGACGCTGGTCAGCATCAACGGCAGTCCGGCCCGCAGCAACTGGCCGGCGCATTCCCACGAGAAACTCAGCGACCGCGCCCCTCCGAGCCGACGGTGCCAGACCACGAGGGCGGCAAACAGCACGCCCGCCTCCACCACCTTCACCGCCACGAAGGCGGGCAAGGAAGCGTGCAGGAGAATCAGCACCACCGAAAGCACGGTCGAGCAGACCACCGCCAGCAACTGGGCCAGCGAGGACCACTTGGCCTGGACCCGGGCCTCGAAGAAGCGCTCCAGCGTGGCTGCCTCGTTGCCCAGCAACTGGAACACGCAGACCGACACCATCAGCCCCACCGTCACCCAGTTGTCCCCGGTGGCCAGCGCCACCCCCAACGCCAGGATGGCCATCACAACCGTCCCCAGCCAGCGGAGGACCAAGGCGGTGCCCAGAATGCGTCCTTCCGCTTCCGGGCTGGCATCGGCCTCCAGGTCGCGGACGAGCACGTCGCCCAGTCCCAGAGTACCGAGCGCACCAAAGAGAGTGACGAAGCTGAAGATGTAGTTCAGTTCGCCGAAATCACTCTTGCCCAGATAGCGCGCGGTCAGCATGCTGGCCACGAAGGCCAGCACCAGCCGCGACACGCGGGAGAGCATCATCCAGCCGGTATTGCGCAGGAAGAGGGCGCGCTGGCTACTCACGGGCCACCTCCCTGGCCAGGAACGCCGCCGCCGCCAGCAGATCCGGCACCACGGCATCGGCCCCCGTGCTGGCCGCATGGTCCGCGCCGTAGCCGGTCTCCACCAGGATTGCCCGCATGCCCACGGCCCGGCCCAGCTCGATGTCCGATGGCTTGTCGCCGATCACCACGCTCCGGGCCAAGTCCACGGGCAGATCGGCCTGGGCCTGCCGGATCAGTCCGGGCAAGGGCTTGCGGCACGTACACCCGGCAGCGGGATGATGGGGACAGTAGTAGATGCCATCGAGCACCACCCCTGCCACCGCCAGCAGTTCCGTCAGCCGCCGGTGTACTGCCGCGACCGCCGCTTCCGTGAAGAAGCCCCGGCCAACCCCGGCCTGGTTGGTGACCAGCACCAGCCCGTAGCCCAGCTCGCGCAACCGCCGCATCCCCGCCGCCGCACCGGGCAGCAGTTCGACCCCGGCGGGATCGCCGAGGTAGTTCTTCTCCACAATCACCGTGCCATCACGGTCGAGAAAGGCAAAGGGGTGCATTCGTGCCATCCTAAGGGCAATCGGGTCTCGCGCCGGTCTTCGGTCGGTCCAACAACCCAGAAGCATACGCCACGGCACCCGGCAAGCCAAACGCAACCCATGGGTTGTGGGCCGTCTCCGGGAACGATATGTTTGCCCGGGCAATGTACTCCGACCAGCCAGGAACTCGCTTGATGCAGTGTACTCAGCAGCCAGACGGCCTCCTTCCCCGATTCCTGCTCCGGCTCGGGGAGT
>QKCY01000027.1 GCA_003245525.1 Victivallales bacterium | reverse complement strand
CTACCGGTCACGTCCACCTGCAGGTCGTTGCCGGTGAAGGCCAGGTCGGCGACCTTTCCCGCCACATCGGAGCAGGACACCGCGAGTCCTGCCTGCCAGGCCAGTCCCTGGTCGCCCAACCGGAGCATGGTGCCGGGCAGAATCTGGAGAGTCCCTTCGCCGGTCCAGCCAGCGAGTCCCAGGCAACTGGCCAGGTTGTCGATGGTCAAAGCGGCCTGCCCCGTCACCGTCACCTGCGGGTCTCCGGCCAACAGTGCCTGGCCTGTCAGATTCACGCTGCGCAGACCATAGCGGGCGGCCTCGTCCTGCCACTGGAGCGAGCAGTCGATGGTCTGCTGGTCACCCGAGACCTTGAGTTGGACGTCCTCGGCCACGCGGTCGCCGTACTGGATGCGCGGCAGGGAGACGGTCCCGGCAACCCGCTGGTTGTTCCATGCCATCTCGCTGGCCAAGGCCCCGGCCAAGCTGCCCTGGCGGAACTCGGCGGGGTCGAGGCGGAAGGTCCCTTCCCGTTCGTTGCCATCGGCCACGAAATGCATCTTGGACACGGCTGCGCCATACCCGCCGAGGCCGGAGACCGTTCCTTCCAGCCGCCAGTCCGCCAAGCCCGGTGAGGTGCTATGCAGGCTGATCTGCATGGACCCAACCGCGAACTCGGCATCCCGCCAGCGCAACCGGGCCCCTTGGAGCGCCAGTTCGACCGTGGCGCTGACCGGCTTGCCTTTGGCCAGGGCGACGGTGACGGTTATCTGGGCCTCGGTCTCCCCTGGGACAAGCTCCACGGGCAGCGGCAGGTCGGCGAACCGGCAGAGGGTATGGAGGGCTGAGAGGTCGGCCAGACGGCCCGTGCAGAGGATCTCCCCGGTGAGTTCCGGGTCGAGGGTGGCGGCCAGGGACTGGGTGTTGCCCAGTACCTCCAGGGCACCGGAAAGGGTGATCCGGTCCGGGAGGATGGCGGCCGACACCTGCACCGGCAAGCGCCATTCGCCCAGCCGATAGTGGACCAGCCGGATCACGGCGTCGGCCCGGGCATCGGGGAGGGTGACCGCGAAGGAGGGTGGCTGGTCCGGATTCGCGGGGGGGAGGCGGAGCTGGTTGATCCATTCCAGCAGGGGGACCCGCCAGCCTTGCGCCTCCCGCAGCACGGGAATCTCGATCCCCTCCGCCGTCACCTGCTGGATCTGGAACCGGGCGAGTTTGGGCAAGGAGTAGCTGGCCTCGATGCGGGCGATGCGGGCGGCATCGTCCGGCAGGCTCACCTCGGTGATGCGGCTCTCGCCGGGGCCGAGTTGCTTGAGGTGGAAGCCCACCCCTTCGGCTCCGATGGCACGAAGTTGGGTCTCCAGCACGCGCCTGGCGATCGCCCGGCGGCCCAGCATGGCGCTCCCGGTCGCGAGCAGGAACAACACCAACACTCCTGCCGCCGACAGGAGCAGAATGCGCGCGCGGCGTCCAGAGCGACGTTGGTTCGGTGCATTGGTGGTCATGCTCGTCCCGGGTACAAGTCGGCACTGTAGAATATAGGAAGGCCGCCCGGCGAATGCGAGTGTCGCCAATGGTGCTGGCGACCGGGGAAGGGCGGGCTATCTTGCCGTTCAACCATCCATTGCGCAACAAGGTGTCCTGCATGGCCAGCCAGCTTCCCGAGGGCGATCCCCGCCTCGAATGCATCCTCATCGATGAAGCCGCAATCGAGATCCGGTTGGCGGAACTGGCCCGCGCGATCCTCGCGGACGCGGTTGATGCCAAACGGCTCCGGCTGGTGGGTGTGCTCAAGGGCGGTTGGATGTTCCTGGCGGACCTGGCCCGCGCCATCCGCCGCGAGAATGGTCCGCGCGTGCTCTACGAGTTCATCCGGGCCAGCACCTACGGGGCCGAGGTGAAGCAGGCGGGCGAAACCGAACGCCAGGTGGCCATCGCCGGTCTGCCGGCCAACATCCAGGGCGACCATATCGTGCTGGTGGAGGACATCCTGGACCAGGGCTTCACCCTTTCCGCCATTCGCCGTCGGCTGCTGGCCGAGGGAGCGGCCTCGGTCCGCCTGTGCGTGTTTCTGGACAAGCAGCTCGAAGCGCCGGCGCCCGAGGTCCGGCGGATTCGTGCCGAGCTGATTCCGGACTATGTTGGTTTCCCGGTCCCCGACCGCTGGGTGGTTGGCTATGGGCTCGACGTGGACGAGGAGTTCCGCGACTTGCCCTACGTGGCCATCGCCCGCGAAGAGTACTTTCAGAACTAGCTGCTCCTCTGTCTTGCCCAACCACGGAGAACCCCCCATGCGTCATTCCCTCGCTCTGCGTCTTGTCGCCTTGGGCGGCGCGCTGTTTGCCGCTGCCACGCAGGCGGACGTCACCCTGCCCAGGATCTTCGGGGCAGGCATGGTCATGCAGCGGGATATGAAGCTGCCGGTGTGGGGCTGGGCCGCGCCCGGCGAGGCGGTGACCGTTGCTCTGGCGGGGGAGAAGGCCGAGACCACGGCCACGGCCAAGGGCGAATGGCGGGTGGACTTGGTCCC
>QKCY01000224.1 GCA_003245525.1 Victivallales bacterium | reverse complement strand
ACCACTGTTGGCCGCGAGTCCGCGCAGGTTGTAGCCGTAGCTGAAGTAGCGGACGTCGGTGTCCCACTCCGTCTCGGAACGGGTGTCGGAGGGGCAGTAGAAGATCTTGCGGGTGTTGGCGCAGTAGGGCAGCCAGGTCTCGTTCCAACGAGGCGTGAGGTCCGGACAGGGATAGGTCTCCTTGTTGTCCTCCAGATACATGAACATGGCCAGACCAAGCTGTTTCTGGTTGGCCGTGCAGGAGATGGCCCGGGCCTTTTCCCGCGCCTGCTGCAAGGCGGGAAGGAGCATCGAGGCCAGAATGGCGATGATGGCAATGACGACGAGTAGTTCGATCAGAGTGAAACGGGTACGACGGGGTATTCGCTGGGCACGCATGGCACGGGACCTCCGTTGCTGATGTTGCATCCTCTCGGCACGGTGAGACCTGGCACAGCGTCGCGACGCATTCTTCCTGTCCTTTCCCGCCCTGACGGAGGAATTCCTCCGCCCTTGCAAGCGGTCGGGAGAGAACGCCAATAACATGGCTCCCTTGCGCTCCGCCGGGAATGGCGTATCTTCTCGAATACATGTAGTATCCTGACGTTCTGCGTCATTTCGAGAAGGCAACAAGGGTTGGATACTGCCGGAATCAACCACAATCTGGTGGCCCATTGCACCAGCGTCATGCGCGCCAGCATCCCGCCGGGAGAGCGGCTGCCTTGGGTGGCGCGGCCCCAGGTAGCGTTCGTGCTGACCCGGCGGGGCAAGGCGGAAACCGAGTTTGGCGCGGAGAGCCGGCGGCCCCGGCTGGTGCGCGGGGCCGGACGGGTGGTCTGCTTTCCCGCCCACCTGCGCCGCCGTTCCGCCGCCCTGCCACCGGAGGGTATGGACTACACGGCGGCCCTGGTCGCCTTCGATGTGTTCCCCGGCGTCGATCTGCTGGGCTTCCTGGAGTTGCCGCTGCTGCTGCCCGTCGCCGAGGGCCAGCGGGTCGGCGAGATTCTGGAGCTCCTGGTCGAGACGGACCAGGAGACCTCGGTGCCCTTCCTGCGCACCGCCCGCCGCCAGGAGTTGTGCTATCGCCTGTTGGGCGAGGTTCTCGCCCTGGCACCGTTGCGCCCCGAGGTGGTCCACCGCCTGGCTGGCTTGCCCCGTTTCCGCCCTGTTCTGGAGCACCTGGACCGGCATTTCGCCGAACCTTTGCGCATCGAAGCGCTGGCGACTCTGGCCGGGCTCTCGCCGGGGCAGTTCCACCGCTGCTTCAAGACCCTGACCGGTACCAGCCCCTTCGAGTATGCCAAGCGGCTGCGCCTGCAACTGGCCGCCCGGTTGCTGCGGGAAAGCGAACTGACCGTCGCCGAAATCGGGGAACAGGTGGGTTGGCCGGACCCCTTCCACTTCAGCAAGATGTTCAAGAGCGCCTACGCCCAGTCCCCCACATCCTACCGGCAGCACCGCCATATTCTGGCCTAGCGCAGAAATGGAGTCCCCCGCCTCTTGGACGGGCTTGCGGGTTGGCTAGGCCAATCCCGGATGGGCTGGGAAGGCCGGTGGCACCTCATCCAGCCGGTCCGCAGATTCGGTGGCTCCTTCCGGAAGCCCTGCCGACATGCCGACCGGAAAGTAGGAGCCGCTTCCATGCGGCGATGGAGCGGGTCGCATCGGGCTCTCGCCGCCGCAGGGTCGGAGCAAATCGCCGCACGGAGGCGGCTCCCACACTTGCCTGGCACTACGGCAGACTGCGGGAGGAAACGGGACGCTCAGGCCAGTCCACGGCAGGACTCCGCTGGCGCTACTCGGCCAGGAGTCTGCGGATCGTCTCCGCCGAGGGCAGTTCGCGCAGCCGACCAGCCGCGATCCTGCCTTCCTTATCCAGCAGGTAGTAGGTGGGGAGTCCATCGACGGCATATGCGTCCACGAGATCGATCTTCACCTGCCCCACTGGAAAGCCACAGGCGTTCTCCTTCATCAGAGCCAGGACCTCCGTCTGATCGCGCTCCTGGCAATGCAGTGCCACGAGCGCGAACTGGTCAGAGCCGTACTGCTTCAGAAGCGCTTGGTAATCGGGGAGTGCGTTGAGACATCGACCGCAGCGCTTGCCCCAGAAAACGACCAGGACCACCTTGCCCTTCAACCCGTCGAGAGACTGGGCGTCGCCGTACCACTCGGCCCCGGCAAAACCCGGGGCACGGACCCGTGTTCCGGTATCGTACTTTGCCTCGTAGGCCTGCCTTGCGGCCTCACTTTGCCGTTCCCGTTCGCGATCCGCGGCGGCATCTCGGTACGTTATCGCACCAGTCGAGTCAAACGCAAACACGGCAGCCGGGACGGGTTTGTCGTACAGCAGCGTGTCCTGCCGCAGTTCGTAGGTCTCCTTGGTCTCGCCCTCCGACGACTTGCTGGTCTTCAAGAGACGAACCGGAATCCAGAGCGACCCCTTGGGGGTCTTCAACTGGGCTACATCCTCGACGGTCGTGCCCCCGGTGACTCGAAGACCATCCTCACCCAGGATATCCTGGGCCCGCCGGACCTGCACCGGCAGGAAATCCATGTCCTCCGCGAGCCGGAACTGATAACGGATGCGGGTTTCGCCGCCCGTTGCGGCGTCGCGACCCGAGAAATCGACCTCCAGGTCAACGATTGGTCGTCCCCCGAGAGTACTCCGCCGAAGGGACGTAACCTGCGCCGGGCCAACCCAGTACTGATCGACAGAGACCTTCACCCGGACAGCCTCGGGCTTGTCGAGTTGCGTCAAGGGTTCGGCGCCGAAGTCGAAGAGCATGTTCCATGGCGAGTAGATCCGGGCGCCAAGCTCCCGATTCGTGCTGGTACCTTTGTAGGCCTGTCTGACGCCCCCTTCGCTGAGAACCATGTAGCGCATGTATCCCAGGAGCATGTCCCTCGTCATGTCGCCAGCCCGGATAGCGCCCGTTGTTGTCCCCTCCTGGTACCTGTCCTCGACCACGATCTTCTCGATAGCACCGTCGCTGCCCCGCTCAAAGGCAAACGTTCCCTTGGCCTTCTGCGCATAGGGGGGCTGGGTCTGGTCGGGAGGTTCGGAAAAGGCCTCCCAACTCCGCTCGTACTCGCCACAGAACGAGGTGAGGGGCAGAGCCTGTTCCAGCCTCTGATTGGCCGCAACGATCCGTAGCAACAGAGCCTGGTCCTGCTCCGAAAGACCACCAGCCTGCCCGTCTCCCCCGACCGCGAAATGCACGAGAGCCGTACAGACTAGGAAGACGGCCTTGGCTCGGTTCATCTCTTCCTCCAGACATACCAGCTTGTCTCCACCGCCCTCGGGCAGGCTATCAGCCGGCCTCGGGGAACGTCTGCCATCCGGCCTTTCGCTCCCCTAACAGTGATAGTAGCCTCGCAGCTCCGGTGCGTCAAACCTAGCCACCGGAACGACTGCGGACAGTGGAGCCGTGGCCTCGTCGGGCGCTCCCCTGACGCCCGGAGCATTTGACGCGGCAACGCAGGAGGCTATCATGGAGCATAGGGATACACCACCCCTCCCGGACGGAGACCTCCTCCCATGCCCTTCATTGCCAATACCGACGAGCAACGGCGGGAGATGCTGGCGGCCATCGGGTTGTCCATGGACGACCTCTTCGCCGCGATCCCACCCGCCGCCCGCTGCCAGGGCCTGAACCTGCCCAAGGGATTGAGCGAGCAGGCCGTGCGCAGTCGCCTGGCCGACATCGCCGCCAAGAACCATATCGACCTGACCCTGTTCCTGGGCGGCGGCTTCTACGACCACTTCATCCCGGCGGCAGTCAGCGCCCTCGCCTCGCGCGGCGAGTTCTACACCGCCTACACGCCCTACCAGCCGGAGGTGTCGCAGGGCACCCTGCAGGCGATCTACGAATACCAATCCATGATCTGTCGCCTGACCGAACTGGACGTGGCCAACGCCTCCCTCTACGACGGCGGCACCGCCATCTACGAGGCCATGATGATGGCCATGAACGCCACCGACCGCAGCAAGGTCATCGTGGACGATTCGGTGAATCCCATCTACCGGGTCATGCTGGAATCCTACACCCGCAACCTCCACATCGAGCTGGTCACCAGCACCAATGCCGGGGGCCACGCCAACCGGGCGGAGATCCTGGCTGCGCTGGACAACCGGACGGCGGCGGTGATCGTGCAGAACCCCAACTTCTTCGGCTGCATCGAGGAGTTTTCCGACTTGGCCGAGGCGGCCCACGCGGTGGGTGCCTTGCTTATCGTCTCCTGCTACCCCATCTCCCTGGGCATCCTCAAGACCCCCGGCGCGATGGGCGCGGACATCGCCGTGGGCGAAGGCCAGTCCCTCGGCCTCTCCATGAGCTTCGGCGGCCCCTATCTAGGCTTCATGGCCGCACGCGAGAAACTGGTGCGCAAGATGCCGGGGCGCATTGTGGGCGAGACCGTGGACGGCCAGGGACGGCGGGGCTTCGTCCTCACCCTCCAGGCCCGCGAGCAGCACATCAAGCGGGAGCGGGCCACCAGCAACATCTGCTCGAACGAGGCGCTGTGCGCGCTCTCCGCCACCCTCTATCTCTCGCTCCTCGGCAAGGAGGGCTTGCGCGAAACCGCGCAACTCTGTGCCGACAAGGCCAGCTACGCCTACCAGCGGCTGACCGCGATCCCCGGCGTGAAGCCGCACTTCCGGGCCAAGTGGTTCTTCAACGAGTTCGTCCTCGATCTGCCCTGCGAGGCCAGCGAGGTGATCGGCCGCCTGATCGAGCGGGGCTTCGCGGCCGGCTTCCCTCTGAGCCGCTACTACGAGGGCATGAGCAACTGCATGTTGGTGGCGGTGACCGAGAAACGGACCAAGACGGAGATCGGCATGCTTGCCGAGGCGCTGGAGGCCGTGCTATGCAACTGATCTTCGAGAAAAGCGTGCCCGGACGGCGTGGCATCCGCGTGGCAGAGCAGGACGTGCCGGATTCGATCAACCTCAATGCCGGTCTGCTGCGCGAGACGCCCGCCGACCTGCCGGAACTGAGCGAGCTGGACGTGGTCCGCCATTTCACCGCCCTCTCCCGGCGCAACTTCAGCGTGGACAGCCATTTCTACCCGCTCGGCTCCTGCACCATGAAGTACAACCCCAAGGTGGCGGAACGCATCGCGGGTTACCCCGGATTCGCCCATCTCCATCCCCTGCTTCCGCAGTTGCGCTTGGGGGGCAGCCTGACCCAGGGGGCGCTCCAGGTGATGTACGAGATGGATCTCCTGCTGCGGGAGATCACCGGCATGGCCGGGTTCACCATGCAACCCATGGCCGGAGCCCACGGCGAGTTGACCGGCATCATGATCATGGCCGCCTACCATCGCGCCCGCGGCAACCGCAAGACCACCGTCCTCATCCCCGACAGCGCCCACGGCACCAACCCGGCCAGCGCCGCCATCGCAGGCTACACGGTGAAATCCGTGCCCAGCGACGCCTCGGGCGGCATGGACCTAGCCAAACTGCGGGAGATGCTCACCGACGAGGTGGCCGGGCTCATGCTCACCTGCCCGAACACCCTCGGCCTCTTCAATCCGCACGTGAGCGAGATCTGCGAGCTGATCCACTCGGTCGACGGCGTGGTCTACTACGACGGCGCGAACCTGAACGCGATCATGGGCAAAACCCGTCCCGGCGATCTGGGCTTCGACATCGTCCACCTGAACCTGCACAAGAGCTTCGCTACCCCCCATGGCGGCGGTGGCCCCGGCGCAGGTCCGGTAGGCGTGGCCGAACGGCTGGTGGAATTCCTGCCGGTCTCAGTGGTAGTCAAGCGCGAGGACGGTACCTACGCCTTGGAGTACGACCGCCCCAACTCCATCGGCTACATCGCCCCCTTCTACGGCAACTTCGCGGTCGTCCTCCGCGCCTACGTCTACATCCTCATGCTCGGGCGCGAGGGCATCGAGCGCGTGGCCGAGAACGCCGTGCTCAACGCCAACTACGTGCTGGCCAAGCTCAAGGACCTCTACGACGTGGCCGTGGACCTCCCCTGTATGCACGAATGCGTGCTCAGCGCGGAAACCCTCGCCAAGGACTGCGGCGTGCGCGCCCTGGACATCTCCAAGGGGCTCATCGACCGCGGGTTCCATCCGCCCACCGTCTACTTCCCCCTCACCGTCCACGAAGCCCTGATGGTGGAACCCACCGAGACCGAGAGCAAGGAAACCCTCGACGCCTTCATCGCCGCCATGCGCGAACTGGCCGAGCTGGCCCATACCAACCCCGAAGCCCTCCATGAAGCCCCCGTGTCCACCCCGGTCGGGCGGCTGAACGAAACCAAGGCCGCCCGCGACCTCAACATCGCCTATACCCCGCTCTGCGATTGTGGCAACCCGTTGGAATGATGGAATACTGGAATGGTGGAATCCTGCAAGAAGACATGGCAACCGTGTCCACACCGTCCATAGTGTCCACCGAGTCCACACCATCTTTCCACTATTCCACCGTTCCATCTTCCCCTCTTCCCCTTGGAGATATGAGATGAATCTGCGTTCCTTTCTTTTCCCATTCCTAGCCCTGGGCATGACCGGCGCGGTGGTCTCCGCGCAACCGGAGGCACGGCAGTGGACCGCCGAGAGGAAGACGGTCCTGGACCAGTTCTGGGTACCGGAATGCGTGCTGCCCGTGCCGGGGACGGGAACGATCTTCGTCAGCAACGTGGCTGCGGACAAGGACCAGTACTGGACCGACGACGGCAAGGGGTACATCAGCCTCCTGGCCAAGGACAAGGTCAAGAAGCTGCGCTGGCTGCGCAGCGAACCCGGCGCCATCCTCAACGGCCCCAAGGGCATGTGCCTGCTGGACGACAAGCTCTACTTCACGGACAACACCCGGCTCCTGCGCTGCAACGCCAAGGACGGCTCCGGCCTGGAAGTGGTGGCCGAGGGATTCGGCAAGGCCAACGATCTGGCTACTGACGGCGATGCCGTATGGGTGTCGGACTGCACCGCTGGCAAGATCTGGCGTATCGACGCGAACGGGAAGGCGCGAGCCATTCCCGCCATGCCCGGCGTCAACGGTCTCACCTTCTTCTACGACAACGAGCTACAGATCACCCGCATGTACGCGGTCAGTTGGGACCTGCACGAAGTCTACGAAGTCTATCCCGTGGGCGAGCGGGTGCCCCGGCCTCTGGGCGTGGCCGACCATTTCACCAATCTCGATGGCATCGAAGTGCTGCCCGACGGCACCATCGTGGTTTCGGACTTCGTCGGCAACAAGGTCTCGGCCATCACCCCCGACGAGAAAACCGTCTACACCCTGGCCCAGATCGACAGCCCCGCCGACATCGGGATCGACCGCAGTTCCCTGACCCTCTACGTGCCCCAGTTCTATCTCGACAAGGTGGTTATCTTCCGCCTGGGCCGGCAACCGGTGCGGTAAGGGCCCCAGCAGCCCCCCAACCTGGCATTGCATCCTTGCCCAGAGAGCGCATCTATGCCGCACTCTAGATCCCACCACAAGATTCCGATGCCTTGCCCAGCCGAGTGTGGGAGCCGCCTCCGCGCGGCGATGGGCAATGTGGTAGTGGGTGTTCGCCCGTGCCTGGCCAGAGCGGATCGCCGCATGGAAGCGGCTCCCACTTTGGAGCTGCTTCGCCACTGGGGCAGCCCACGTCTGTCAGGGAATGCCATCTTTATGCTAGCCCGCTAGCAGGCTCTGCCAGGTAGCGAGCGAGGCTACGGCTTTGGGCCAGGACTCCTCCGGCGTGCTGCCATGGAAGCCGGGCGCGACCTCAATGGTACACATCCCATTGAACCCCATCCCGGCCACGGCGGCGGCTACTTCGGGAAACGGCACCGTGCCAAAGCCAAAATGCCCGTGCTGGTCCTTGGCCCCGTTGTTGTCGTGCAGATGCAATTCCACCACGGGCACCGGAATCCGCGCAAAGTAGTCGGCAACGGACAAGGCCCCGAAGTAGGGCGACTGGGTCCGCCGCAGATGCAGGTGTCCCACATCCACGAGGATGCCCGTCCGCGGGTGCTGGTAGACCGCGCCCAGTTCCGTCTGGAAGAACTCCTGGGCCGCAACGTCCAGCGGGAAATCCTCCACGGCCAGCCGGATATCCGTCCCTGCCGTGGCCTGCTGGAGATGGGTGAGCGCCACGGCGATCTGCCGGGCGTCGTGCAGCCGCCCCCGCGAATCCTCGTGCAGCACCGAATCGCAGGTGAAGGCGTAGAGCCGGTCGCCCAGCGCCTCGATCATGCGGCTGGCCAGCCCCAGATCCATCGCCACCGTACCATGCACCGTGGCCAGCAGGCCCCGGTCCCGCAACCAACCCGCCACGGCCGGAAGGTGCTTCTCCTTCTCCCCGGCAAAGGCCATCGGCAGCAGACTGATCGTGTCGAATCCCGCCGCCACGGCGCGGTCGATCCACGCCTCCAGTCCGGCCGGGTCCCAGCAGTAGTTCCAGATCGCGGTTCCGTAGTGCATGGTCTCTCCACGTGGTACCGGGAGCGCCGCCATCCCTGGCGGCAATCCCTGGCTATTCCCGGCCGATCAGCCGAAACGTGCTGCCGTGGGGCAGGTGTTCGGCCCGAAGACCGGGGAGATGGGTGTTGATATAGTCCGTCAACGTCACCATGCCAGGCTCTTCCGAGGTACCATGGTTCACCCGGATCACGGGATGGCCGGAATCCTCGGCGCGTTGGATGTTGGCCCAATAGCAGGAGCCGTCGTCGCAGACAATCGAGCAGTCGCAGCCCATTTGCTGATAGGTGGCGATATTGCACGCGCAACCCGTACCCACGCCGATCCGGGAAACGGTTTGCGCCAGATCCCCGGTGACCTGGACATGCGGCTCCCCCAAGCTGGCACAGCGCTCCGCCACCTGCCGGGCAAACTCCGCCAGCGGCACGGGCGAGATATCGTAGCGATGCTGATGTCCGCTCGGATTCACGGCCACCGGCAACTCGGCCATCCCCAGATGCCGTGCCCACGCCCAGGGAATGCCGCAACCCGGCCAGCGATCCCAGCAATCATGGTTGCGGACAATCGTGATCCCATGCTCCCGGATAAAGGCCAGCTTCGCCTGCCCCTCGGCATCCTCCGCCGCCGGCAACTCGTCGCGATGGTTCCACAGCGTGGGTTCATGGCAAACGAGAAACCGGAGACCCCGCTCCACCACGCAGCGCAACGCCCGCATATTGGGCATCCACGTGACCAGACAGCGGTCGAAATCCGCCTCGGGATCGCCCACAATCAGGCGGTCAACCGTGACCTTCCGGTCCACCCAGTCCGCCCGCGCCAAGAAGTGCTCCAGCACCTCGCCAGCTTTCATGTTCCGTGCTCCTTGTGGTCTCTAGGATACAGCCTGCGGGACATGACCCGGCGGATAGTCCTTGGGGATGTTGGATGCGGCCAGAAGCGCGACCAACTGGTGGCGCAATTGGTCCTTTACTTTCGCCAGTTCCGCGCAACCAGCCAAGTTGGTCCATTCGTGGGGATCAGCGAGGTGGTCGTACAATTCCTCCTCGCCGTTGGCGCAGAGGGTGTAGCGGTATTGCGCGGAACGGACCGAGAAATGGGGTGGGGCCTGGGCATCGCGCACGGCGATCAGGGCCACGTCGGGTCCATCCCAACAGGCGT
>QKCY01000491.1 GCA_003245525.1 Victivallales bacterium | reverse complement strand
CGCCCAACGTCATCTCACCGGGCATGCCATCCACGGCGTACTCCACATGCAATTGCTTGCGGATATTGGGGGCAGGATCGCCCGCGATCTCGTTGCCGGTCCGGACCACGAGGTGACCATCGCGGATGCGCTGGCGCAGGGCTGTAGTCACATCGACCGTGTTGGTGTTGACGGGGACCTGTAGCGGGCCATCCGGGATGTCGCCGTATGCGGCGCGCCGGATGACGAGGGTGCCTCGCTGGCCCTCCGGCGGCAGGCGGAGGGTCTGGTTCTCGCCCACGCTTGCCCGCAGGGGCTTGCCGTCGAGTTCGTACTCCACCACCATCCGCTTGACGACCTGGTTTGCGGGATCACCCGCGAGGGCGTTCGAGGCGACGATCTCCAACCGGTTGTCGCGGACCTGGCGGCGGAGAAGCTCGGTGACATCCACCATGCCGTCGGCGCCGGCGGCTTCGAGCAGGCCATAGGTCGCTTGCCGGATTTCGAGCGTGGTTGCCCGGCTGACCACCGGTTGCAGCAGAGACTGTCCGCCGTGGGTCGCCCCTACGGCCGGATTGGCCGGTGCCGGGGCGCGGAAGACGACAAACACGGATTCCTGGGGCTGGAAGAGGAGGGAGACCACGGTGTGGTCGCCGTCGCGGTGCTGGAGGGGGGCAGGCTCGATCTTGCCCGTGTCGGGGTGCCACAGTTCGGCCATGCGTCCAGTGACCCGGAAACGGCCCTCGATCATCTCGCTCTTGGCGTTCTGGTTGGAGACGAAGTACCAGTCGGCGTCCGCCGTCCGCCGGTGAATCCACTCGACGTGGGCATCGTTGGTCGGGCAGGTGAACGCCGCGTCGGCGGAGAGGCCGCGAGCGGCCAGGATCTGGTCCATGGGATGGTTCCAGTAGAGGGTCCCTTGGCCGACCCGGCGGGTGGTGACGGTCTTGCCGTCGCAGTTCCCCCAGATTTCGGCGGTGAGTCGCTGGATCTCTTGATCTCCTGCGCCTTGGTCACCGAGGCTGGGCGAGCGTTCGGGTTTCGGCCCGATGACCGTGGCGCCGGCCATGAGCAGGGCGCGGACTTGGCGGAGAACCGGGGGCGTCATGGTCTTGCTCTCCGGCAGGACGAGGAGCCGGTAGCTCATGCCGTCGGGGAGAACGAGGCGACCATCCTTGACTGCAAAACGGGTAAGCAAGGCATCGGCGGCGCAGTTGTCCTGGCGGAATCCATCCGGCAGGGCCGGGCGCAGGCCGGTGCCGTCGAGCGAGCCCCCGGGCGAATCCTCGCCCGCGAAGTAGCAGAAGTCGGCGACGAAGAGGCCGGACTGGAGCAGGTACTGGCAGCGGGCCAGATAGGTGGTCCAGGCCGGGGCCTGCTTCCACCAGGTGTTGGTGCGGTCGAAGTGGAAGCCGTGCGGCCCCATGGTCATGCCGGGTACGCGGTCGGTCCACGGTTGCTGGGCGTAGCGGTGGAAGATGAAACGGTTGACCCCGGCGCAGTACATGTAGTCGCCCTGGCCCTTGAGGGAGTAGGGATGCTGACGCCAGGCCCCGGTGTCGGAATCGGTGGTGAAGGCCTCGGCCCCGACGTAGGTGCGGCCCCAGACGTGGGCGGCGGCCCCGGCCATATGCCCGCCGCCGGGACTGGCCCCGTGCCCGGCCCAGAACTCGGTCATGGGAATGTCAGCCAGGCCGGAGGCGACCAGGTTGTCGAAGTTGCCGTTGCCGTAGCCCTCGACCGAAAAGAGCATCCCGTTCCTGTGGGCCATTTCCTGGAAGAAGCCGAAGTAGTTCTCGGCAAAGAGTTCGGCGATGGTCTTGCGGACATCCCAGAGGAACCGTTCGCTGGTGTCGGCGTCGCCGACCACGCGCCCGAGCATGGCTGGCAGATAGGGCAGCAGGTCGTAGCCGCGCCGCTTCTGGAATTCCGCCCGGAAGGCGGGCGTCCAGTTCTGACAGCCGACCTCGTAGCTGTCCACCAGCACGTTGTTCAGCACGGTGCCCGCCAGGGGGCCGATGTCGGCCAGCACCTTGGCCATCATGCCGTCCCAGTGCTGCTGGGCGGCTTCGCGACTGAGCTTGTCGCACTCCAGCCCGCAGCCCTCGGGCGGGGCGGGGTGGTTGGTCTTGCCGGTGGTCGTGTGGCCGATGCGGAGGATGGTCCAGGAACCGGCGGGCGCCTGCCAGTCGAGGGTGCCGTCGGCGGCGAGATGCTGAGTGAGGTCGAGAACTTGGTCGACCGGGATGCAGCTATCGGGGGTGGCAGTGGTGGGGCCGCCCAGTCCGGCCCGGAGATAGCCAGCCTTGGCGGGCCAGTTCTCGATGCGGATGCCGCCGCTGAGTTCGAGTTCGGCCACCGTGATCGGGCCGCCTTTGGGATCGGGACGGGTGATGGCCAGCCGCCAGTAGCGGGAGGTGGTGGGAGGGAAGCGCAGGGCCACCCGGCACTGGGTGACGCCGTCCGAGGAGATCCGGAAGGGACGGAGGGTGCGAAAGGTCTCGCCGTCGTCGGAGATCTGGAGTTCGCCGCTGTAGCCGCTGCGTCCAAAGGCGGGCAGGAGCGAGCAGGACTGGGCCGTGAAGGGTTCGGCAAAGGCAAGCGAGACGAACTGGGGCCGCTTGCTGGTCGGTCGGCCCAGACGCAGAATGGTGGCCGGATCGCCGTCGCAGGCCTTGGCCGCATCCTCGGGGTTGGCGCTGGCCGTGACCTGCGGGTTGGAGGTGCGCAGGGAAATCTGTTCGGCGGGAGGCGTGGGGAAGGCGAGGACGGCAATGTCCTCGTAGTAGTCCTGGCGGCAGGAGGGCCGGGGCAGGAGGGCGGGCAGGCGACCTGGACCGACCAGTTCCTGCTCGTTCCAGGTCAGAATCTGCATGGAATGGGGCGGGTCGATCCAGGGACCGCCGCTCGACGACCAGCCCGCGCAGTTATGGATGCAGAGTTCAAGGCCGAGGCGGTCGGCTTCGGCTACGGCGTGCTGCATCAGTTCGCGCCATGGGGGGGTCATATAGCCCACCGGACCGGCGGGGATGCCGTCGGTGACATGGAACATCTGCGCGCCGCCCAGGCCCACCTCCTTCATGGCCGTGAGGTCGGCCGTGATCCCCTCGCGGGTGACCATGCCGTTCATCCAGTGCCACCAGGTGTGCGGTTTGGCGCTGTCGGGGGGCTGCTGGAACCCCTTTTCGAGGGATTGGGCGAAGCCAAAGGAGGAAAGCAGGGCGGCAAGCAGAGCAACGCGGGCAGTCATGATTCGCATCTCCGGAACAGGAGCAACCGTGTCCCGGCACGATACCGTGTGGCCATCTGCGCCGCAATCCAGAGGCTTGGCAAGATTGTCGTTCTGTCCGCAGCCTGCTAGGGCAGGAACTCACCGCGGAGGATGGCGCGGGCCACCGCGTGGGTGGTGTTGGCGGTGTCGAGGCGGCGGCTGGCGTTGGCGAGATGGAACTTGACCGTGCGCTCGGCGATCTTGAGGATGCGCGACGTCTCCCAGGCGGTCTTGCCGCAGGCGGCCCAGAGCAGGCACTCGCGTTCGCGGGGGGTGAGCAGGTTGTGGTTGGACGAAGGCTGGCGGGAGAGCACTTCGCGCACGCGGCGATGGAAATAGCAGGCCAGGACATGCACTTCGTGCCGCGACTGGGTCAGCACCATCGCTGCTTCCGGCCCCCGTTCCGAGGTAAACAGCGTGGACGAGTAGCAGAGCCCCTGCTGGGAGTTCAGCGGCACCACCAGGCCGTTGGCCAGACCCAACTCGTCCAGGGTGCCCAACACCCGGTTGCGCCGGGCCGGGGGAAGATGGGCGCGCAACGCTTCGCTGAGGGTGAACGGGGTGATCCGGCGGGGCAACTCAAGGGCAATGGGGTCTTCGGGCTGGGAGATGACGTCGAGATAGTGGGCGACCAGAGACGGCGGCCGGGCCAGGAAGAACGGTGCCATCCCGTGGTCCAGCGACGAAATAGGAGTCGGCATCTCCGCATAGAGGAAATGCGAGAACCCCATCTCTCCGATTGCGCTTTGGAAGACCTGCTGGATCGCGTCCAGATCATCTTCGGCAGCGAGGAGGCGTTCGACGCCATCCGTAACTAGCTTCATCCTGCCTGCCCCGTCGGCCTCGTGCACAGTCCTCGGCGGGCGCGAACACCCACGGAAATGCTACCACCATCATTGCCAACCATCGCTTCACCTTGATCCCCGGATCGGAAGCGTGATATCCTGTGTCGGCGGGGAGCACCGTGCCCCGCCACGCCTATCGCACTACGAGTTCCTGGTTGCCCACACATTGTCAGACCCCCAATTCGGCAGGCTTTCTGCCAATCTCCCCATTGTGGTCATTTTCCTTCACCAGTCACCCTGTCTTTAGAGTCGCCATTTCTCACCCAATCCACAAGTCGTTCCTGTACGATCGACCGGGGTTGGGTCCGGCGGGAAGGGGGCGTTCCAGCGTCCAGGGGAAACCCCATGGCGCTGTTGGAACGCCCGGATGAGCGACGAGGAACTGCCGAAGCCGCAAGCAGATGCAATCTCCGCAACGGTGTGTGTGCCTTGGTGCAGGAGGGCTTCGGCACGGTCCAGTCGAATGGCGCGGAGAAAGGCGAGAAAGGTCTGCCCGGAAAACTCCCGGAACAGGCGCGAAACGTGGTTGGGATGCAGGCGGAGGGCGGTGGCGAGGCGTTCGCGGGTGAGCGCCTCGCCCAAATGGACCTCCACATGGCGGACCAGCGACCGGAACGTGCGGGCCGCCTTCCGGGTCACGCCGGCCGTGGGCCGGGCGAGGAGTGCCTCCACTTGGAGAAGCAGGGCGGCAACCAGATGGTGCCGGTAGGCGCTCTCCGGGCCGAACGCAGTCGCCCCCAGGGCGCAGGCCAGCAGGCGCCGCCCGTCTTCGTCCAGGGGAACCGGATGGACATAGTTGTGGCGCAGCAGGCGCAACGGGTCCGGGAACCGGGCCGTCCCCGTCGGCTCGTGCAGGATTCCATAGACCCGGACCGAGTCGGGGTAGAAGATGAACCCGACACTCTCGTAGGGTTCGCGCGAGACATTGGCGACTCCCGCGTCGGGAGCGATCAGGACCGCCTCGCCCTCGTTCAGGACCAACTCCTCGGCACCAGTGGGAGTGGCGAGCCGGTAGCAGGCCCGGGCATGGGTGCATAGAAGCAATCGGGTGGCGGGAACGCAGGAGGGAATGCCGCGCCCTGTTGCAGCTCCCGACCAGCGGTGCAGGTCGACCCGGGTCGGTAGCTGCCGACGATTGATCGCAGCCAGGGCCTGCTGCCAATGGAGCCGGAGGGGAAGGTCGGAGAAATCCGCGGAATGAGTCGTATGGTCAATCATTGTCCCACGCATACGATTGCTCCGCCCGGCGCGGAAGTCTAGCTTGGGTCGTGGTGAGAACTGTTGGTTGTGTTTCCCAATCCTGGTTGTCCGGAGTGTGGATGAACATGTGGTTTCCCCGGCATTGTCCCCGTCGAGTATGGTCGCCTTTCCGTCTGGCCCTGGCGGCTCTGGGTTCTGGATGGTACTGCCTCGCCGACGAAGGCGGAGAGCCGCGCCACGGTCCATGGGTCCCGACTACCTGCGACAGGACGCCCTTGCGGGTGGTGGTGCCAGCCCCGGCCGGGGCGCGCTTTGCCCATCTGGGCTGGCCCAAAATCGTGCGCTTGGCCGACGGCACGCTGGTGTTGGGGTGCCTGGCAGGACGCGAGCACACGGTGGACGGGTGTCCGGCGGTCTGCCTGTCCCGCGACGGTGGCGCGACCTTCTCCCCGCCCCGGATGTTGGCCGAGTTCGACCGTTCCATGCCCTACCGGCATGCCGGGAACATTGCCCTGGGAGTGACAGCGGAGGGCGCGCTGGTCTATCTCGCCATGGCCTTCACCGGCAACGAGAGGAACACCATCTACGGCTGGCGCTCCGCGGATGGCGGCGAGACCTGGACCCCGGTCGATACCCGGCGGTTGGCCGAGAACCGCACCGGCTCCGTGTTCGGCGAAATCATTACGGTCCCCGGCCTCGGATTGGTGGTCTTCGGCCACTACCGGGCGGGTTCCACGCCCGCCACCGGCATCTGGTATGCGGTCTCGGCGGACGATGGCAGGAGCTGGGGCGACCCGGTACCCATCTCGGCCAGTCCGCTGTTCGAACCCGCCTTCGCCTGTGCCGCTGGTCGGCTCGTCGGTCTGATCCGCAATGATGGCGGGGGGCACTACTGGCAACTGGTCAGCGACGACTTGGGCAAGACCTGGCAAGAACAGGAGTCTCTGGTCGGTCCCGGCATGCGCGGGCTGCCTTCCCCCTTCGTGAGTGCCGTGCATGGGCAGCCCGACCGGTTGGTGGCGTTGCTGACCCACCGCTGCCATCGTCCCGATGAACTGGGCTATGTGGAACTGTGGGAGGCGGACGCCCGGACTCTCGCCTGGCACCCGGTGCGTAAGCTCGTTACCATCGCCCCCAGCGGCACGCCCGAGGACAGGCATGCAGACTTTGGCTATCCCTGGATGACCCAACTGAACGAGCGCGAGTGGTTCCTGGTGCTGTACTGCGGCCACAAGGCGGGGCCGAACAGCCTCTGGGGCACCACCGTGAGCATCGACTGATGGACTGCCGTTGCCCAATTCTCATCTCTCTGGTTGCCTTCGCCTTAGGAGCTGCGCCAATGGACATTGCCGACCGCAAGCAACTGCTCTTCGACGACGAACTGCTCGACCAGCGGACCGACTTGGCGTTCGCCATGCATCCCGCCATCAAGCGGGGACCGGTCATCCTCCCCGAGCTCCCGTCCGAACGGGGACGGATCGGGTTCTACGGTTCCGTGCTGGAGGACCAAGGCCGTCTGATGATGTGGTACTGGGCCCAGACCGAGTACCGGAACGAGGCGTGGCAGAAGGGGCTGGCATTGGCCACCTCCGAGGACGGCATCCACTGGCAGAAACCGGAGCTGGGGCTGGTGGCACGGGAGGGCTCGAAGGCGAACAACCTGGTGACCGCCTTTGGCGACACCGTGTCGTTCAATCCCCTGGGCCCGCCCGAAGAGCGTTTCGTCCTGCTACAGGCGCGCAGCCACGACAATCGGGCGACGGGCGGCGTGTACCTGAGCTTCTCCCCCGACGGCATCCGCTGGCATTCCTATCCCGAGCGGCTGTTTCCCTTTGTGCCCGACACCCAGAACCAGGTGCGCTACGAGACCGGCTGCGGTTCCTGGGTGGCCTACGTGCGAACCTGGCACCCCAACCGTCGGGTGGGGCGGATCGAGATTCCCGATCTCAAGCAGCCCTGGCCCTACGCGGCGGGACACGAGCCGCGTCTGCTCTGGGGGCCGGATAGCGCGCCGGTCCCCTCCACCGAGATCGAGGAGGTGTTCGCCTGCGATCCGGCCGTGGACGGCCCCGACGCGGATGTCTATACGCCGGTGGCGGTGGAGTACCCATGGGCCGACCGGGCCCATTTCCTGTTCCCCAGCATCTACCAGCACTATCCGCCTCCGGCCAAGGGGGGACGCTATGGCAACGACGGCATCCTGGACATCCATCTGGCCACGAGCCGCGATGGCCGGACCTGGCAGCGTCCTTCGGTTCGTCCCTACCTGCCGCTTGGCGGCGAGGGGGAGCCGGACAGCCGGATGCTCTACCACTTCGCCGGGCTGGTCCGCCGGGGCGACACCTTGCTCCATTACTACTGCGGCTATCGCAGCACCCACGGTGCCCATCCCAAAGGCGATATGGACCCCGGCGCCATTTGCCTGGCGGAGCAGCGTCTCGACGGGTTCGTTTCCGTGCAGGCAGGCGTGAGCGAGGGCGAGTTGCTGACCAAGCCCCTGGTGTTCCAGGGCGGCGAGCTGCGCTTGAACTTGGCCACGGCGGCGACGGGCGAGTGCCGGGTGGAACTCGCGGATGCCGACGGGCACGCCCTGCCGGGATTCGCCTTCGCCGACAGCTCCCCAATCCGGGGCAACGGGGTGGCTCTTCCCGTCCGTTGGCCGGGTTCTCTGGCCGGACTGGCGGGGACGCCGGTGCGGCTGCGCGTCCGCCTGCGGCTAGCCGACCTCTATGCCTTCCAGTTCGTCGGAGGCGAACCGAAATGAAACGGGCGGCACCACCACCATTCCGTGGTCGCGCCGCCCGCCGGGGCAAGAAGTCGCGGCTAGTGCTTGCCCTCGATGCACCAGTAGCACTCGGTGGTCGAGCAGGGAATATTGCCGGGGCGCATGGATTCCACATGGCCGTCGGCAAAGCAGTAGTTGGCCATGCTGTTGTGCCGTTCGGCACCCTCGGCCTGGCCCGCCGCAACCCGGTTGAAGCCCACGCTGTTGCTGGACACCGAGATCTGGAAGGTCCCGGCGTGCGAGTCGCCGATGGTGATCAACTGGGAGGGTTTCTGGAAGGACACCGTCGTGGCCTGCCCCGGATAGGTGGGGGCACCGGAATCATAGTGGACGGTCACGTCGCCGTAGCCGCCTTGGACATTGCACTCGCTGGTGTTCTTCACGCCAGCGTTGGCACCCGAGTAGGAGTAGGTGGAGCTGGGGCAGTCGAATACCTTGGTGGAGTTGATGTAGTCGTAGAGCAGGGCGCGCCAGGTGTAGCAGCTTCCCCAGGCACCCACATGGTCCGGAGGCCAGGCCTCCTTGTTGTCCTGGGTGTACATGGCCAGGGCCAAGCCCATCTGCTTCAGATTGCCGGTGCAGTTGATCTGGCGGGCCTTTTCGCGCGCCTTGCTGAGGGCGGGAAGCAGCATCGAGGCCAGAATGGCGATGATGGCGATCACCACCAGGAGTTCGATCAGGGTGAAGCGACGTTGTCTGGACATCCGGTCTTGCCTTTCGAAAATCACTGGTTTCTGGACACGAAATTTAACGGACAACTCAACGATTAGGACCCGTACTTTCAGTGGGGTTCCCGCGAGTGCAACGTCTGGGGTCGGCTGAAACTTGAAAATACTGCGAAATTTCGAATACGATGTGGTGGTCGCCGGGGGTGGAACAACCGGGTTGGCAGCGGCGGTGGCCGCCGCGCGGAACGGCAGCCGGGTGCTCCTGGTCGAGCAGTATGGCTTCCTGGGCGGGAACGCGACCGTCATCCCCGGCTGGCTGGGTTTCCACTCGGTGGGGGGAGAGCGGGTGGTGGGCGGCATTCCGCTGGAGGTGGTCGAACGGCTCCAGGGGGAGGGCAGCGCGACCCGGTTCGAGCGGGACCCCATCTGCGGCAGCGTGGTCGGGGTCGATCCGAACTGGTGGAAGGTCTTCGCCGCCGAATGGGTGGCCGAAGAGGGGATTGCGGTTCGCCTGCATAGCCGGGTGGCCGCTGTGTCGGTGGAAGAGGGGAAGGTGAGAGTGACGTTGGCTTGCCGGGGGGCCCTGGAAGAGGCGGAGGCCAAGGTGCTGGTGGATTGCACCGATACCGGCGAGGCGGCGCGCCTGGCGGGGGCCCAGTTGACCAAGGGGCGCGCTGCGGACGGACGGATGCAGGTGGCATCCTGGGCGTTCACCGTCGGCGGGGTGGAGGTTCCAGCCTTGGTTTCCTATCTGCAGGAGCACCCCGGCGACGCCCGGCCCTTTCCCGAGTGCGATCTGGGGGACTGGTTCCAGCGGCTGCCCGAGCGGGAGGTCTTTGTGCTTGGCGCCTTCCGTTCCCTGATCCGGCAGGCGGTGCAGGATGGCTTGCCTTTGACCCGCGAGAACGTGCCGGGCATCGTGTTTCCCGGGCGGGAGGAGTTCTTCACGGTGGCCAGCCGGGTCGAGGAGGTGGACCCCGGCGATCCGGCCAGTTTCTCGCACGGGGAACTGGCCGGAGCCCGCCAGGTCCGCCCCTGGTTCCGGTTCCTGCGCGAGTACGTGCCGGGGTTCCGGAACTGCCGGTTGGTGGCCACGCCGCACCAGATCGGGCTACGCGAGACCAACCATCTCGTCGGCGACTACCTGCTCACGGGCGAGGACCTGTTGCATAGCAGGGCGTTTCCCGACGCCATTGCCTGCGGGGCCTATCATCTCGACATCCATTCCCCCGACCATCCTGGCCTGGAGACGGCCCGCCCGCCCTGTTACCGGATTCCCTACCGTGCCCTGCTGCCGGCCGAGGTCGATCAGGTCCTGGTCGCGGGCCGCTGCATGAGCGCCACCCACGAAGCCATGGCCTCGACCCGGGTCATCCCCATCTCCATGGCGGTCGGTCAGGCGGCGGGGACGGCGGCGGCTCTTGCCGCTGGCGGCGGTATCCCCCCCCGGCAGGTGGACATCTGCCGGTTGCAGGCCATCCTGCGCTCCCAGGGGGCCAACCTGGGCTGAACGGCACGCCTGTTTTGGGGCAGGCCGAGGGGGAATCGGGCACTCTCCCGCCCGGCTCCGGTATTTTCATCTCTCCTGGCGGTAGATAGTGGCGCGGAATTGCGTTTAGGCAGGGCAGGGGTGGTCGTTCGCAAAGGCACCACCGGGGCCTTCGGACGCATCCGTCAACCGTGAACAGGGGAACTGCCATCCATGAGACGAGCCGCTGCTCTACTCGGCCTGCTTGCCGCCCTCGCGCCGGTTTGGGTCTTTGCCGCCGATCCGCTGGGACCGCCCCGGGCCAGCCTGGCACCGGGCCAGTTCTCGCTTGGGGTCGAGTACTCCTATGCCCAACTGGAACTGAGGAAACGGAGGCCCGACTACGAGGACCAGGTGATTACGCCTCTGGGGATCGACAATATGCACACCACCTATCTTTCCCTCTCCGTGGGGACGATGGAGTGGCTGGAGTGTTTCGTCCGGATCGGCGGTGTCACGATGGCCGGGGACGAACAGGAGAAAGCATCGAGCACCCGAGTCATGGAATGGGACTACGACTACGACACCGAGTTGATCTTCGGCGGAGGCTTGCGCGTGACTTTTGCCACGCTTGGCAAGGTCACTCTGGGAGCGGTTGCTTCCTACAGCTACGCCAACTTCGACGGGGCCTACCAAATGGACGGCACCAAGATCACTACCCACCAACTCAAGTACCGGGATTGGGGGACGGTCGATGCCCAGATGCAGCAGTGGTGTATCGGAGTGGGTGCTGTCTGGCAGTTGCGCGAGAATCTGGCTCTCTACGGAGGTGGTCTCTTCCAGCGAGTGCTCCTGCATCAGACCATCCAGATGAATGACTCCTCGATTACGGAAGTGGACGACACTCCGTTCTCCAGCAGCTACCGGAACGACGGTGCCGCCTCCCAGTTCGGTGGCTACGGCGGCATCGAATGGACGATCACCCAGCACGTAACCCTCCGCGCGGAAGGCAGCCTGACCGAGGATAGCCTCGGCGGTAGCCTTATGCTTGGCATGGACTTCTAAGGCTTCCCCGGGCTTCTGTTCATGCCTTACGAGCCGCCATCGTCCCGTCCGATGGCGGCTCGTTCCTTTTCCTGGGCTAGTGGCCGCAGAGGGAGACCACGAAGATGCCGGCCACGATCATGGCGATCCCCCCCCATTGGATCGTGTTCAGCCGCGACTGGAAAAAGAGGACAAAGGCGAGCTGGAGGAGCACGAAGCGACCGCCACGGCAGATGGCCTCGCCCAGATTGGGGTTGAGGTCGTGGTACACCCGCATCAGGAAGTAGATGCTGATGATACCCAGCACGTTGCCCCAGATGAAGCCGTGCCACCAGTACTCCTTGTGGAGTGACCCGTATTTGAACACGAGACCTGCCGTCACCTGGAGTACGAAGAACGCAACGATGGAACCGTAGGGCATGTGTCTTCCCAACCTCGGCTATCCGGGGGAAGCTATCGCTTCCGCCACACTTTCACGTAATCGATCTCGAAATCCAGCGGGTAGGGCAGGTCGGGGGCAATCTCTCCGACCCAGCCACCAATCTGGAACATGGCCATCAGCAAGTACATCTCCCCAGCAGGCGTCGCCCCTTCGTACACATGGATCGGCTGGCCGTCGAGATACCAGGTGATCTTGCCCTCTTCCCAGTTGATCGCCCAGATATGGAAGTCCTTGGTCAGGTCGCAGGGGCAGTCGAACGCCTTGTGCCCGTTCTTGGTGAAATGCACGTTGAACAGGTTCTTCCCGGGGCTCTTGCCCAGCCACTCGAAGATGTCGATCTCCAATGCGGGCGATTTCCCTGGCAGGTTCCCCTGGCGCACGCCTTCCGGCGAGTATTCTTGGTTCCGGGCACCGACGGAGTGGAGCCAGAATGCGGTGTAGGCCCCGCTGCCGCAGACCGGCATCCGGCAGCGCATCTCCCACCAGCCGTATTTCTGGGCGAACTTCACCTCGTCCTTGAAGTCATCGGTCGTTTCGTCGTAGCGGTAGATGGCGGAGGTCAGCGCGGAGACCGTCTTGGTCTGGGGCGTGTCGCGCTTGGGCAGGTCCTTGTCCACCCGTAGGCGGAGCACCCCGTCGCCGAGGACATAATGCGCCAGTGGCGGGTCCGGTTGCCAGCCGCGGGCGTGGGCATTGGGGTAGCCGATCCGCTTGTAGTACTCAAGCCGTCCCAGCCGGTAGCCGGGGAACCACTTGGTCGCGTCGAGCGTGTCCGCCTGGAAGTCGTCCGAGAAGGTCAGTTCCCAACCGGGGTCGTTCGCTGGATGCCACATGGTCTTTTCCTCCTGGGCAAGGCAACAGAAACAGACAGCGGCCACCAATGCCGCCAGCTTGTTGGGCAGGGCTTGCATCCGCCTATCCCTCCCGGCCCTGGATGACCCGGAGCATCCGGGGCGAGAGGATGGCGCGGGTCTCGTCGTCCACCAGACTGAAGCGGTTGCCGTCGTTCGGGGTGCTGAGGTAGTTCCACACGCAGTAGGGGATGGCGTGCTCCTTCAGCAGGGAGATGATGTCGCGCATCCAGTTCTCCCGGTAGACCGCCTTGCAGTGCCGGATGGTGCCGAACTCCCCGCACCAGAGAATCTTGTCGGGATGCGCGGCGACGAAGTCGAAGGCCGGTTGCAGGGTCTTCCGCAGGTAGGTCTTGTCCATGGCTGCCTCGTCCGGGTACGGGTTCTGGCTGCCGTTGACGAAACGCTGGAAGTCCCGGTACGGTTCGAGGTCCGACGGATACGCCATCTTCCGGTTGTAGTAGAGCGGCCCGGACTGGAGCACGCCCTGCTGGTGGGTGAACTCGAAGGGGGAGTAGGTGTGGAAGGTGTAGACGATGTTCTCGTCGTCGTAGAGGCGCAGGTCCTTGAGCGTGCTGGCGCTGTTCCAGCAGGTGCTGCCGATGACGATCTTGCGGGTCGGGTTTTCCCGGCGGATGGCTGCCACCGTCCGTTGCGCGAGGTCGTTCCACCGGTCCGGGACGACGTTCCGGACCTCGTTGAGCAGCTCGAAGGCCACGGCGGGCTTGCCGTGGTAGCGGCGCTCGAACTCCAGCCACAGGGCGATGAACCGTTCCTGGAGGGTCGCGTCGTCCAGCAGCGCGACGGGCTCCTGGATGTCGCAGTAGTTGCCGACCGCCTTGTGCAGGTTGAGGACGACGTTCACCCCGGCGGCCTCGCACCATTCCACGAAAGCGTCGATCCGCCCGAAGGTCCGCTCCCGGTAGACGCCCGGCGTCTCCTCCAACACGACCTGGTCGAAGCCCAGCCGGATATGGTCGACGCCGAAGGACGCGATGTTGAGCACATCCTCCTGGGTGATGTAGGTGTCGAAGTGCTCGTAGTCGCCGGGGGAGAGAGGGCCGCGCCACTTGTCGGGGAGCACGTTGAACCGCTTGTAGTTGGTGAGCCAACCACCGATCCCCATCCCGTACGTGAATCCGGTAAAGGTTTTCATCTTCCTGCTCGTTCCTCTGCTGCGATGAGCGTATTCCTGCGGACCGTTGCCCCTGGATGAAAGAGGTAGTCCGCCACGTAGAGCGCCGGCTGGGTCGACGGTTCCGCCTGTAGCATGCCCATGACCTGTTCCACCTGGGCCGCGCTGTTCGGGTAGAACCGGGTGACGTCCTGGGCGAAGGCATAGAAGGGCAGTTCCGGCGTGAAACTCACCAGCGACAGGTCCTCGGGGATGCGGATGCCCAGTTCGGCGGCGCAATGGAGGAACTGGCCGCACATCTTCTCATCGCTGGTAATCCAGGCCGTGTGTCTGCCCGCCTTGAGCTTGCGTCGCAGATTGTCCAGATCGCTGAAGCAGTCGCTGACCGCATCGGCGGCCAGATCGAAACCTGGATGGGTGTCGCGCAGCCCCTCCAGCATCGCGCGGATGCGGGGGAGGTGGACTTGGTCGAGGTGGTCGACCTTCTTCAGCATCCCCATGCCGCCGAGGAAACCGATCCGCTGATGCCCGGCTGTGCGCAGCAACTCGGCGGCGCTGATGGCGGCCTTGCGGTGGGCGGAAGAGACGAGTGGCCCCGCCATGTCCTCGCTTTCGCCCAGGCTGAGCACCCGGATGCCATTGGCCAGAAGCTGGCGGATCGCCTCCCTCTGGAAGGGTTCCACGCCCAGCACCACCACCGCATGGGGCCGCAGCGACAGGCAGCGCTCCAGATTCTCCCGGCAGCGTCCGTAGAGAAACACGGGCGAGAAGCCGTTCACGGTCACCCGTTCCAGCAGCATCCGGGGCAGCTCGCTGTAGTACTTGCGCTCCAGCGAGGAGACCGAGGCGATGAAGATGACCGTCGGCCCTTGGTCCGGCAGCCGCAGGCGGTTCTGGATGCTGGTGCTACGCCAGCCGAGGTCCTCGATGTACTGCAGGATCTTGCGCCGGATCTCGTCCCGTACGCCGGGTTTGCCGTTGATTGCCCGCGACACCGTGCCCACGCCAACGCCGCACGCGCGGGCGATGTCCGTGATGGTCGTCTTCTTCCCAGGCATGGTGGTCCCGTTCGGTGTGGAAACGATCCAGAATGGAAAAAGTTCCACTCGATGCGGAAACCATCATGCGAGAAGCCGCCAGTTCAAGGGATGTATGGAAATATTTCCATTCGCCGCCGGCGAACAAGGCAGCCTTGGCCTTCCGCAGCCCCGAACCCCGGCAGAACAACCGTCCGGGTACAGCGCCGGTTCAGGGAACCTGGTCTGTGCCCGGACGGTGGGGCGGAGCCACCCCGCATGGCGCGGGGAGCTTCCCGTCTAGTTGGCCAAGAGATCGAAGAAGCGATCCGTCGGCGTCTGGGCGTAGTAGAACTGGCGGGTGCGCATGGCCTCGCCATGCCCATCGACCCAACCCACGTTGCACATGGCCGAGTGCAGGCCGCGGGGCCGCTGGGTGTAGGCGGCATCGCCCGAGATCGGATCCACATCTGCGTCGGCCGTGTCGCCGGGATAGCCCGGAGGGGCACCGAAGACACTGGGCTTGTTCACATGCTGGTCGAAGTACTTGCCGCCGGAGGAGTTGAAGGCCTTCTTCACGTCGCAGTCCAACACTGTGGCCGACGGGGCCGCGATCGACGTCAGTTTGGTGGTGCCGCCGAGGCCCTCTATGTAGCCGTAGGTGATGTTCGTGCCTTCGGAGGTCGCGGGGCAGGTCAGCACCGCAGTGTTGTTGAGATAGGGTTGCAGGCGCACCTGCAGGAACTGACTGTTGTTGTCCCAGCGGTTAGGCATGGTATCGTCATAGTCCTGCACATACATGATGATCGCGGTGTTGATCTGCTTCACGTTGCCCATGCAACTGATCGCCCGCGCCTTTTCCCGGGCCTTGGACAGGGCGGGAAGCAGCATGGAGGCGAGAATGGCGATAATCGCGATCACCACCAGCAACTCGATCAGGGTAAAACGCGGCAGAAAACCCGTTCGCTTGGCAGTCGTCACGGAAGCCTCTCCTTGTTCCGGTTTCTGAACCCATACCGGTTCGGCGGGCGGACCGCCGAACTACACCCCAGCGTCAGGCGTAAGGTGGCAACCCGCTTGGGAGTTGCAAGTGCGTCATGGGAGAAAAGATGCCGAATGCGGGAGGAAGGAGACTAATCCTCGCCTATCTCCCCTTCCGTCATCGCCTCCTGGCCTCCTCGGCCCGCTCGCCGTCCCTGCGCTTCGCCGCCGAACCGGTGGCTGTGAAGAGAACCGCAAAAAAAAGGGATGCGTGCCTACTTCCTGCCGACCAGGAAGACCCAGGTTGGCCCCCAGCCCGGATCGTCGAGCCGGATCTGGGCGGTGGGTTCGTCGTTCCGTTGGCCCGGCAGGCGGACCCGGAGCGTCTCCCCGGCCAGGTGGTTGTAGCCGACTACGACCACCGGGCGGCCATCGTGGGTGGTTGCTACGGGCAAACCATAGAGACAGGAGACGATCACGTCGTTGATCCGTTGCGCGCGCGTGATGAGGGGTTCGTCCGGCAGCAGGTCCACGATCTTCACCTCCCAGCCGGCCTGCGCGGCCCAGGTGCGCAGATTGCCATCGGCGGGGAGGGCGGTGGTGATGGGCCGGTCGGTCGCCGCAGTCGCGGCTTGGACCGCGTCGCCCAGACCGAAACCAGCCGGGGCAGGCACGCCGGGGATGGCCGGTTCGGGCGTCTCCCACAGGCGGCCAAGCCGACCCGGCAACGGGTGCTCGACGCCGAGGTCACGCAAGCCCTCGATGGGCGGTAGCGTCGGTAGAGTGGGCAGGTCGGTCTCTGGCACACCCAACTGCAAAAGGGCGGCGCGGATGTGGCTCGCCGACTCCAAATCCCACGCCTGCAACCGGCGGACCAGCGCCGCCAACTCCCGGCGGAATTCCGGCTGGGCGAAACGCCGGAGCTTGTCGTCGTCGGTCTTGTGCCAGACGCCGAGGGTCTGCCAGACCCGCCAGAGCAGATCGTGCATGGCCTGGTCGCAATAAGGGGCTTGGCGCAGTTCGGCGGCGGTCGGGAGAAGGTCTACGGCTTGGTCCAGGAAGGTTGCGGCATAGGCGCGGCGTTCGGCCAACTCGCCAATCGGATCGTTGTGCTTGCCGTACAGGGGTTCGATCTGGCGCGGGTCGCCAGCCACGGCTTCGGGCACTGGCTTGAGCAGGTATTCCAGCCACGCCTGGTAGGCCGCAACTCCCATCGGGTTGTCGGCCGAACCGCAATCGCACAGCAGGGCCAAATCCCGCTGGAGTGCTTCGATGCAGAGTTCGCGGCGATCCGGGGGCTGGGCGAGCGGGTGACCGGGGAGGACGATGCCACGCAGGTCACGGAACCAATCGCGCACCGCGAACCGACCGTCGGCATCCAGGCTGGCCCGAGAGTCCTTGCGGACTTCGTCCAGAAAGAAGTTCCACCCCGTAATCACTTCTCCATCCGCCTCGAATCCGCAGATCAGGCATGGCTCGTCGGGCCCGATCACCCCGATGGCGATCACTGGCACACGGTGGTCCCGGATGCTCTCCACGATCCGGCGGCGGTACTCCTGCCCGTCGTCGCTGATCGGCCCCGCATAGTCCATTTTGGCCGCGAATGCCGGTCGCAGGAGCGTCTGGCACTCGTACCCCGCCACCGCGAACGACCGCTCGTAGGTATGGAACAGCTCCTTGCCAAGGTAGCCTTCGCCATAGGGCTGCTGCCACGCAAAGCCGAATCCCGACCCCGTGACCCCGTGGAACAGCGCGCACGCCGGCCACCGCCACTTCCCCCGCTGGTCGGCAAAATGAGGCAACTCCAGGTCGTCGCCCAGATACTCCATCAACGCCCGCATGACCGAGGGCAACGGATGGTCCTCGGGATTGCCCTTCTTGGGCCCCTGGTAGAATCCGACCCACGGGACATCCTCCAGAAGAACCGCCCCATTCCCAGTCTGTGCCTGTTTCATTGCAGCCTCTTCCTCAGCCGCCAAGGATACAACGGCAAGTGCCGCAAGCGCTACACCGCCGATGATTCGTCTGGTCACCATGGCATCCACTCCAGATACCACCGCCCAGACGACTGTCCGGGCGGCCACGCCGCCACCCAAGATATACCGGCCCCATCCCAAGGTCTACTCTCACGGCTGTTCCCGTTCGTAGTCCAGGCTTCAGCCTGTGCCTTTCCGGCGCGATCTAGGGAACAGCAGGCTGAAGCCTGGACTACGAGCGAAGACCCGTTCCGGCCCGTGCGCCGTGCCGCCGGTTATCTCTGCTTGTCTCCATCCAGCCGTACCGGAGCAAGGTTGGGGATGTATTTGCAGGCTTCTTGGAGGGCGTCGCCGCAATGGCCGTAGACCATGGCCATGTGGTGGATGAAGGGGCCTTCCATGAGGGTGCGCTCCCAGTGGGGCCAGTTGTCGACTTCGACCCAGCAGTAGTTGTTCTGGGTGGCGGGGCCGTCGCAGGTGGCGGCTTGGCCGATGGCGAGCTGGTAGTCGTCGCCCGCGCCGTCGAAGCGGGCCATGGTGACGTCTCCGGGGCGGAGGCGGAAGTGGGTCATGCCGGCAAGGGGGCTGGGGAGAATCCAATGCTGGCCGATGCGGAGGGGGTCGGCGGGGTCGCGGAGGCTGAGGGGGGCACCGGCGTGCCAGACGCAGCCGGCGTTGTCGTTCTCGGGGTGGCGGACGACGAATTCGGCCAGGAAGGCGGGGCTGCTGCCGAGGGTGGCGCGCTGGGCGAGGACGTTGCTGATGGCTCCATGGAGGTCGGATTCGTAGGCGATGGTGAGGCGGTCGCCCACGGCAGACTCCGCGTAGCAGCAGTAGGCGCCCATAGCATCGACCAGGGAGGTGAACTCCTGCACGGCCAGGGCGTCGAGGCCATGGGTCTCGCCGAGGGCGAGCATCTGGTCGCGCATGGCGAGGACGTGGAGCATGGGGGTATCGTCTGTGAACCCGGTGATCTGGGCGTGCTGGCGCAGTTCGGCCAGTTCCTTCTCGTACCCCGCGCGGCCCTGGCGGACCCGGTCCTTCGATTGGGCGATGAAGTCCACCAGATCGAGGGGAAGGACCTCGACGTTGAAACGCTCAAGCAGTTCGCGCTCGTTGACGATGGTGGTCCAGAAGAAGTCGATACGCTGGCCGATATGGCCGATCTTGATGCCCTGGCGGAGGGCGTTGGCGGCGTGGGCGGCGCGGAGGAAGGTGTCGAGCCCTTGGGCGAAGGGGGGATCGTCCAGGCGGCAGTTCTCCAGGTAGGTGAAGGGGACGCCGAGCTTGCGCAGGACGTTGCTGGAGGCGAAGAGGCCGCAGAGGGTGTCGCGCAGGCGGGTGCCGTCGGGCAGCGGGGCCTCGTCGCGGGGCCCCCAGAGGAGCACGGGCACGCCGAGTTTGCGGGCGATCATCCCGACGGCGCCCTCGGTGCCGAAGTTGCAGTGGGGCATGAACAGCGCCTCCACCCCGGCGGCGCGGAAGTGGTCGACCACGGCGTTGACGTGGGCCTGGTCCTTGACCAAACCGTCCTCCAGGACGCCCTCCAAATCCACAAAGGGAATCTGCCAGGAGAGCAGCCGCGCCCGGATCTCCCCCTTCAGGCGGACGGCGTCCGCGTTGCTGAAGACGAACTTCCCGATGGGACAGAAGCCAAGCAACGGAGCATTCACCGCCGTTTTCCTTTCTCCTAGAAAACCGTATTCACCACGAAGGCACGAAGGTCACGAAGGGAAGCAAGAGAGAGGAATACAGCGCACATCGCCCGGAGTCTCCGGGCGGTGTGCGGGACTGTCTCTGCTCCTACTGTCTTCACTTCGTGTTCTTCGTGCCTTCGTGGTGAATGAATCAACCCAGACCGCCGAGGCGGTCCACATCCTCGTCGCGACCGATGACCACCAGCACGTCGCCTTCCTGGAAGGCGTCCTGGTTGGGCACGATGTTCAGGACCATGCGGCGCTCGCCGCCGCCAGCGGGCAGGCGCTGGACGCCGATGACGTTGACCCCGTAATGCCGCCGCACGTCGAGCTGGGCGAGGGTGCGCCCGACGAAACTGGCGGGCACGGGAAGCTCCGCCACGCAGACGTCCTCGGCCAGGGGGAGGATTTCCCGCAGGCCGGGCCGGGCGAGCTGGTGGGCGAGCTTGCGGGCCATGTCCTCCTCGGGGTTCACGACCTCATGGGCACCCACCTGGCGGAGGATGCGGGCATGGAGGGGCGCAGTGGCGCGGGCGATGATATGGGAGACGCCAAGCTGGCGGAGGAGGGCGGTGGTGAGGATGCTATTCTCGATGTGCTGGGTGCCGATGGCGTTCACCACCACCTCGATCTCGTCGATCTTGGCTTCGAGCAGGGCGTGCTCGTTGGTGGTGTCCAGCACCAGGGCCTGGGCCACGTCGTCCTTGATCTCCTCCACGGGCTCGGCTTCGGCATCGATGGCCATCACCGAGAACCCGCGTTGGGCCAAGGACAGGGCCACTTCCCGGCCGAAGATACCGAGTCCGATCACTGCAATCTGTCGCTTCATCCCGTTGGTTCCTTCGGTTGCTGGCGGAACATAGCCTCGGTTCCGCCGCTTGGCGCGGCCTAGCCCACCATGACGCGGGCGGCTGGGTACTCGATGCTGGAACCCCGGCGGGGACGCATCATGACGAGAAGGGTGAGAGGGCCGACGCGGCCAATGAACATGAGTCCGACGATGACGAGTTTGCCCAGGGCGTCCAGTTGCCCCGTGGCACCGCGCGAAAGGCCGACCGTGCCAAAGGCGGAGACGGTCTCGAAGAGGAGGTCCACGGTGGAGATGTGCTGGGTGACGAGCAGGACCATGGCCGACACGGTCACCGCCAGGGCGGAGAGGCAGATGAGGACCGTGGACTTCACCACGGTCGCGGGCTCGATGCAGCGGCCAAAAGCGTTGACCCGCTCATGGCCGCGGAGCACCGAGCGGACGAGCAGGAACAGCACGGCGATGGTTGTCACCTTCACCCCGCCGCCGGTGGAGCCAGGGGCCGCACCGATAAACATGAGGAGGTTCATCAGCAGGTTCGAAGCGGCGGAGAACTGAGTGAGATCGACGGTGTTGAAGCCGGCCGTGCGGGCAGTGACCGACTGGAACCAGGCGTTCACCAGGGAGTCGCGGAGGGAGAGCCCGGCCAGCGAATGGCTACGCTCCGCGATCAGGAAGAAGACTGTTCCCCCCACGGTCAGCACCACACTGGTCACCAGGACCAGTTTCACGTGCGGGCCATAGTTGGCGCGCCGGCTGCCCGGCAGGCGGAAGAGGGTGTAGAGCACGCCGAAGCCCAGCCCGCCCAGCGTGATCAGGGCCGAGAGAACCAGAGGGAAGAAGGGGACGTTGGCCAAGCCGACGAAACTGTCCGCAAAGAGGGCGAACCCGGCGTTGCAGAAGGCGCTGATGCTGTGGAACAGTCCGTAGTACGCCGCCTTGCCCAGGCCGTAGCCCTGGTACTGGCGGAAGCCGTAGGCCAGAGCCACGGCTCCGGCCAGTTCGATGACTGCCGTGACCAGGACGATGAAGTACAACAGGCGTCGGGCCATGCGGTTGCGTTGCTCCCCGATCATCTCGCCTACGGCGAATTCGCTGCGCAGACCGACTCGGCGACCGAGCGCGAGGGCGGCGAAGATCGATATGGTCATGATGCCGAGGCCGCCGATCTGGATCAGGGCCAGCACCACGAGTTGGCCGAAGAGGGAGAAGGCACTGCCCGTATCCACCACGATCAGTCCGGTCACGCAGGTGGCGCTAGTGGAGGTGAACAGGGCGTCGAGAGGCGAAAGGCCCACATGGTGGCTGGTGGCGACTGGCAGGGTGAGGATCAGGGTCCCGACCAGAATCACGGCCGCGAAGCTGAGGACCAGCAGATGGGTGGGCCGTTCCGTGAGGTGCCGCCAGAGAGAGTCGAATCCGTAGCGCCTCTCCCAGCCGCGCAGCACGGTAAGGGCCAGCCGGGCGGCGAAGATGGGCAAGGCCGCATCCCGCCACTCCGGTTGGGTCAGGCAGACCAGTCCCAACCCGGTCAGCAGATGTTCGATGGTGCCCAGGGCCCGCGATGGCACGGCGGGAGTGCGCAGGATCGTGAGAGCAGCCACCGCCAGCACGGCGAAGAGCCAGGCCGCCACTTGGCCGACCATGCCGAAGAGCAGACCGTAGCCGGTGTCCAGCAAGGCGGCCGCAAGGGTGCCTGCCATGACCAGCACGGAGACCGAGAAGGCCAAACCCTCGTAGTCCTCCTCCGCGCTCTCCGCCGACGAAGCCCGCAGCAGACACTGGGAGGCGAGGTAGCTCCAGGCAAAGCCAGTCAGGGCCAGCCCCTTGTGGACGGAGAACATGAGAATGTAGATGGGCACGAAGGCCAGAGAGAGCACACTGCGGGTCAAGTGGCCCGGAGAACTGCCCCGCCAGGCCGGGACCAGAAAGCCGCCGACGACCAGCAGCAGATAGCCGCCCGCCAGGGAGAGCAGGATGGGCGAGACTTGGCCCCAGGGCGCAAAGAGCGCCTCGTCGCCGTCGGCGCAGGCCGCCAGCATGAGGAGGAACGGGATGCCCAGCAGGAGGACGATGACCTCGTAGGCCAGTTCCTTCCGGCGGTAGGCGGGGATCGTCGCGGCATCAGGGGGCATGGGTACGGGCCAGGCGTTCGGCCTCCCGGTAGGAGGCGCGGAAGAACTCGCCCCAGTCCCGCATCCGGAAGACGCGGTCCTCGGGCAGGCGAATCGCCTTGGCCTCCGCTCCCGCATCCTTCAGCTCGAAGGGCAGGCGGCGCAGGGCGGCCATGGCGTCGGGAACGGCCTCGGGGCCACCGGCATCGAGGATGGCCTGCCAGGCATCGCGCAGTTCGGGATGGGGATCGATGACCATGGCCCGCAGCAGTACGCGGATCAGGCCGAAGAGAGGCCCGGTCCACTCGCCATGGTACTCGAACTCGGCGGCCAGGACGAAGGGGTTGTAGTTCGGGTCCGACATATGGACCTGGTATTCGGGGGTGTAGAAGTCGCGGCGGATCGGCGGACGGCGCAAGGCGTACTGCACCGGGCCGCCCGGCTCGCCGACCCGGTAGCCCCAGAGCTTCTGCCCCTCGGGCGAGAGGACGAAATCCACAAACAGCTCGGCCAAGTCACGGTGCGGAGCCCCGCGCAGGATGCCGATCGGGTCGGCGGAGATGGAGGAACCTCCCTCGGGGGTCACGTAGCGCATGGTCTCGCGCCCCACGTGCAGTTCCTCCCACTCGGCCTGGCTGCCGCCGTAGAAGTCGATGCACATGCCTGCCGCCAGATTGCCTCGCGCCACGTCCACCGGCACCTTGCTGGCGGAGAAGGTGTAGTAGCGGGAGTTGCCGCCAATGCGTTTGATCAGGTCCATGGCGTCCACCCAGCCCTGGCCGACGGCGGCGGCCAACTGCTCCTGGGAGAGATCCGGTCCGGCGGCCTGCACGGTTTGGGCCATGCGCTGCTGGACCAGCATCTCGAAGCACTTGGTGATCGAACCGCTCTTGGAGGGATCGGCGGCGGCCACTTGGCCGAAGAGCCGGGGATCGGCGAGACTTTCCCAGGTGGAGGGCAGGGCGGCGGGATCGTTGACGTCGTAGCCAAGGGCCGCCAGTCGGTCGAGATTGTAGCAGATGCCGAAGGAGGAAAGGCAGGCCCCGTAGTAGCAGTCGTTGGGGTCGCACCAGATTTCGCCGCTCAACCCGTTGTCCAGGATGGGTTGGGGGCCGGCGAACCACTCGGGATGGCGCTCGCGCACCCCGGCGGGGACCAGGATGCCCTGTTTGGCGAGGTTGGCGAGGTCGTACTGTCCGCCGCCGAACAGAATGTCGATGCCGACACTGGCCGAAGAGGCGAGGAAGGTCTGGCGGGCCTCCCAGACGGTGGCGTCGGCGTCCGCCTGCTTGAGCTTGCGGTCCAGGAATCCGGCCTCGATCTGGCTGCTCCATTCCTTGTCCTGCTGTTCCCAGGCTTGGCGGAAGGAGGCCACGTAGCCGCCCTGGAGGTAGAGGATGATCTCGCTGGTCCCCCCGGGCGTCCGCCAGTCGATGTCCACCTTGCGGTTGTAGCGTTCCCGGCAGTACTTCTGGAAGGCGTTCTCGAACTCCCACCGGATGGCTTCGTTGTGGGGGCTGACGATGACCAGCTGCTCGGCCGTGGGATCGTCCTTCACCTCGTCCCGGCGCATCAGCAATGGCAAGGCGATGATGATGACCAAGGGCATGAGGGCGATGAGAGTGCGGCGCAACATGCGACGGAGTTCCTTACAAGCCGTTCGCGGGACTCACCAACGAAACCAGACGAATGGCCGTGTCCAGAAACACGTCCCGCAAGTAGAAAGCCCCGCTCCAGAGGACCCGGGAGAGCGGGGTGACGAAGAGCACCATGAGCGCGATCCAGCCGCCCACGTAGCGCTTTTCGGCGGGGATCCGGTTGAGGGAGGGGGCGACGTAGGCGGCCACTTCCCAGCCATCGAACATGGGGATCGGCAGAATGTTCAGCAGGGCCAGCATGCAGTTCACCTCCAGGCCGGTCTTGAAGAAGGTGCCGAACATGCCGACGGTCTCCGCTCCCTCGGCGTGGGCCATGGCGAAGGCGGCGGCAAAGGCGAAGACGACTCCCAGCAACAGATTGGTCGATGGCCCGGAGGCGGCCACCAGGGCGTGGCTGTAGCGGTTCCGGAACTTGCTGAGCGTGACGGGAACCGCCCCCCACGCGATGCCGAGAAAGGCGAGCGCGAGCAGCGATTGGGGGCCCATCAGCTTCAGGGGATCGAGGGTGAGATACCCCCGGCGGGCGGCCGTGTCGTCCCCTTCGTTGAGCGCGGCGTAGACGTGGGCCAGCTCATGGCAGCAGACCGAAAAGACGACCATGACTGTCCAGCAGACGAAGTGGACCGGATTTGACCATAGCTCCGTGATGAACATGGGATGCGCCGGGACTCCCGAGGGTGGGGGACGGATTGGACAACCCCAAAATGTAGGTTCGCGGGCGCAGATATCCATCCGTGCCGCCGCCAAGCCCGGTCGCCGCTGACGCGATGGCATTTGCGGGGTCGGCGGCTACGTTGCTGGCTGGTCATTTTCATTTGGATTCGCCATGACGCCTGCTGCCTCGCCAACTGTGTCCGCTTCCCCCGATGTACTGCTGAGTATCCAGGACCTGCGGGTCTCCTTTTTCACCCACGAGGGCGAAGTCCGGGCCGTGGACGGCGTCAGCCTCGCCATTCGCCGAGGCCGGACCACCGCTGTGGTAGGGGAGAGCGGGTGCGGCAAGAGCGTGACCTCCTACTCCATCCTGCGCCTCATCCAGCGGCCCGGTCGGATTCTCGGTGGCTCCATCCGCTACCAGCCGAAGTCGGGCGATAGCGTGGACATCCTGGCTCTGGCCGAGGACGACGAGAAGCTGTTCTCCCTGCGCGGCGGGGCCATCAGTATGATCTTCCAGGAGCCCATGACCGCGCTCAGCCCGGTCCACACGGTGGGCAACCAGATCACCGAGGCCATCCTGATCCACCAGGACATGACCCCCGAAGCCGCCCGCCAGAAGGCCATCGAGATGCTGACCCGTGTCGGCATCCCGGGGGCCGAACGGCGCATCGACCAGTACCCCTTCGAAATGAGCGGCGGCATGCGCCAGCGCGTGGTCATCGCCATGGCTCTGGTCTGCGATCCCGACCTGCTCATCGCCGACGAGCCTACCACCGCTCTCGATGTCACCATCCAGGCCCAGATTCTCGGCCTGATGAAGGGCTTGCAGAAGCGGACCGGCACCTCGATCCTGCTCATCACCCACGATCTGGGCGTGGTCGCCCAGACAGCGGACGATGTGGCTGTGATGTATCTAGGTCGGGTCGTGGAACGGGCCGACGTGCGCACCGTAATGAAAGCCCCGCGTCACCCCTATACCCAGGGCCTCCTGGCCTCCCTGCCCAGCCTGAGCCTGGACGAGGAACACCTGCCTAGCATCCGGGGGAGTGTTCCCTCCCTCACCGCGATTCCCCCCGGCTGCCCCTTCCATCCCCGCTGCCCCCACTTCAAGCCTGGCGTCTGCGACCAGGGCGGCCCGCCTTCCTTGACCGACCTCGGCAACGACCACTCCGCCGCCTGCTATCGTCTGGCCGACCTCGCCTGAAGTAGGCAAGGAAACACGGGACGAAAAGGATCAAAGGGACCCCTGTCCTTTCGGTCCCCTGCGTCCCTTCGGTCCTTTGGATTCCGCCGAACTGGGGCCCGGCGTTCCCAGGAGAGATCTATTTCTGGCGGGTGCCAGCCTCCATGGCCAAACCGGTATCATAGTCGAGCTGACGGGGTTCGTACTCGGGGTCGTCTTCGCGCTGGCGGGTCATGCCCGTGTAGCCCCAGGTGGCGGGCCGGGCGTCGGTCCGCCAGGGGCGGCGCTCCCAGTAGTAGCCGCGGAAGGGATCGCGGGTCTCGTTCATCCATTGTAGGAGCCGGTCATGGAGCCGGTCGCGGATCGCGGCGTGGTCGGGGGAATCGAGCAGATTGGCGAGCTCGTAGGGGTCGGTCTCCAGGTCGTAGAGTTCGTCCTCGCAGAGCAGGTTGAGGACGAACTTGTAGCGGCCGTCGAAGGCGCACCGGACGGGTTGGAACCCACCGAAGCAGTCGTGGTCCACCTCGTAGCGGTTGAATTCTATGAAGACGCAGTCGTTGGGCCGAGTGCTGGGATCGGCAAAAGTGGGCACCATGCTCTTGCCCTCCAGGCAGGGTGGCACGGTGGCACCGGCGGCGGCGAGCAGGGTCGGCACCACGTCGATATGGGAGACGGGATGGGGGCAGACTGTCCCGGCCGGGGCGACGCCGGGCCAGCGGACGAGGAAGGGGATGCGGGTGATCTCGTCGTACATGGCCGGTCCCTTGCCACCGATGGCGTGGCTGGCCAGGGCGTCGCCATGGTCGGCGGTGTAGACCACGAGGGCGTCCGGCGCATGGCGCTCGATGGCGGCCAGGACCCGGCCGATTTCGTAGTCCACGTAGGAATTGCAGCCGAAGAAGGCGGCGCGTTTGATCTTCAGCGCCTCGTTGTCGCGGTTGACGGCGTTGCCGGCCCAGGCCTTCTGGTGGGCGGGCTTGTTCTCCAGCCGGTCCCAGACGCTGGGAGTCTTCGGGAACTCGTAGTCCCGGTACATGGTGTTGAAGGGGGCAGGACAGAGACAGGGACCATGGGGCTCGTCGTAGGAGACCACTAGACAGAAGTCCTCTGCGGCGTGCTTCTCCAGGAAGTCGACGGCCCGGTTGGAGCAGCGGTGTCCGTACGTGAATTCTTCGCTGAAACCCTCCTCCAGACAGGTGGCGAACTGCCGCGAGCGGACGCGTTCTGTCTCGGGCAGTTCCTCCAGGTAGGTGCGCATGTCGTACCAGTAGTCGGGGTCCCAACCTTCGGGACAGATGCCGTAGCCAAAGTAGTCGCCGCCGTCGAGGTGCCACTTGCCGATGTAGGCGGTGTGCAGGTTCGCGTTGGCGAGGCGCTGGCCAAGGGTGCGGATGGTCTGACCCAGGGGCATGCTGTTGCCCCAACTGCCGTTGGTGTGGGGCCAAGTGCCGGTGAAGAGCGCCGCCCGCGCCGGACCGCAGACCGGCTGGCAGGTGTAGGCCCGGTCGAACCGGATGCCTTCCCCGGCGAGCCGATCCAGATTGGGGGTCTTCAGGTCGGGATTGCCGTAGCAGCCAAGCATGTCCCAACGCTGGGTGTCCACCATGATGAAAACGATCTTGCGGGAGGTAGGCATGGGAGGCTCCTAGGAGGGGGCGGAATGGTGGAATGATGGAAGAATGGAAGAATGGAAGAATGGAAGACGACGGGAGCGGAATGATAGGACAATGCTGGGGCTGTCCGGCCAGGCTGGTTCCTGTGTTTCCAGCATTCCACCATTCCACCATTCCATTATTCCGCTTTCCCCGTATGGCGGAGAATGAAATCGACGATGGGCGTGACGTCTTCCAGGCTGTGGGGGTGGTGTCCGCAGGACGGCTTGTGGATCACCTCGATCTGGCCACCCAGTTGCCGGTAGCGTTGTTCGATGATGGCGGTGTTCTCGGCCACCGGAACGGGTTCGTCCGCGTCGCCGACCACATGGAGGAGGGGGATGTTGGCGGCGGCTAGGGGGGCGAGCCGGTCGATGGGATTGCCCGCGTAGGCGAGGGCTTGTTCCTCGGTGAAACCGTAGGCCTTCAGGCACTTCGCCCAGTCGTTCGGGCTGCCGGGGCCGACGCCCTTGCCGGCCGGCCAACTGCGGATGGTGCAGACGGGAGCGTCGCCGTAGAGGCAGGCCACTTTGTCGGGATTGGCGATGGCCCAGTTGTAGATGATGAGTCCGCCCCGGCTCAAGCCTTCCAGGGCGGCCTTGGGGGCGAAGCCGTGAGTCCCAACCAAGTAGGCGTAGAAAGCGTCCCAATGGGCGACCGCGCAGGGCGCGCCGTACATGTCCGCCACATCCATATAGACCAGATGGAAGCCCCGTTCGAGCAGGGCCACATCGGTGGCGGGCCAGGCGTCGAAGAACCGGGCGCGCCAGATCCAGGGACGGCCCGGGGCCTCGGCCTGGGGGGCGCAGACGATACAGGCCCGGCCGTCGTACGTGAAATCCCAGCGGTCGAAGCCGCGCCAGACACTGGTGGTTCCAGGGAAGCCCATGAGGGTGCTCCTAGCCAATAGCTTGGTTGAGGGCGGCGAGGCGGTCGATGAAGGCCTCGGGGATGCGGCCATCGTCGGAGATGGGCACGTCCCAGGAGATCACGCCGCCGCAGTCGTTGACGAACTGGGTGTAGCCGATCACCATCTCGGTACTGAACCGGGGCAGGCCGCGGCCCCAGTACTCGCCCATGAAGGTGAGCAGGTGGTACTGGGCCCCGTTCACCGTGCCCTCGCTGCGGCCGAAGCCGTCTTTGCCCCAGCGGCCGACGGGGAGGGCGTCCGCCACCTCGCCGGCCGTGTAGTCCTCGTGTTCCGTGTAGCGGATCACGGGGACCTTCACGCCGGGATTGAAGGCGACGATGGAATCCGGGTTTCCCGCCTTGAGCGCGGCGGCGAAGCTGGCGAAGTTGGGTTCGTCCGGATGGCGGTACATGAGGTCGGCGTAGTAGGAGCCGTCGATCCACCAACCGTGGACCTTGCGGCCCCAGCGCAGGGACCACTCGCGCACGATGGCCTCCCAGTGCCGCTGGAACACGGTCAGGCGCTGGTCGCTGTCTGGAGCGCACAGGTAGGTGCCGGGACGCAATTGCCACTTGGAGGCATCCCAGGGCGGGGTGCAGGAGAGGGCCTGGACCGCCTCGCGGTTCATGGCGGGGGCGTGGGAGGGCAGATAGGCCATGAGGCGGATGCCCACGGCGTCCAACGCATCGGCCAACTCGCCGACCAGATCCCGCTTGGCCAGACGGCTCGGGGTCTGCCGGACCAGTTCCTCGTAGGTCGCATTCGGGCTGCAGTAGAAGCCGTAGTTCTGCCCGAGGGTGATGAAGTAGTAGCGGGCTCCCACCGCCTGGAGTTGGCGGACCAGGCCGGGGACGTCGAAGGAATCGACGCGACGGTTCCAGGCCTCCGGCGTGACGCCGGCACCCCCCTGGTGGCTGGCCCCATAGGCCAAGTAGTGGTTGAAGACACCCCAGCGGGCGGCACGGAACCAGTCGGTGTTGGCAGGCATGGCAGACTCCTCGGGTAGGTGGACGACGCCTCACCATAGTTCCAGGAAGCAAAGGGACCAAAGGGGCTGGCAGGGAACCCAACACTCCCTTTTTGCCGTGATGGCAACCAGCGTGTAGGTTAAGCCTTGCTTGTCCGGGGGCAGTCTGTCGGTTGTTCCCGAGCTCTTATCTGGGAGTTCCGCCCGATGGCCAATGAACGCCAGTACATTCTGAAGACAGTGGACGGCGAGGAGTTCGGTCCCGCCGACCAGGAGACTTTGATCCGTTGGGCGCAGAACGGACGGATCACTCCCTACTGCCAGATCCGCAGCACGCTCATCGCGCGCTGGGAAAAGGCGGTGGATATCCCCTTCCTGCGCGACTTGCTCATGGCCCAGGTGCTGGAGGAGCAGCAGAAGGAGGCGACGGGCTGGGACAAGGTCAAGCAGCGGGTCACCATGCGTGCCTCCGAGGAGAAGGACACCTCGGGGCTCCATGGTTCGCGTCCCGAGGACTTCGAAAAGGCCCCCATGCTCTTCCGGGTTCTGGCGGCGTTCATCGACGGCGTGGTGGTCGTGCTGCTGATGGTGGCCGTGTACTTCCTCTTCGCGTTCCTCTTCTCTGCCGGGGCGCTTTCCGGCAATGCGGCGGGCTATCTGGGCATTGCTACCGCCTATGTGGTCTTCAGCCTCTACTACGTGGTGTCCATCGCCGTGGGTGGGCAGACGGTGGGGCAGAAGTTCTGGGGGATCATCCTGATCAAGCGGATGGGGGGGAGTTTCTGGCTGGGACGGGCCTATCTGTACCTGCTGTTCATGGTTCCCTTCGGCATTCTCACCCCGATCATCGGCTATGTCGTTCCCTCGGGACGTTCCATCCAGGAGATCGCCACCGGTACCCGGATGGTGCGTATCCTGTTGACGGGCAAGAAACGGTAGGCGATGCAGGCGAACGGGCAGCGAGGCGGGGACTCGGCGACGGACGAGGCCAAGGACGACGCCGGGCCGGTGCAGTGCCCGCAGCGGCGCATGTCCTGGACTCTCTTTTGGTACGTGGCCCGGGAGTTCCTGGTGCCACTGGTCTGCTGTCTGCTGGCCTTTGTGGCGCTGTTCGTGGTCCGGGATCTGTTCGACGTCCTCTCGGATGTCTTGCAGAACCAGGAGGCCAGCCTCGGGCAGTTGCTGCTGTACATGGCGATCGAGCAACCGGTCAACCTGCCGCAAGTGCTCCCCATGTCCGTGCTGTTGTCGGCCAGTTTCATGGTCAGCGGCTTCCAGCGCCACCATGAGCTGTCGGCCATGCGGGCGAGCGGCCTGTCCCTCGCCGTCTGTGCGCGTCCGGTCTGGTTGCTGGGCCTGCTTCTCTCGCTGGTCTCCCTGGTGGTTGGCGAGACTCTCTCCCCCCGTTGTGCCGTTCTTGCCCAGGACATGCGCGACCGTTGGACGGAGAGCGAGCAGTACCGGCAGATGCACGGCTATCTAAGCTACAGCAACGCCGAAGCGCGGCGGGACTGGTTCTTCGGCCAGTTTGCGCCCGGTGCCGAGCAGCGCGACATCCTGGTCAAGCAGTTCCGTCCCGACTACACGACCGAGTGGGAACTGACCGCCGGGAGAGCCCAGTACGTGGGCAGCGAGTGGGTCTTCTACGACGGCGCGTTCCGGCAGTTCGACGATCAGGGGCGGCTCCCGCAGGGGGCCGTGCAGCGCTTCGAGCGCCGGGTGTTTCCCGGTCTGGACGAGACTCCCGCGCAGATTCTCAATCAACTGCGGCCGGTGGAGGAGCTCTCCGTCGCCCGCATGCTGGAGACGATGCGACTGAATCCCAGCCTGCCGGAACGGACCCGCCGGATGATTCGCGCCACCATCTGGTACCGGCTGGTCTTCCCGTTCTCCTGCCTGGTCGGCGTGCTGCTGGGGGTGGCCCTCTCCATCGCGGACGAGCGGGGAACTGCGTTGCGGGGATTTGCGGTGGCCATCGGCTTGATGGTGGCCTACTATGTCGTCTGCCAGATCGCGCTGGTTCTGGGCCAGCAGGGCTACGTGCCCCCCATTCTGGGCGGAGCCGTGCCCACGTTGCTCTTCCTGGGCTTCGGCGGCTGGCAGATGCACCGGAAGCGTTGACCTGCCATGACCACTCCTGCCCAACCCGACCCCTCTGTCCCCGAACCACCCCCGGCGCACAAGCCCTCGCCCAATCTTGCCGTGGTGGCCGAGAAGGCCCGGCGGCAGTTGGACAACCAGCGCGTGCAGCGGGCGGAGAAGGGCAAACGGCGGCGTTTCTCCCGGTTCCGTCTCATGCTGTGGGGGCTGGAATTGGCCCTCGTCCTGGCGGCGGTGGAGTTCGCGGTGCGCCAGCGGCTGAGTCACCGTCAGCCTGCCACCAGCGACGTCGCCGTGCATGAGCAAGGCATGGCGCCGGCCCCGGTACTCGGCGAGAAGGCCCTGGCGCTGACCGGGGCCAAGGAGGTCCCGGATGCCCGCCTGGCGAATCCGGTCGGGCTGGCCAGCGGCAGCGAGGCGATGGCTGCCGCCCAGGCCCAGTACGCGCAGCAGCTCCATTTGCCGGTGGAACTCGTGAACTCCATCGGCCTGCGCCTGCGGCTGGTTCCTCCCGGCAGTTGCATGATCGGCAGTCCCGAGGGCGAGCCCGGGAGGGGATCGGTGGAGAAGCAGCACGTCCGCACGGTCTACCGGCCCTTCTACCTCGGCAAGTTCGAGGTAACCCAGGAGGAGTACAGCAGCATCATGGGCACGAACCCCTCCGGGTTCCACGGGGCCCGCCGTCCGGTCGAGGAGGTCTCCTGGTTCGATGCCCAGACCTTCTGCATCAAGCTGAACGAACGCGAGGGGCTGCCCAAGAACACCTACCGCCTGCCCACCGAAGTGGAATGGGAGTATGCCTGCCGGGCAGGGACCGACACGGCCTACTATTCCGGCAACTCGCCCGCCGACTTGGACCGCGTGGCCGAGACCGGCGACAACAACTACCATTGCACCATGAACGTGGGGCGGCGTCCGCCCAATGCTTTCGGCTTGTACAACATGCACGGGAATGTCTGGGAGTGGTGCCTCGATTGGTACACCCGCTATCCCGACGATCCGACCCCCATCACCGAGGACGAGCAGCGCATGCGCTGCCTGCGCGGGGGCAACTGGTATGTCCGTGCCCCCGACTGCCGCTCCGCCGAGCGCGGTCGTCTAGCCCCCACGTCCCACGGCAACATGCTGGGATTCCGCGTGCTCCGCACCATCCCGGAGCTGGCGGGGAGCCAGGTTCCCATCCCCAATGTGATCCCCGAAGCTCCGGAACTACCCTTCGAGTAGCTTTGCTATGCTGCCAGGGCGAGAGGCCCAGGGAGAGCCGGCAACCATGAGGAGCAGGCGATGAGGTGCAGCGGTTCGATCCTGGTCGTGGTCTTCCTGGCGTTCGCTGCGGTCGCAGTGGCGCAACCCGACCAACGGTCCGTCCTGGTGGTCAACGAGGACAACAGCCACTTCTTCGGTAGCCGGACCGCGGAGCAGATGAACCTGGCGGGCCTGCATCAGTTCGTGGACCAGTATGCGAACTCGGCGGTGACCCATCTCTTCCTTTGCCCGAATGCCATGCGGGCGAACTTCGCCAGCAAGGTGCGGGACCCGATCTGGAAACCGGTGGACGGGGTGCCGCCGCCCGGTCGCTGGCCGGCGAATGCCAAGCTGCTGGACGAACAGGGGATCGATCCCTA
>QKCY01000492.1 GCA_003245525.1 Victivallales bacterium | reverse complement strand
GATCTGCGGAGCAATCCCGCGTTCGTGCGACTCTGCGGCGCGCCCCTCATCCTCTCCTACTACTGCCTGCTGCGACGTTCGAGCTCCGGCCCGGCGACGTTCCGCACACCGGCAGAGCTCTACGCCCGCGTGGTGGACTGTCTGCTATCCGGTATGACGCGCGAGCGGGACCGTCCCCTCCCGGCCTGGTCCACCGACCCGATCGAGCGCGAAGTGGTCCAGTCGGATCTCGCCACCATCGCCTGGAGGCTGTTCTCGCTTCGCCCGGCTGGCAACCGCTTCACGTCCCGGGAGTGGCGGCAGGCCGTCTCCGCCGGCGGCCTGCTGCATCACAGTCCCGCCCGCCTCCTCTCGGCTCTCGACCATCTTGGCATCCTGGTCAGCGGCGACAGGGACGCGAAGGGGGGCACCACCTGGAGCTTCGCCCACCGCACGCTGCTTGAGTTCCTGGCGGCCTGCGGCCTGGCCGAGGAGACGGACTGGCTCGCCAAGGCCGGCCGGCACTTCTGGTTCGCCCCCGAATGGCGCCCCCTTCTCCGCTTCCTGGCGGGCCGCCTCGACGATCCCACGCCCCTCTTCGACGCGGTCGAGAGCGAGGAGGACGATGTCTTCCTCCGGATGAAGGACCTGCTCTGCGAGCTTCTCGATGCCAGCGGACAAGACGTGCCACACGACAGGCTTGACCGGCTTCTTGCGGCGTACACGTCGGGATTCCCCGAAGGCGTTCCCCGAGAACGCCTAGGAATCACAGCGGACACGGTACCCCTGCCGATCAGGCTGCTCACGGACTGGCACGAAATGAAAGAGGCATGTTCTCGAGCCCGTGATCTCCTCGGAACGGCGGCCAGTGAGTGCATCCCCGCTGGCACCTGGGGTCCCAGGACTCCGCGCGAGGGCTGCCTGGTGCCTCTCCCTCTGCTTCGTGCTAGCCAAGCCCTGGCGGGGAGGATGACTGCTGGTCTCGAGGATCGGCGTCTTGATCGGTCCGAACGCCGTGAGATAGCCAAGGCTCTCCGTTATCTCCCATCGCCTGAGTCAGTTCTAGCCCTTGGTGGTGCTTTTGAGCGCAATACTGATCCCTTTGATTCGTCCGTTCGCGAAACCTGCTTGCACTCGCTGATGCTCATCAGTTCTGTGAACGCAGTACCGCTCATCCTTGGTGCACTCAACAGGAGCGATCTGGACACCTGGACCAGACGTTGCTGTGTTGAGTCCCTCGGCGAGACCGGCGCAGAGGCGGCAGTTCCAGTTCTCGCACGCATCCTTGAGGAGGACCAGGATTCAGATGTCCGCCTGGAATCCGCCCGGGCTCTCGCCCAGATCGGAGGCAGCGACGCAGTTGCGTCGCTTGTGCGCGCACTCGAAGCGGATCGGCGCCCTGATCCGGATGCCTTCTCGCTGGAGCCTACTTCCTCTCACAGCGATGTCCTGTGCTCATGCGTCGAGTGCCTTGCCGAACTCTGTGGAGCCACGGCAATACCGCACCTCGTCCGTGTCCTCGAACGGGCCAACGACTCGAAGGTGCGTGTTCTGTGTGCGTTCTGTCTCGCCGAGTTCAGCGGCGAACTCCCTTCCGACGTACTCAGCAAGGCCGCTGATGGGGAGCAGGATCCGGCCGCTGGCTTCAGGATTGCCGTCGCTGCGGCCAAGGCTGGCACGCCTAGCGCAGTCGAGGTGTTCCTTCGGGCCTGCGAGAGGTTCCCGGAGCCAAAGGAACTGTCCAATGCTGCGTACGAGTTCGTGGCTTACCTTGGCGAGCGCACCATGGAAGCAGCCGACACGTTGGCTCGCTCGCTGGGGGAGAAGAGCAACCGTGACACTGTAAGAATGGGTTGTGCGATGCTTCTCGGACACATCGGGGGTGAAACTGCCGGTGTAGCGCTTGCCTGTGCAGCTCAACGCGACCCTCGGCCAGACATCCGGAGGCGATGCATCGAGGCCCTCAACGAGACAACTGGCAGGGCGGGCACTGTGGTCGCTCTGAGTGGTCTCCGGGAGGATCCCGACGCCAGCTTACGTGGTCTCTGCGCGGAAGTTCTGGTCAGGGTCGAGGGGGAGGGAGCCGTTCCGGCCGTGGTCGCGGCACTCCATGGGGACCCTGATCCAGCCGTACGCAGGACTTGTGTGGATATCCTCGGCAGAACAGGCGGGGATATTGCCTTGATGGCTTTGCTCCGGGCTCTCCGTGATGATCCAGACTCATGTGTGCGTCGGCACTGCGTGAAGATTCTCGGCTGGTTCGGTGTTGACCTCCGGCCTCTTCGGCTGTCCCTGGGCCCTAGCAAAGCAATTCCAGGAGTACTTCGGTCCCAGACCGGGATTCTCTGCGAGTTCGGGAGCGCCATGGGGAAGGCGCTCGTGAAGGCCTTTGGGCAGGCTGTAGATGCCAATTCCCCTGGTAGTTGCTTGGCGCAGGTCGGCCGTACTGGCGACCCTGTACCAACGCTAGCACTTCGACACGATAGTGATCCGTGGTGGCCCGAATGGAAATACGAGGAGACTGTAGGCAGCAGGATCTGTGGGGGA
>QKCY01000402.1 GCA_003245525.1 Victivallales bacterium | reverse complement strand
TCGACGACGCCCTTGTACAGTTCGTACTCGTCCTCCGGCACCCAGTCGAGCCGGGGTGGGTTGAATCGCATGAAACCGTGGCTGAAGTGGTCGATGGAATCGTAGTAGACCGCCATGAAATCCCATGGTTCGAGCTGCATCACAGCGGTGGCCGCCGAGTGAATCGTGGTGCATTCGGCGAGGGTCTTGGCGATCGTCTCCAGCCGACGGTCCTTCTCCTGGTCGATCTTGCGGAGTTCTGGGACGAACGGGCCGATGTGCTCGGCTCCGAGCTCGCAGGGGTGGAGCCGCAGGTTGGCGAGGGGTTCCATCAGGTGCGGAGGATGCACGGTGCCAGGCCGCATCGGCCAGGGCTTGTCGATGGGGGCATGGGCCTTGTGGTACATGTCCGACACCATGACCCCGCTGATCGGCTCGGCCGGATGGCTAGGCCACCAGCCGATCACGTTGCTCTGCAGGCCCTGGGTCTGGAGGATGTTCCAGATCGCCCGCGTCTTGCGCGACAGATTGGTGACCGGGCGGATGGTTCCGCTCGTGGGATCGGGCTCCGTGAAGCCCCAGATGCCGTGCTTGTAGGGGCGCTTACCGGTGGCGATACTGGTCCACAGGGTGGGCGAAAGGCTGGGATAGAGGGTCGCCAGATTGCCCATGACCCCCCGCTCGATCAGCCCCGCGAGGTTGGGCATCTTGTCCTCCGCAATCAGGCGGTCGATCATCTTCCAATCCGCTGCGTCCCACCCGATCAGCAACACCCGCCGTTTCGCCATCCGTCGCTCCTTGCCCCTGGGCACCTGTCCATGCTGCGACCCCACGAGTCGCCCGGTTGTCTGTAACCCATGTACCATGCGGCCACGCGGGGCATTCGCAAGTCAGGGGCTCCGCACCCGACCGTGGGAATGTGTCATTTCTGGACCGGCCACTGGGAGGGAGTCCGGTAGGTCCCGAGGCGCGGCGCTAGTCGAGGTCCACGCAGTAGGCTTGGCTGAGCCCAGGAGCCACGGCGCGGTTGAAGTAGACCCGCTTGCCGTCGCGGGAGAAGGACGCGTTGACGTGAGCGCTCAGCCCCCAGACGGTGTCGGCATCGACGAGGGTGGCGAGGATGCGGTCGGGTTTGGTCTGGCCCCGGCGATAGAGCATGAGCCGCACCGGGTCGCTACCATACCAAGTCTCGGTGGCCACCCATTGCCGGTCGGGCGACAGGGTCGGGTGGCAGCCGTAGCCCGCCAGGGTTTCCACCACGGTCCCGTCGCATTGCCGGCGGCGCAGTTCGCGGTTGTCCGGCAGGCCGTCCTCGACCTCGCTGTCGTGGCCGAAGAGAGTGTCGCCATCGTACCACTGGAAGTGCATGGGTTTGTGGCCGAACCAGCGGAGTTCGCTGCCATCGGCGCGACAGGTGACCAGCGACCAATCCCGTCCTTTGCCCGCGTAGATCTTCGCGGCCAGACGGGAGCCGTCGGTGGACCACTGGCCATGCTGGAGGTGCCAGCGGAGCAGATCCGGCTCGCCCACCTTCTCGGCGAAGGGTTGCAGGGCGGCGATGGGGAGCAGCAGGCGCATGGCCCCGGTCTGGGCGTCCACGGCATACAGGCCCCGCGCTTCCGGGGTGCCCTGCGGATCGTTGCGGCAGATGAGGAACTCGCTGCCATGCAGATTGTGCTGCAACTGGCCGTCGAGGGGACCCAGGACGGTCTGGCCGCTATCCGCATCCACCACGAAGGTTTGGCTGTAGCCTGCCTGATAGGCGACACGGGTTTCGCTCACCCACAAGCCCATGGCGGCGTTGTGGGTAGCTGCCCGGTCGATCCCCGCCACCTTGCGGTGGTGGGTGAGGTCGTGGTCGCAGACCCATAGCTCGGCGGGGTAGCGTCCTTTGGCCGATGTCGGGGGCTGGACGAAACGGGTGTAGCAGATACGTGTCCCCGAGGGGCTTTCCGGACACGTTCCGTAGTAGCCGAAACCGCTGAAACTGGTCGCGTCGCCGACCCGGTGCAGGGCGGACTCGGGCACTTCCCGGAGATCGTCCGCAAGCAGGGGCAGACCGCCCAGACCAACCAGACGGACCTCATCGATATGGGTCCAGCTATTCTCGCTGTTGCCCAGACAATGCAGCCGGACATAGCGGGCGGGGGTAGGGGGCATGGCATAGTCCACGAAGCGCCCGTGTTCTGCCGTGGAATGCTGGTTGGCCAGAATCTGCTGCCAGGCGTCCCCGTCGGTGGAGGCCAACAGATCAAAGGAGTAGACCCGGCCAGCCTTCCCCACCCAGCGGACCCGGCAGGAGGTGAGGGTGGCTTGGGCACCCAGATCCAGAGTGAGGACGGCAGCCTTGTCCCCCGTGGCCCAGCGGGTGCCGGGAAGCCCGTCCGCCACGTGCTCGGGAACGTTCTCCCCATCGGCGTTGGAGGCGGTGACGGCGACGATGCGCAGGGGACGCGGGGCCGTATCGAGAGCCTGGCAACCGACTGCCAACAGGACGAGGGGCAAGAGAAGCAAGCGAAGAGGGGTCATGGGGTGGATCGGGAGTTGGC
>QKCY01000446.1 GCA_003245525.1 Victivallales bacterium | reverse complement strand
ACGGATCAAGGAGGCCGAGCCAGCTCTCCGCCAGGCTGTGTTGAACGACTGTGACAGAATCCAGTGCTCCGTTGCAGGCGCTCTTGCCGCCCTTGACGACGAGGACGCACTGCTCCGACTTCGGGAGTTCGCAGCCCGTGGCGACGCCTTCAGCAGAGCGGCATCCATCGGTATGCTTGCCATTGGTGGCGACAAGGAATCCCTGCCCCTGCTGCGCAAGGCGCTCGATGATCGCGAACCGATGATCGGCACCGCGGCCCGAGAGGCGATCGAGCGGATCGAGTCGCGGCAGAAGTAGTCTGTCCACTGGCCCGCCGCAGGCCCGCGCCCTACGACAGGCCTTGGCACAAGCATGGGGGTGTTGCTGTGGCTGACATGACAAGGCTGGATTCGCCGGAGCTGGCCGAGGCTGTCCGTCTTTGGACCGGGTGGGGCATATCCCCAATGCCTGCTCGCAACGACGGGCGGGTGATAGCGGGGTTCGGTAACGAGGCAGGAGGACGACTGCTTCCGGTCATCCGGTTTCTTGAGGATGAGTTCTACTCGAGCAAAGCGCATCTCACTGCCGCGAGTCTCCAGGACATGGCTGATCTCGCCGTCTCCGACTTCAGGCGCAGACACCCGACTGTGACAGATGCTATCGCCCAGTACTTCGCCTGGTGCTACACCTATGACTTCAAGTGAGTGAGTGCGCTTGGCGGCGATGACTTCCGCGCCTGCGCCTACCTCGGCCCGCTGTTCGGCTGAGCTCTCGCCTAGTTTCCACGCACCGGGCGTCCCTGGGAACGGGGATGCCCGGTCTGTCTTGGGGAAGTGGACGCAGTGGACGGCGTGGACATGGTGGACTGAGATGGCCTCGGGTCAGTCCTGTCCACATCGTCCACCCAGTCCACTACGTCCACCCTCTTTGATTTGCACCATCCCTACGCTATGGTCGCCCGTGCAATAGGTTGGGTGCTCAGTCATGAGGTGCGCGATGAAGCTTACTCTGCTCTCCTTGGCAAGTGTTCTGGCTGGTTCTCTCCTCTCCGCCCAGGTTCCGCCGGTGCCTGCGCCGGCCGGGACGCTGTTCCCCGAGTTCCGCTTGGCCGACACGGCGGCGGCCCAGGCGTTGTTCAAGCCCATGACGGGTAGTCTGCCCGTCTCCCTCGAAACCTCCGGTCCACAGCAATGGGTGCGGTTGCCGGTGAATTTCGCGGGCACGACCCACGACCGGGCGAGCTGGGACATCCAGATAGCGGCCGACCTGGCGGTGGCCCAGGGCATTGCCTTCGACTTCTACTGTCCCGACTCGAATCCCATCAGTCACTTCTCCGTCTACTTCCACAGTGGCGACGGCTGGTACAGCGCCGGGTTCGGTGTCGAGCGCGATGGCGAATGGCAGCATGTCCTAATCGACAAGAGCGCCACCAAGACCGAGGGCGAACCGGCTGGCTGGGGCAAGGTGGACATCATCCGCCTGTCCGCCTGGCGCGGCGCGGGCAAGGATACTTTCTGCGGGATCGCCAACCTGCAACCGGTTGGAGCCGATGCCGACATCCTCGTGATCCGCGCCGATTCCTGCGCCAGCCCCGACAACCCCGAGTCCAAGGGCTACGCGACCTATGCCGAGAACGTGGCTTCCTGCCTGAACGATGCCGGGCTGGCCCATGCTCTCCTCTCCGATCTGGACGTGACTCCGGAGCGGCTGCAGGGGCGCAGACTGGCGATACTGCCCTACAATCCCCGCCTGCCCGACGGGATGCTGGTCCAGTTGCAGAGTTTCGTGGCTCAGGGCGGCAAGGTCATCAGCTTCTACTCCCTGGGCGAGGGCGTCCCGGAGCTGCTGGGCGTGAAGCGCGGCACGTGGGGGGCCGCCCCCAACGGGCACTATCAGGGCTTCGCCCGAGTGGGGAATGGCCTCGATGGCCAGCCCGCTTTCGTCGGGCAGGGTTCCTGGGGTTCGCAGCCTGCCGAACCGATTCCCGGCACCAGCCGGACCGTGGCGGTCTGGCGGGCGAGCGACGGCACCGATACCGAGACTCCCGCCATCGTGGTTTCGGATCGCGGCGCCCACGTGGGGCACGTCTGGCTCAAGGACGACTGGGCCAACAAGAGGACCCTGATGCTGGCCCTGGTTGGCGGCACCGTGCCCGGTGTCTGGCAGACCGCGGCGGAGAAGGAGTTCGCCAAGATCGGGGTGTTTGGCCCCTACCGCTCCCGAGACGAGATGCTGGCGGCTCTGGGCAAGGATCTTTCCCCGGCCGCTCGGCAGGCGGGGCGTGAAGCGATCGAGTTCCAGAAGTCGGCGTGGGATCATCTCAAACAGGGGCAGTTCCAGGCTTCCATCGCGGCGTCCCAGCAGGCATCGCAGGGGTTGCTCCGGGCCTGGTGCCTGACCCGTCCCAGCCAGCCCGGCGAACACCGCGCCTTCTGGTGCCACAGCGCCTTCGGCATGGCGGGCATGGATTGGGACCAGTCCATCAAGCAACTGGCCGACAGCGGCTTCAACGCCATTCTGCCGAACATGCTGTGGGGTGGCGTCGCCTACTA
>QKCY01000428.1 GCA_003245525.1 Victivallales bacterium | reverse complement strand
GTGGAAGGATACGGTCCGTCGGAACTGCAGCATCCCCTCAGTTCCGTCCTTACCCTTGTAGTAGATCTCCTGATGTTCGTGATCGCCGAAATGGCCACCGTTCGACACCTCCCACCACACGGAGACCGAGCTGGCTGGATCCAGGATGCCGCCGGTACCACGAATACTGAATAGCACCTCGCAGCCGACCTCGAACCAGCTACCAGACAGAGCAGACGCACTGCTGCCGTTGGCAGTCTTGGTACAGGCGATCTCGAAGTCGCACTGGCCAGCGGCGGACCTGGGGGCGCACCTGGATGGTGCCACCGTCCATTGCCCGTCTGAGCCGATGAAACCGGCCACCGTCCCCTTATCATTCGTCGTGTAGACCTGTTCGTTGGCAGTCTTCTCGCGGTAGATAGCCAAGGCCTCCTCGTTCGGGTGATGCGCCTCTCTATGGAGACCACAGGAGATCAGCGTGATCGAGGGGGCGATGTGATCGATGGAATCGATATACGTCGTACATGGGTTCTCTTCAGGATCGATAGGGCCATTCTGCTCGTCCGTGAAGAAGGATCTGGAGCCGTGATGGCTGGCAACGAGCACATTGCTGCGCAACAAGGCGCTCTTCTCGAAGTTTGGCACGATCCTCTCCCGCCAGGCTCTCCAGTCGGAATCAGCAGTGAGAAGGATTGATCGATCCGCATAGCGGATCGACAGCACAATGGCGTTCGTGTGCTGGCTTCTGGCTTCTTCCAGGCGAATCATTCCGTTCTTCGCGAGGAAGTCCTCTCTCGAGTTGAGGCAGTAGATCAGTGCGCCACCAAATGAGGCTACAGGGGAGAACCCCGGGACGGGCACCCGAGAGGCGGTGCTCCCGTACTTTTCGGTCAGAGAGCGGCGAAGCCGCATGTAGTACTGGTAGTCCGGATTCTGAGTGTTTGCCCCGGTCTGGCCGGAGTCCCACACCGAGCGGATGGGGAACACCTCGCTCACTCTCTTCAGGCCCCGGATGTGGTCTTGGTCGCGGTGAGAATTCACGAATACATCAATCCACCGGCGCTCTCTTTCTGTCTCAGGGTCCAGTCGAGTCGGGACGTGTATTGCCAAGTACCGAAGGACCTGATCCTCGTTGTCATTGGTCACATTGCAGTCGCAGAGCATGGTCGTCTCGTCTGGGAATACGAGCAGAACCATCAGGCCTTCGCCAACGTCAAGCACATGGAACAGCAGAGGCCTGTCGGCAGGTTCGACATAGTAACCGATTGGCTTCGCGCAACTCATGTCCGCATGTCCTCCTCTATCTCCTCGCACGTCAGTGGCCGCACGTGGCCGGAGAGGATGCCCTCCGCGTCCAGTTTGCCCTCGATCAGGGCCTCCACGTCAGAATTAGCTAGGGTGACCATGTCGTGTGCCTCCTCATAGAGACTCTCGTGCTGACGAATGCTGATGCTGGTGTAGGCCTGATCCTGTTCGGGAATCACTGGTACTAGGGAATCGCTATACCATCAGCGTAGACTCGCCGCTGCCGGATTCCACGAGCGTGTCAGTCGTTCTGTATTCTGGCGAAGTGCGAGTTCAGGAAGAGACACAGACAGCCCGGATGCAGATTCACCCCGCAACGCAGCACCGAGACATCGCCGCCAGCGGGAAGGCTCGCAGGTCGTCGGGACCGAGGTACTTGGCGATCTCGGCGTACCCCAGTTGCGCCAACTTCCCGCGCATGGCGGGCAACACCGCGTCTTGTCCACTCTCGCTCCTCTTGCCATCGATCAATTTTCCCTTGCCTTGCTTTACGGGGGTACGGCCCGTTGGGAAGGAGAGGCCCTCGCGCGCCCGTCGCAGACCATTTCTCCGTTATCTCCGGTTCCCCCGTCGCCTACATCGTCTCTGTCGCGCCGAGCAGGCGCTCCGCGTACGCATCGCCAGACACCTTCACCCAGTTCGGGGTGAAGCGCAACAGCCAGAGGGAAAGCAGCAGCGCATCCACTGGGACCAGCCCACCAGCAACCTGCCAATTGCTCCCCGGACCCATGAAGCGCAGGATGGCAATCGCGAGGCACCCGGCCGTACCGAGGAGTGCCAGGACTACGCCCGCTCCCCTCATGCCCCAGAGATTGCGCCGGAACCCGTAGTTCATGTTCTCCTGGAAGACCATCGGGAACGCGCTGTGGTCGCGTGTCTTCTCGCGAAGATAGCGCGTCAGGGATTCGTATACGCGATCCGCCGCATCTGGGTCCGCCGCCTCGGTCTGGGCGGACGGCACGGTCACACCGGTGACAAGGGCGGCAAGTTTGGCGTGGTAGCGCTGGAGGGTCTGCCCATCGAGACTCGTATCCCGATGGCGCAGAATCCGCGTCGTCGGTGCCCCTCCCCATTTCCGGAACAACGTGGGCTCCTTCTTCTTGCCTTGGTCCCGACCGATTTGTGAAAATAGGATGGGGATACCCAAGGCCGGCAACGCCGCGCCCAAGGCAGTCTGCCAGGCATCGAGTTGCCCGGGAGCAAAGGCGAAGACGAGCAGCCACACCGGGATGACGACAACAGCCATGGGGGCCAACTGCGCTTTTAGCGTGTAGGTGTCAAGAGTCCTGAATTCCATTCCCGCGCCCTCCTAGCTGCCGCTGTAGTCTTCCACTGTGTCGAAGAAGCCGAGAGAAGATGCCCCGACCCAACCGGGCCGTTGTGGCACGCAATGCCTGAGGCAAGTCGTCCCGCCCTGAGTCGTGTGGACTCCAACGCCCCGGCGGAGAAGAGCATTGACGACTTTGCGCGACGGGTGCCTTGGGTCGCTCTGTTTCGCGGCAGAGACAAGGGCCGCCGGGCACTTGAGGTGCGGGTTCTCAGGCTTCCCGAACAGGAAGTCGAGCATTGCGGGGCCGATGTTGTGTTTGCTGCCATGGTGCGGCACCTGGAAGAGGGCCAGCCTGCACGGGTCGATACTTAGCGAAATCGCATGACCGCAGGCGTTGGCAAGGGCTGGAACGCCGGCATCTCCCGTCAGCATCACGCTCTTGTCATCCACTTGGAGAAGGAGGATGGTACTGCTGTTGTTCTCAGGGCGTACGTCGTTGAGCCCTGGATCGACCAACGTCTCCGCCGTCATCGTTTCCCGCACCCAGCGAACACCTTCGGAGATGCTCTTCCTCGTGGCAATGAGCAGCCCATCGAGCAGTGTGGGAGGAGTGCATTCGAACGTGGCGAGAAGCTCCTGGTAGTATTCCAGGCTTGGTCCGAGGACAGTCAGCGTCCCCCCAGTATCTGCGAAACCGCGGGTCCCGGCGAAGGGCTCGTAGATACCGATCCCCTTGCTGACCGCCAGCATCTCGAGTTCATGGGCGAAACGCAGGTTCTCCCGCCAACGCTTCTCAATGCTCTGCTGGGTGACTCTGCCATCCGTGACAACCTGCATGATCTCCCTGCGGTGGTTCCATGGCTGGTGCATCCAGACCTGTCCCACGCGCAACTCATGGAGCACCACAGTCAATCCGGAGGCGTGGTCTCCGTCAGGATGGGTCAGCACCACTACGTCTACGTCTTCCGTGCCGTAGAACTCCCGGATATGTGCGACCAGCCGTTCACCCGAGTCCTTGGTGCCACCGTCCACGACGGCAACACTCTGACGCTGCGGATCGCCAGACTGCAGGTCTCCCCATCTCATGGCGATGGCATCGCCGCTCTTCTCCCCATCTCCGACAGGCAGAAAGTCCACCTCGTACCCGACTGTACCCAGCCCGTCCATGTGCTCAACCCTCCCTCTTCCCGGTTTCCTGCTTCCGCTGGGCCAAGACCATCCTGCCGGCAACGGTCGTGGCAGGGCGCTTGCGTGAGGCCCTGGCAATCGCTTGCGGGGTTAACAGACTGCCATCAGCCAGCACGGCCTGCGCTTGGTCTATCGAGGTCTCTCTCATGCTTCTACGAACTCCTCGATCAAGTCGGGCCGCTTCGTTCCGCCTGTTCAGCGCACATTGCTGTTGCCCCGTGGCCCCGGTGACTCTATCGCTGAGACCGTGCCCCCATACCTTGCCAATCACAGGCACCAAAGCCTACCTGACGGACCTCCTCGTGAGGGACAGGATACCCCCAATCACGAAGTCGCCCCCTGGGGGTGCCATCAGACGAGTGAGCACTCCAAGGCCAACACATACTAGAGCAAGGCTTCCGCAGAACGCAATGCGATGATTGCGTTGAGGTGGTCCTTGCCCTCCCCGTAGGGTAAATGCCCGGCGTTGTGAAGTGGCGGGCGAACACTGAACAGGGGCCCAAAGTGGAAAGCCCCCCGAAGGGAGGCCCCCATGTCCAGACGCGCACGACGGTCACTCAGTAAGGGATTCAAGGCCAAGGTGACGCTCGTCATGTAGTGCAGATCGTCGGGGGTTCGGGCATATATCACCTCCTTGAACCAGTGATGGAATTACCTGGGTTTCGGGTCCCTCGATGGACTGTACGACCCCCTCTGGATCGACGATTCTAGGCGGCAATGGCTCTCTGCCACAGGCAGGTTTCTGCGGCTTCTGGCCGCAGCCCTCGACTCTGGCCAAAACCGCCTTGAAGCCAGTTCAATGCCGACTCCGACCCTGTCCCGTTTGGGCTCATCCCTTCCCCTTCAGCCCTCGTCCGCCCTCCGGCGGACGGGGGCTTTCTTGTCTTGGCTCCAGTCCCCCCGCCTTCCTCCATCATTCCATTCCTCCCCCCAAACCAGGAGATCGACATGATAGTCACCCTCACGAAACAACAGGTAGCCCGGATCGTGGCCTTCGCGGGCGCGATCCTGCCACGCAAGGCGAGCGTCCCCGCGCTGGCCCATGCGCTCTTCGAACCCGATGGAGCCGAGAGTATCAAGGTCACGCTGGCCGACCTGGAACAGACGCTCTCCATCTCCCTGACCCCGGAACGGCTGGCGGGCGCACCAGCCCGCTTCTTGTTCCCGGTGGCGGAGCTGAAGGCGCTGAAGGCGGATACGGTCACGCTCCAGCCCATGGCTGCGGATAGCGTGGCCTGTACCGCTTCGGTGGGCGGGCGAGCGCTGGCCCGCACGGTAACCGTGCCGCCGGTGGAGGACTTCCCCGAACTCTCGAATCCCGGCGAACTCGCCGACTGCGATCTGGGCGCGTTCCTGCGGGCCTATCGGGGAACCGCCTTCGCGGCTCATCCCGATCCGGGTCGCCAGGCCCTGCACGCGGTTTACGCCGATCCCGAACGTTGCGCCCTGGTGGCCACCGATGGCCACCGCTTGGCCCTCCGGCCCATCGCCAGCTTCCCCCTGCCCGGCGAAGCGGTACTGCCGTTGACGAAGATGCTGCTGAAGCAGTTCCCCGAGGCGGAACAGGGACGGATCGGGCTCTTCGGCCCGGAGGACGACCGGCGGCTGGCGCTTGCCACTGGGGATATCCTCTACACCTGCCGCTGCCCGGATGTCACCTTCCCGAACTACCGGCAGGTGATCCCGGATACCGCCGGGCACACGGCCTCGCTCGTCTTCGGTCCCGGCGACCGGGAAGCGGTTGAGTCGCTCCTGCCCTATCTCGACAAGGCCATGCTGAACGGGCTCTTCCTGTTCGGCAAGGACGGCGCGGTGGTCCTGGGCGTCGAGGGTACGGGCGGCGACCCTCTGGTTCTGCCCCTGCCTGAGTGCCGGTGCGAGAACACGGACGGTCTGGCCGTACCGGTGAGCGGCGTCTTGCTGGCCGAGGCGCTGAAGCAGGGATTCACCCATATCCGGGTGGCCCAGGCCTACACGCCCATGGTCTTCGACGACGGGGCCGACGGGCTCCATCTCCTCATGCCTCTGCGCGGTGAGCCGTCCGCCAAGCTGCTCCAGGCGGCGGGCATGGAGGCCTCGCAACAACCCGCTGCGACCATTCCCGAACCCGAGTCCCAGCCCGAACCTGTCCAGAAGAAGCAACCGGAGGAATCCGCCATGCCCAGTACCCCCGTCCCCACGCCCCAGCCGAAGCCGGCCACTCCCGTTGCCGCCGCTCGCGGCAACCTGTCCGTGGTCCCGCCCGAGGATCCCCTCGTCCGGCTCGAAGAGCGGGCCGGCCAGAACCTTGAACAGCTCCAGCAGGCCCTGGCCGGGGTCAAGGAGTTGAAGCGCCAGGTCCGCGCGGTCCGCACCCAGCTCCGCATCCGCGAACGGGAGATCGAGTCCCGCGAGCGCGAGATGGAGAAGAGCCGGAACCTGATCCAGCGCCTCCAGGAAGCCATCGCCGCCTAGGGCGACAGCAAGTACCTGCAACCACCAACCGAAGGAGGGCGGCGCTACCAGCGCCGCTCTCCTTCTTTGCGTTCTGGCCGGGCGAAGACCACCGCCCCATCCCAACCCATTCTGCATTCCCACTTCTGCATTCTGCATTCAGGAAGGAGCTTCCCATGATCAAGCTCAACGCCTCCTACAGCAAAAAGATCCCGGTCGAGGACCGCGACTACTCTTCCCAGAGCTACCACTGCTCGGTGGAGATCGAGATCCCGGACGGCACCGCGCCCGACCAGCTCCGCACCCGCATCCGCGACACCTTCGCCCTCGTCCGCGACAGCGTCGAGGCCGAACTCCACGGCCAAGCCGCGCCCCCGGCGCGTCTCCCGCCCCAACGCCAGGCATCCGGTCCCCGCCAGTTCCAGCAGCCCCGGCGGCAGCGGGAACAGCCCGCCTCCGCCAAGCAGCTCGGCTACCTGCGCGACATCGCCGTCCGCCGGGGCATGTCCCTGGAGGAACTCGACCACGCCGCCCACATGCAGTTCGGGGTCGAGTCCATCGCCCGGCTCAGCCGCGACGAGGCCTCGCGCCTGATCGACTGGCTGGGCAGCGCCAACCCGGGGCAGGCCGCATGAACCTGCCCCTTTTCGCCAACTTGGGCACCATCGGGAAGACGATGCCCGTCACCCCGGCGCTTGCCGAACTGCGCAAGCGTCCCCACTGGTCCTACAGCAGCATCGACGGGCTGGTGAACCACTGCTCCCTCGCCTGGGCGTTCCGGTGCGTGTACAGGGCCGAACCCGAGTTCCGGCCCGCGTCGCTCGTCTTCGGCACCGCCTTCCACGGCGCGCTCGCTTTCCACGCCACCCGGCAGATGCGGGGCAAGGACTGTACGACCGGGGACTGCCACGACGTGTTCGCCGATTTGCTCGCTGCCAACTGCCAAGCGGACGGTCCACCCGTCCGCTTCGGCGAGGGCGAGGACCGAGACACGCTGATCCGGCAGGGCCAGGCCATGCTCGACACCTACCTCGCTTCGCTCGATCCCGAGGAGGAGATCGTGGGCGTGGGCGTGCCGTTCTCGGTACCCCTGATCGACGCCTCCGGCGTTCCCCTGGCCAAGCCTCTGATCGGCGAGTACGACCTCGTCGTCCGCAAATGCAGCGTCCGCACCATCGTCGACTGGAAGACCAGCGCCCGCCGCTGGCCCCAAGACAAGGCCATTACCGATCTTCAACCCACCTGCTACCTGTGGGCTGAGCAACAACTCGGGCACGGCGGCACCCAGTTCCGGTTCGAGGTAGTTACCAAGACCAAGCAGCCCGCCTGCGAACGGCACCAAGCTGTACGCGAGCCTGGCGACTTCGCCCGTCTCGGCGAACTGATCCGGGTGCTGGAACGGGTCGTCGCGCACGAATGCTTCCATCCCCGTGACGGCGGCTGGGAGTGTGCCAACTGCTCCCATGCCACCGCCTGCAAGGGATGGCGCAAGGCAAGGGCCAGGACATCGGTCACCAGGGAACAGCGGATAGCCGCATAGTCCAAGCGGTTTGCATTGCCGTCCCAAGACAAGCCGCCGTTGCGTGACGTGCGCCCAAAAGCTATGTTGGAAAGGGTCCATATCCACAGCGAGACATGCACATGACGATCACCGCACAACAAATCCTGAAGGACGCTCTCGGGCTTTCCCCCGTCGACCGTGCGGAACTCATCGAGCGGCTCTTCCAGAGTTTCGACAACTCCACCGACAGTTCCGTTGACACGGCGTGGGCGGACGAGGTCGAGTCGCGCTTCGGCGCCTACGACGGCGGGAAGATCGCCGCGTCTCCCGCCGAAGACGTGCTGGCGCGGATCGCCCGGCGATGAAGCTGCACATCCTGTCCTGCGCCGAGCAGGAGTTCGCCGAGGCGGTGGACTACTACAACGGGCAGTGCCCAGGCCTCGGGTTCGAGTTCGCGGCGGAGGTCCGGAGGAGCCTGGAGCGGATTCGCCGGCATCCCGAGGCGTGGCCGGTGTTCTCCGCTTGCTCGCGGCGCTGCCTCACCGACCGCTTCCCATATGGTCTGCTGTACCGGGTCCAAGGCGACTGCATCGTGGTCGGCGCGATCATGCATCTCCGGCGGCATCCGAAACGCTGGCAGGAGCGGCTGTAGCCAAGCCACCTCGCGGCAAGGCGTCCGCCCTGGCGGCTTGACAGGGACCCATAGCCGGCGAACTTACCGTCGTCGGCAAGGGGCCGGGACTCGGACAAGACAGGGATTCCCGCAGAGGGAGTTGCGCCAGATGAGCGACGAACCAAAGGCAGAAGTCCTGTTCCGCATCTCGGACGGCGAGGGCGGCGACCACATCGAGACCCTGCGGGCATCCAGGGTTGGTCCCGACCTCTACAAGCTGGACAACTCGCCGTTCTTTGCCTACGGCGTATCGTGGGGGGACACCGTGTTCGCCCCGGTGGACCCGGAGGAGCGGATGCCTGCCTTCCAGTCGGTGGTGTCGCGGTCGGGCAACCGGACTGTCCGGGTCGTCTTCGATCCGCCCGTCTCCCCCGGGAACCCCTCGGACCAGACCCTCCAAGGCCTGGTTGCCCTCGGTTGCAGCTACGAAGGTGCCACCCCACGGTACGTGTCCGTGAACATCCCGCCCGGTGTGGAGCTACAGGACGTTCGGTCCTACCTCGCCGCTCGCGGCCCCCAGTGGGAACACGCCGACCCAACCTGCGAACCACTGATACCAAGCGAGATGTGACCGGATGGGCATGGGGGCCTCCTTTCTTGGCGTTTCCCCCTTTGAGCCCCTGTCCGGTTCTTGCCTGCCACTCCGGAGTTTGGTCGTAAGGGTATCGGGGGATTGGCGTTCTTTGTTGTATAATGGATTGTGCAGGAGCCAGGCACTAGCCTGGCGAGACCACCTGATCGGAAGGAGGTGACTAGATATGACAAGCAATGAATTGGGCAGAACAGTCTTGGCGGTCCTGGACGAGATGAACGACCCAAACCTGTCGGACATGGGCAGGCAGACACTGGCGGGCTTTGCCGAGCGAATGCTGAGGCAGTACCATCGCTCCCAGCAATCGGATTGGTTCTATGAGGAGCTTGAGAAGCTTCTCAGGGATCTGAAGAAGTGATTCGGGGCCGAACAGATTGACAGAGGGGCTTGGTGGAGCTTGTGCACTACCTGCGCGCTGCCAAGCCCCTCATCACGGCGTTCTGCACCGCACCCGTGACTTGTGGTGCCCCAGCTGTTTCCCCCGGTCCCTACCCACAGAGTCGCATGGCGCTCCATCGGCTCCGCCCCCCTTCGTTGGGCCGGGGCCGAGGTCTGCCGACCGCATGGCCTCCCCACAGGTGGCTTGCGCTGGAGTGCCCAACCTGTTACGGGATGACCCAGTCCCGCGCTTCGTCGCGCCCCGATGGCGCGCCCCTGCCTGCGCACATTCTTCCGATCCTTGCCCCCCAGCCACAGGAGAACCC
>QKCY01000568.1 GCA_003245525.1 Victivallales bacterium | reverse complement strand
CACGTCGCGCCACACGGTCACTTCCCGCAACGGGCCGGAGTCGGTGCCATGGTAGCAGGTGATGGTGTGCTGCTTCCCGTCATGGACCATGGCTAGGTAGTTCCAGACTCCGAGCACGACCGGGGCCTGGTCGCCGGGCGTGCGCATCTGGTGGTCGCGGGGCGGTTCGCCATGGCGCACGTTGAACCCCACCGTAGTGTTGCCGAGATAGAGGTCCAAGCGGTTGGAGAGATAGAGCAGACGGGCGGGAGCATTGCCGGGTTCGGGGCGGAACCAGACGCCGATGGTCAGGCTCTCCATCGCCGGAATCCGGTCGCCGGGGAACACCACGGCCCCCCCCGCCGGTTCGCGGTCGCCGCCGCCACCGCGCCGGGCGGCGCGCGTGTCCAGGCCCAGCCCTCGGTGGCCCGTGCCGAAGTGGATCTCCTCGCCTGCGGGGGCGGGCGCGAACTCGCCCGCGCCTCCCAAGCTGCCGGTGTTGCGCAGGTGGCCGCCGAGCAGGAACTCCACGATGGGTTGGGGAGCGGCGGCGAAGAGGCAGGAACCGGTGCAGAGCCAGAGGAGGGCGAGGCGGATCATGGGCGGTCTCCAGGGGGAGGCCGATCAGCGCTGGCTGAACAGTTCCTCCCCGATCAGGGCGGCGAAGAAGGAGCCGGTGAAGAGCAGGGGACGGTCGCTGGGCAGATCCTCGGCGGCGGCAATCTGGGGAATGACGCGGTAGCGAAGCCTAGCCTCCGCGGCGGCTGCCGTCAACTCTTCCAGGGCCGACGTCTTGGGGGGGCGGGGATTGGTCAGGACAAAATCCGCGTCGAGGGCGGCCAGCTCGCGGACAATGCCAGGTACATCCTTGCCTTTGGCGACGCCCAGCACCACCGTCCAGGACTGGCCGGGAAAGCGCTGGCGCAGAGCCTCCGCCAGACGGCGGGCGGAGTCGGCGTTGTGGGCGGCATCCAGAATGACCAGCGGTTCCTGGTGGACGATCTCGAAGCGCCCGCGCAGTTCCGGCACCGTGAAACGGGCGGTGTCCGGACGGTAGCCCAGGAGTTGGCAGATGCGCAGGGCGACGGCGAAGTTCTCGACCAGGAAGGGCGGAGTCGTGGCGGGGAGCCATTCCCGCGCCTCGGCCAGCGGTACCGGTCGTTCGACGGGCACGCCAAGTTCCGCCGCGCGGGCCAGGATCACCCGTTCCGCCGCCGGAAAGGGTTGCGCGCCCAGGACCAGGGGAACCCGCGGCTTGAGGATGCCCGCCTTCTCGGCGGCAATCTCCTCGATGGTGTTGCCCAGCAACTGCATGTGGTCGAAGCTAATGGGGGTGATGGCGGTACAGAGGGGCGCTTCCAGGTAGTTGGTGGCGTCGAGGCGGCCACCGATGCCGGTCTCCACCACGGCCAACTGGCAGCCTTCGTCCGCGAAGAGGCGGAGCGCGAGGACCGTGAGAATCTCGAAGAAGCCCGGTTCCAGTCGCTGGGCTTCCAGGGCGGCGACCAGCCTGCTGGCCTGTTCGAGCAGCGGGGCATAGGCCACCGGGCGCCCGTCGACCAGGAACCGTTCCCGGACGGTGCTCAGGTGGGGGCTGGCGAAGGTGCCGACCCGGAACCCGCTTGCCACCAGGAGGTTGGTGAGGAAATGGCAGGTCGATCCCTTGCCCTTGGTCCCCGCCACATGGATGGTGCCCAGGCACCGCTCGGGGTTCCCCGCCAGGGCGGCGAGGACAGGCATGCGCTCAAGCGAATACTCCCCCGCCGAATAGGAACGGCTGGTGTCCCGTTCCAGATCCAGATAGCGGGAAAGGATGGCAAAAAAGGCCGCTTCGCGGTCCTGATCCCAGTCTCTCATCGGGTGGCAACTCCGTGCCGCGTTTCGCTACTCGTCCAGCACGCGGCGAAGGACCGCCGCCAACCCTTCCGGCGTCAGGGGCTTCATCAGGTACTCGCGGATGCCGATCTCCCGGGCCCGCACCTCGTCCACCATCTCGCTGTAGCCGGTCGTGAGGATGATGGGAATGTCGGGCCGGATGCCCAGCATGCGCTGGGCGAGCTCGAAGCCGGTCAGGTCGGGCATGGTCTGGTCGGTGAGGACCACATCGAAGGAGGCCGGATCGTTCTCGAACCGGCGCAGGGCGTCGAGGCTGGAGCGGCAGGCGGTGACGCGATAGCCCAGCTCCTCGCAGACCAGCGTGCCCAGTTCGACCAGGATCTGCTCGTCGTCGATGAACAGCACGTGTTCGCCGGCGCTAGCATAGTCATCCAGGGAGGCCTCGTAGCGGCCAGGCTTCTCGTTGGCGGCGGGGTCGGGGACGCCATCCTCCTGGACGGGCAGATACACCCGGAAGACCGGCTGCCTGCTATCGCTCTGCCACATGGTCAGGCAGCCGCCCAGTTCCCGGATGATATCCAGGATGATGGCCAGGCCCGGCTGCTCGCAGTCCTTGCCACCCGCAGCTTGCCAGCGGGCGTTCCGTTCGAGGGAGACCCCGACATCGTGGCTCTCGCCCACGCAGACCCGCGTGTAGAGACCGGCGGGCAGTTCGTGCGGCACCTCGCCATTGTTGGCGTGGTCCACATACGCTTCGTTCAGGTGGAACTCCAGCGTGCCCCCCTGCTCGTCCAAACTGCGGGAGACGCACGTGGCGAGGGTGACGAACACCTGGAGCAGGAGGGTCGTGTCGCCGACCACCACGCCGGGCTCGGGATAGAGTTCGAGCTCGAGCTTGATGGTGGCGGGAAGCACGCTGCGGAGCATCCGGATCGCGTCGCGCAGCAGCGGCTCGATGAACTGGGGCTCGGGAGAGGGTTCGCCTTCGCCGCAGAACGTGAGCAGACGCATGGTCAGTTCGTGGGCCCGTTCGGCGGAGGTGAGAATCCGCCCGACGTGGCCGTGGGCCGCTCCGGCGGGGTCCAGTTCGCCGAGGGCGACCCGTCCGTAGCCGAGGATGGCCTGGAGGATGTTGTTGAAGTCGTGGGCCAGGCCGAGCGCCAGCGTTCCCAGGCTTTCCAGCCGCTGGGAATGGCGCAGATGCCGCTGCATGGCCTGGCGCTGGCGTTCGTCCGCCTCGCGCTGCCGCAGGAGCAGGCTGATCCGCTCGCGCAGGTCCTCGACGTCCTGGCGGTCGGCGACATCGGTCGTGTCCCTGCCGCTGAGTTCGTGGACGAACCCTTCGCGGGCGAGGATGGTGCCGTTGCCGTCGGATTGGCACAGTCCCCGCTCGGAGACCCATTTCACGGTCCCTCCCCGGGTGACCAGCCGGTAGCTGTGCTGGTAGCTCTCGTGCCGTTCCAGCGCCGCGCGGATCACATTCCGGCGGGCTTCCACGTCGTCGGGATGGACCACCCGGGTCTCGAAGAAACGGGGTTCGCGGATGATCCGGGCGGCCGGGTAGCCAGTCAGCAGCTCCGTGCCGGAGCTAAGGAACTCGATCCGACCCTCGTCGCCGCTCTCGTAGACCAGACGGTAGGCCATGCCGGGGAGGTTGTCCACCAGTTGCCCCAGGGCCGTCTGCCCGTCCCAGGCGGCGCGCTCCGCCTCTTCCGATGCCGTCAGTTTGGCCTGCAAACTGGCGATCTCGCGACAAAGTTCCTCGCGGGTTTTGGCTGCACTCATAGCGAAATTGGGTCCCTAGCTGCTTCCCCGCTGGCAGACACCATAACCAAACAGTATCCAGAAAAACTATTCCGGTATTTTCCTACCATAGCACGTTCCTCCCAACCGCAAAGCGAATGGCGAGCGAGTCTTCCGGCCGTCCTTCGGGATTGCCCTCCCCGGACCTGGGGGAATGGCCAGTTCCGGGGTTGGGGTTATGTTGAGTCATTGATCTCATCGGGGATTGTCCTGCATGTTGCCCCAATCGACAACCCAAGCCCCCGCGATGTTGCGTGCTATGTGGTCGGTGGACCCGCGCTTTCCCGGAATTGCTCCGGCCGGCCCCCGTCGCCGGTGCTCCGCGCCTGGTCCACCCGGGCGGCACGCGGCCATGTTCCCGTACTACTATCGTCCGCAGCGGACGCAGAGAGGATGACGCAGGTGGTGGATTCCTACGCACAGAGCCGTCTTCTTGCCGGTCATCCCGAGGAGTTCCGGGCCAGCCTTGCCGCCTGGAACGAGATCCCGGTCGATATGACCTATTTCGCCCCGCCGGACTGGGTTCCGCCCCGGCACCCAACGACCATCGGCCGGCCCTTCTACGTGTCTGGCAGGGGCACCTACGAGTGCCGCTCGTGCAGCACCCTGCACTTCGAGCCGTATGCCGAGGATGGCTGGTGGATCGACCGTACCGACCACCGGGAGCAACTGCCGATCCGGGTTAGCGTCCGGAACGTCTGGGACACCAAGCGGAGCATCGTGCTCCGTTCGGGCTCGGCCCACAACTATCTGCGCATGGTCGAGCACGTGGTCGCCCTGCGGCTCGGACTCGGGCTGGACAGCGTGATGGTGCGCACCAACTCCGGCGACCCCCCGCTGTTCGACGTGGGCAGCCTGCCGATCATCGACAAGGTTGTCCGGGCAGGACTGGTCGAGCAGACGGACCGGGAGCTGGTCTACTGGACCGTCAAGGAACCGGTGGCGCTGATGGGGCCCCACGGGAGCTTCCTGCTCATGCTGCCTGCCGAGAACGGGGATTGCCGTCTGCACGTCGATTGCGCGGTGGATTTCCCGACGGCCATCGGGCACCAGCGGATCCAGTTCGATGTCTTTCCCGAAGCCTTCAGCCATGGAGCCCAGGCCCGCACCAACTGCTCCCGCCTGGAGTGGTGGTTCGTGCGCACGGTCGGCAAGCTCTTCGCGGATATCCGCAATCTCGGCTATACCCACCGGAACATCCTGATTGCCGGGCGCAACCAGTACGCCAACGAGCCGAAGCTGCTGCACGAGGGCAGATCGCTCGAAGCGGTCTGGCACCGGGCCACCCTGGATCTGGTGGCGGCGCTGTCGCTGGTCGAGACGGGTCGCCTGGCGGGGCGGGTGATCTCCTACAAGGCGGGGCACGCCTTGGATGTCCGGCTGACGACCTATCTCTACCTGCAGGATCTGCTGGCACCCGTGCGCCGCGACTAGTCTTCGGCCAGGGGCTGGAGAAAGAGGCACATGTCGGCCTGCATGAAGGCGCATTCGGTGATGGTCTCCCCCGCGTCGCGCATGGGCAGGAGGCCATCGGCGGCCCGCTGCGCAAGCAGCCAACCCAGGAGCCGGTCGGCGGCCGTCAGGTTCTCCGGGCCGCCGATCCGGGCGAGCACGTGGGCGGTGATCGCATAGGTCCAGATATTGTGCTTGGCGGTGGACGTCTCGTTGCCTTCCCATAGCAGGCGGCCGTCCCCGCCCACGCAGGCGCGAAGGAATCCGGTCGCCCGTTCGCAGGCCGCCAGCAGGCGGTCGGGTTCCAGCCGCCCCGCGGCGGTTCCCAGTGCATCCCTGGCATTGAGCAGGCACCAGACCACGAGACTGGTGTAGTTGATGGTGACCTCGCCGTAGTCGCGGTAGGGGAAGCAGCCGCTATCCCATTGGCAGGCCAGGACGTTGGCGACCGCCCGCCGGGCCCCCTCCAGGAAGATGTTCACCCGGCGACCATAGACCCGGTCCAGGGCAACGTGGGCGAGGGCGAGGGTCTCGGCGGCATGGGTGGCGGCGTTGAGCGTGTTGTACGGGCTCCGTTCGTGGTGCGGGAACACGCCCGAGCCGGGCGGGAACTCGATGCCCAGTTGCCACTGGCCCGCCCGGTCCAGGCAATCCAGGTAGGACTTCTTCGGTGGCAGCCCCGCCAGCAGGGCATGGCCCAGACCATGCGCGACAAAGCCCAGAGCGATGGTCGAGAGTTCCTCCCGGCCCGTGTTCTCCCAATCGGCCGGCCGTTCCCGGTTCTGGATCTCCGCGAACCCTCCCCGGGGCGACTGGCGGGCAACCAGCCAATCGAAGGCGTGTTCCGCCGCCCGTTGCCAGGCGGGACGGTCCTGGCGCTGTCCCGCCAGCCAGAGGGCCAGCGCGGCGCTGCCTGCGGTCCGGTGGTGATGGCTGCCGCCGGCATGGTAGTCCAGCAAGGGGCCGTGGTAGGCCTTTTCGCTCCAGAAGGAGCCGAAGTACTCGCCGGGCGTCCACGTCTGAGTCCGCAGTAGATACTGGCGGATAGCTTCGCAGACCAGTTCCAGTTCCCGCTTCCGGTGGGGGGCGATCATGGCGGTTCTCCCAAGCTGAAGGAAGGACGGACCCTACGCTAGCCATGCCTTGCCCTTTCGCCAATCGGCCAGTGACCGGGGGCAACACGTTGTCATCCTGTCTGCCTGCCCGTATAGTAGAGCAGGGCGGCGATATCCGGCCAAAGGAGCATTGTTCCGGCGGAACGTGTCCGGACCGGTCTCCCGTTGCGTCGTCCAGGACATCACCCCGAGGACCAGCCCAGATGCCCGTCAAAGCACCGCAAGAACCATTGGAACAGTCCGAAGCCGAACGTCTTCGGGCCGAACGCCGGGCCGAACGCGAAGAGGCCAGGCGACAGAAGAAGGAACTGGCCCGCATCGAGCGCGAGATGCGCGGACCGGGGCCGCGCTGGCTGTTGCCGGTGGTGCTGGGGGGGGTGCTCCTGCTGGGACTGGTCGTCTTCATTGGCTACCGAGTCTGGGCCGGCACCGTGGTGGACAACGCCCGGGTGCCCTTCGAGGAGAGCATGGAGAAGGCCAAGAGCGATGTCGCCATCCTCTCTCTCTATGCTGCCGGCGACTGGCAGCGGGTGCTCAGCCTGCAGAAGCAGGCCGAGGCGGGCAAAGGCGGGGCGCGCGCCGTCGCGAAGCTGTACCGGCAGGCCGACGAGTTGCTGGTCGGTGCCCTGGTGAAGGCGCGTGACGCCGCCTCGAAGGTGGATTTCGTCCGCAACAACTTCGAATCGCTCTATGAGCGGGCGACGAAACTCGGGATCGGCGAGCTGTTGCCCGACCTGTGGGCCGGAGTGGAACAGGCCCGGGCCAAGGCGACCGCGGAAGACGTCAGTAGCGAGGAAGCGGTGGCTGGCTATCGTCGCGGGGTGGACCTCCTGGATGGTCTGTCCATCGATTTCCCGAAGATCACGGTGCTGCGCCAGGAAATGGCGGCCTTCACGGAACAGAGCAGCGTATTCAGCCAGGACGAGTACGCGAAGGCGTTCCCGGAGGACGCCAAGGTGCTGGCCGGGAAGCTGGCCGCTGCCAAGGACGCCATCAAGCGTCGGGACTGGCAGGAGGCGACCAGCCTCTACCTGGGTGCCAAGGCCGAGTTGCCCAAGGCCATCGGCAAGCTGCGCACGGCCAAGACCGAAGCCATCACTGCCGTCGCCGCCTTCGACAAGGCCTTGGCGGAGGCCAAGAACCAGGGCGCGCCGCGCGACGCCCAGATCGCGTGGCAGGAGTTGACCAAGGAACGCGAGGCGCTGAATCAGGCCTCCGCCGACTTCCAATACGTGGCCGTCAAAGAGGGTGCCGACCAGGGCGTCGCCAAAGTGAACGAGATGCTCGAACAGATCACCAAGGCCCGCACCACACTCCAGCAGCGCATGCAGGAGGCCGAGATGGCATTCCATGCGGCCGAGGCCGACGTGACCTTCTACGAGGCGAATCTGAAGGAAGGCTGGGACAAGGTCGTGGTCACCTTCAACGAGATGAAGCAGGCGGTCGGCCGCGGCGACGACATCGTGTCCCTCCTGGGCCGGGCCAATGGCCTGAAGGAAGTGGTGGATGCCATCGTCGCCCAGAAGACCAACATGCTGGCCGGGCTCACCGAGGTCCAGGACAAGCTCGCGGCCCTGCGGGCCAACCCCCTGGCCGGCCTGCTCCAGGTCAACCTGCCGGACAAGCAGTACGATGCCATCTTCACCGTGATGCGGGAAGCCCAGCGCGCCGAGGAACGGGGCGATGTGACGAACGCCGTGGCCAAGTACCGCGAGTGGACCACGCTTCTGGAGAAGGCGCTGAAGGATATGGAGGCGCTGAGGCGCGAGGCGCTGGACTTGGCGCAGAGCTGCGGCGCCCGGGCCAAGGACTTTGCCCTCGGAATCGAGCGTTTCCGCCCGGCCAACAGAGCCGAGATCGAGCTTTACAGCCGCCGTTCGGTGGCCCTGATCAAGGAACAGAACTACCGGGCGGCCATTCCCGCCCTCAAGAAACTGGACCTGCTCATCCCTGCCGAGCGGTTCACCTTCGACAAGCCGGGCACGGTCACCGACAACCTGGCTGGGCTCATGTGGGCTAGCGATGGCAAGGGCGAGGGCTGTATGGGGGGACGCCAGGTGAACTGGCACGAGGCGTTCCGCTGGGCCGACGCGCTGGTCTTCGCGGGTTTCCAGGACTGGCGTCTGCCCGACGAGGAGGAGCTCCGGCTGATCGCCCAACTCGGGCAGAAGGAGCATGACCGCGCGTTCCCCAACAGCCTGGGCCAGATCTATTGGAGCGGCGTGCCGGACACGGACGTGAACCAGGCCCTCGCGGTCGACATGAGGGCCGTCCGTACGGTCCTGCGCCAGAAAAACGACGTCCTCTATGTCCGGGCGGTCCGGTCTCCGAAGTAGGGAGTTGGCCCCGCTTCCCCCGTTCTTCTTTGCGGAATGGGTGGTTCCCCCGTTTACGGTGCCCCGGCCAGGTGGTATGTTGGGGCGCCGTGGAACGGAGTTGTTGCGTTCCTTTGCCAGGCCGACCCAAGGGTCCGTCTGCTCTATCCGCTTTCGGATGCCGCCGTCGTCGCGGCCGAGACTTCCTGGAATCCCGCATGGATCTTGAACACTGCATCATCAGCTATCTGGTAGGGACCGAGGTCCGGCTCGGCCTCGTGATCCGGGGGGGCAACGATCGCCTGCAGGTGCGCGGCGAGACCGACCGCACCGAACGGGTGACCCCCAAGACCTTGCTGGTCAGCCACGGACCGGCCTCCGGAAACGAGGCCAGCGCCATGCAGCAGGTCCGGGAGCGGATCGTGGCCTGCCAGGAGGAGGTGGATATCGAGCTGCTCTGGGAGACGCTGCTGGATGGCCAGGCGGAGGCCGAGGTGTCCTTCGCGGACATGGCCAACGAGTACTTCGGCAGTGCCCGTCCCGAGCAGGTTGCCGCCATCGCGCAAGCGGTGCTCGACGATCCGGTTCGCTTCCAGCGCAAGGGGGCCAACATGGCTCCCCGCAGCCGGGAGGAGGCGGCCGAAATCCTCGAACTGCGGGCCAAGCGGGCCGAGAAGGCCAAGCAGCGCGAGGCGGAGGAACTCTGGCTGGCCGAGGCGTTGAAGAAGCCTGGCCCCGAGCCAGTCGCCGTGCCGGAGGAGTTCGAGCCCTTCATCCAGAAGTGCCTGGATTTCCTCATGCTGGGCTGCAACAGCGACATCATCCCGATGCTGGCGGCGGCCCGGCCGAAGGAGACGCCCCGCAAGGTGGCGCTCATGGTGGTCGAGCACACCGGGCGACTGCCCGAGGGGGCCGACGCCTTCCTGCTGGAAAACGGCATCCACGCCGGGTTCTCCCAGGCCGTCCTGGCCGCTGCGGCCGAGATTGCGCCCTACCAGCCGGACGACCGGCGGCGCGACTACTCCGGGCTGGTCGCCTTCAGTGTCGACGACGCCGACACCCGCGAGGTGGACGATGCCCTCTCCGTGGTCTGGGAGGGCGACGAGACGGTGGTCGGCATCCATATCGCCGATCCCGCCTTCTTCGTCCACAAGGACGATGCGCTGGACCGGGTGGCGGCGGAACGTCCGCTCACGCTCTATCTGCCCTCTACCACCGTCACCATGCTGCCTGAGCGGATCGGGTGCGACCTGGCCAGTCTGGAAGCGGGGGTGCTGCGCCCTTCGCTCAGTTTCGAGGTGCGGTTTGCCCCCGACGGCGAGATCCGGGACTGGTCCTTCGGCGGGGCCCAGGTGAAGGTGCGCCACCGGCTGGACTACGAACAGGTGGACGCCATGCTGGCGGGCACCGAGGAACACGAGGTCGCCGCCGCCGCGCGGGCTCTGGTCCCCATCACCGACCGGCTGCGGGCGGAGCGGCTGGCGGCTGGCGGTTTCGAACTGAACCGTCCCGAACTCAAGGTGCATGTGGCCGACGACGAGATCGAGGTGAAGTTCATCGCGGCCAACACGCCCAGCCGCCGTCTGGTCAGCGAGCTCATGATCCTGGCCAACCGGCTGACCGCCGAGTATGCCCTGCGCCACGACATCCCCATCATCTACCGGGTCCAGGACCCGCCTTCGCAGCCGGTGAAGACGCTGGTGGACTACGATCCCATCGCCTTCATCAACGAGGTGCGGAAGATCAAGCGCACCCGGCTCTCCACCCATCCGCAGCCCCACACGGGTCTCGGGCTGGACCTGTATACCCAGGTCAGCTCCCCGATCCGGCGCTATGCCGATCTGGTGATCCAGCGGCAGGTGGCGGCCCACGTGGAGGGAGAACCCTTCCCCTACACCCTGGAGGAGCTCTTCGAGGTGGTGGGCACGGTGGACCGCACCTCCAGCCAGAACCGCGCCCTCGAACGGGAGGAGAACCGGCACTGGTTGCTCGAACACGTGCGCCGCAACCTCATGGACCAGGTCCTCACTGCGGTTGTGGTCCAGCAGAACGGCCGGATGCTCTTCGCCGAGTTGGAGGCGATTGGCGAACGCGGCCTGCTCCATGTCCGGCAGCCGGTGAAGATCGGCGACCGGGTGAACGTGCGCATCAAGGATATCCGCCCCAAGCAGAGCGAGTTCATTCTCGAAGTCGTCTAGTTGGTCCCACACCCCGTCTGGGAGGCAACGCATCATGGCTACCTGTCGTGCTCTTCTTCTTGGCACCGGCGGCTGGGCAGGCGCCCACGCCAAGGCGTACCGGCTGTGTTCGGAGATCGAGTTGGTCGGTATCTGCGGTCACCGCAACCAGGACAAACTGGACGCCCTGACCCGCGAGTACGGGGTGCCGGGCGGAACCGATCTGGAGGCGATGCTCGACGAGTTGCGCCCCGATGTGCTGGACATCTCCTGCAATCCCCACTGCCGCGTGGCTCCCATCCTCGCTGCCTGCAAGCGGCCCTTCGTGCGCCTGGTCAACACCGAGAAACCCATGGCCCTGCTCCCCAGCGAGGCGCAGACCATCGCCGAGCAATGCCGGGCCACGGGCACGCTGCTCACCGTGAACCATCAGAAGAAGTACCTCCCCGCCTGGCACAAGCTGGCCGGGCTCCTCCAGGACGGGGCGCTGGGCAAGGTGCAGTTCTTCCGCGCCAGTTGCCAGGGCAACCTGCTGGAGCAGGGCACCCATCTGGTGGACATGCTTATGCACTTCAACGGCCATGCTCCCCTGGAATGGGTGATGGGCCAGATCGACGACCTCTCCGGCCTCGCCAAGGCCGGGGCCTCGGCCCCCGATTCCGCCATCGCCGAACTGGCCTTCGCCAACGGCGTGCGCGCCCTGCTCGAAGTCGGCAACGTGGGCCCCAACTACCCGGGGGAGACCAACAAGTGGCACCACTTCGGCATCACCGCCATCGGCGACCGGGGCATGGCCACCATCACCCTGAACCGCACCCTGGAAGTGATCCGTTTCGACGAAGGCACCCGCAACGTGGAGCCGTCGAGCTGGGACGAGCACTTCGTGGCCGCCATCGCCGCCCATCTCGATGATGTGGCCCGCTACGTGGCCAACCCCGCCGTGGGGCACAGTTCGGACTTGGACAACTCCCTGCTGTCCTTCGAGGCGCTCATGGGCATCTACGTCTCCGCCCTGCGCGGGGGGCGCGTCACCTTCCCCGCCCAATTCGACGACAGCCTCGTGGACCAGCTCGCTGCCAAGGCCGGCCTCTCGCACTAACCCTCACAGGGAGAGTCCCTACTGGGAAGTCCCTACCGGGAGCGCCGGCATCCTTGCCGGCATTCCCCGTGGAGCGCTGCTGATCAAGAGACAACGCATCTCGTCCGCAGGGTCGCGACCAGCCCCATCCATTCCGTGAAGTCCGTGTGTTCCGTGGACCCCGGAAGATGCCGGCAGGGATGTCGGCGCTCTCGGTGGTTACGGGGTGGCCAGGACGAGGATGACGATCATCTTGCCGCCGCCGTCGCCGTCGTAGGTGCCGAGGATCACGGGGTGGTCGGGGGAGAAGTTGACGGTGGTGCGGATGAGGCTGTTGTCGCCCCGGGAGATGGTCACCGGAACGCGGCGGCCTTCGGCTTGCCCCAGAGTGGCCTTGAAGCCCTGGGCGAGGGTCACGTCGCCCGCCTGCAGGGGGACGGCCTTGCGCACGACGGTCTGGTAGGCTTTGAAGCCGGACCGTTCGAGGAGGGGCAGGTAGGCCTTGAGGGCCGCATCGCTCGCACCTTCATTGCTGGCCTTGACCAGGATCACATCCAGCGTGTCCGCTGCCGCGGCCCCGGTCGCAAAAGCGAGCATGGCGAGACAGGCAACGAGAACTGTCCGCCAGATTGGTTTGCCCGCGAGGTTCATGGCCGGATCTCCAAGGTTACGTTCGGTTGGGCTGAGGTGCGGCCTCCACGAAGACCACGGTACCACCGTTCTCGCTGTCTTCAATGATGGTGACACTGGCATTGTCGAGGAAAACTTGCACCTCCTCGATCCGGGACAGGCGGCCGTTCTTGGCCGGGGTCGGGAGAGAGGCCACGGCCAAGCTGCCGTCGTTGCTTCCGGAGCGGGGGAGGGCGATGGCAAAGATCAGCATCACGGCGGCGGCGAGGGAGGCGGCGGCCAGTAGCCAGCGGCCCGTCGGCGCGGCGGTCCGCGACGGTACCGCCTGGGGAACCAGCGTGGCGCGGGCGCGGAAATCCTCCCAGAAATCGGCCGCCGGGCGTTCCGGGACCCGAGCGGTGGTGCGGAGCAGTTCGCCAAGGTTGGTTTTGCGGTTCATTTTCATAGCGTCACCCCCTGTGCGGCCAGGAGTTTGCGGAGTTTGCGCTTGGCATAGAAGAGCCGGGACATGACCGTGCCGATGCCGACCCCGGTGGTGACGGCGATCTCCTTGTAGCTGAGACCGTCCGCCTCGCGGAGGAGGATGACCGTGCGGTGTTCCTCGCCGAGCTCCCCCAGCGCCTCCTGGAGAATGCCGGCCAGCTCGTTCCGCTCCCCGGCCCGGTCGGCAACCGGGGCGTCCTCGTCGGCAATCCGGTCGAGCAGTCCGATGCCGTCCTCGTCCACCTCGTCCTCGACCACATGGCTGCGCTCGCGGTTGTGCTTGCGGAGCAGATCGAGGGCGGTGTTGCGGACCATGCGGCAGAGCCAGGTTCGCGCCGCTTCCAGGTTGCGGATGGTGGGCAGGGCCCGCCAGGCCTTGAGGAAGGTATCCATGACCACGTCGTCGCAGTCGTCGCTGCCCACCAGGCGATAGGCCACGGTGTGCATCAGCGGGCGGAACTGCTCGAACACGGTCGCGAACGCTTCCATGTCGCCCTCCTGGGCTTGGCGCAACAGGTTTTTGGTGGCGGCGTCCAAGGGCTTGTCGTGTCCTGGGGGCCGACGGTTGCACAGGCCGATGCATGGCATCGACACCCTATGCGACGTTCCGTCGGCCCGTTCTATTCACACCGGAAAGGCGATTCTTCGGGTCTCCGATTACTCTTCCAGCCGCCAGGCCCCGATCACCTCGCCATGGTAGAAGGTGTGGTAGTCCTTCTGGGGATAGACCGAGGCGATGGAGGGGTCCATCAGGTCCGGATTCAGCGGGGCGCGGAGCATGGTCTTGCAGGCGAAGTGCAGGCCCGGAAAGGCCAGGAAGGGCGAGTGGCAGTCCTCGGCGGTGGCGAGGGTGAAACCGCACTCGGCGATCTTGTCCACGGCACTGCCGGAATGGCTGCCGCAATAGCCCAGTTCCTTGGCCAGCGTCCCCTTGAGGGGCACGCTCACCGTGAAATCGGGGGCCTGCTCGATCAGCTTGAAGGTGTGGCGGCCCGGGCGGACGAGCACGGTGAGGACGGGCTTGCTCCAGACCACCCCGGCCAGGCCCCAGCCGATGGTCATGGTGTTGACCCGGTTCTTGTGCTTGACCGTGAGAAAGGCACCCCGGGGAAGCTGTTCCATCACCTCGCCCAGGACGGAAAGGGGCGCGACAGGCGTCTGATTCATGGTTTGTTCTCCTGCGTGGAAGAATTCAGTTTGGGAAAGCGTTCGGGCCAGGTTTGCCGGACCCGGTCCAGGATGATCGGCACGGCGGGAGGCGGTTCGTGGTTGGGCTTGCCATCGCCTTGGAGCATGGAGATGTGGTTGCCCCGCACCGAGGTATGGTCCTCGACGCCGGGCAGCCGGGTGGAAGCCAGGGACACGACCCCGTCGCCCATGCCATTGGCCACGTCGGCCAACTGGCGCTCCATCTGATTGACGGGACCGTGGAGGAAACCCGGCAGGTTCTGCTGCCAATGGCTGGCGGCACTGGCCAGGTCCGCCTCCGAGAGAGGACTGACAATCCCGGCGATGATCGCAAAGTGTACGTCGCGGGGCAGTTCGCGGGCATTGAGGGCCCGCAGGAATTCGCAGCCGGGCAGGAGGTCCTTGCCCGCTTCGCCGTCGCCGTCGGCCATGGCACCGAGCAGTTGGCCGTCGCCCTGCAGGAACCGGGTCCACTGTTCGCGGCACTCGGCGACGAGGCGGAAACGCGCCATGGGCGAGCCCTGGTTGGGGGTACCCACCATGACCAGAGTCCGGATGCGGGGGACCGTGCCCTCGCGCAGGTGCTTGCGGTAGTCCAGGACCGGGTCGGCGAGGTACTCGCGGCTGACCAGGCCTCCCATGCTATGCCCCACGACCACGATCTGCTTGGTCCCCCGCTGGCGCAACTGGGGCAGCCAGGAGCCGAGCAGGGTGCTCGACAGCACCACGCCCTGGTCGTTGGGGTAGTCGAACCGGGCGGTCGGGACATCGGCCCGGGCCAGAGCAGGAGCCAGGTCGCGCCACAGGTAGCCAGGCTCGTCGAGGCCATGGACCAGCAGCACGAGCTGTTCCGGCAACCGCTCGGGCAGCGGCTGCCAGGCGCCATCGCCGAACCAGCGGATTCCGAACCGCTCCATCTTGGCGGGGGGGGCGGCCTTGGTCTCGGCTTGGTCCTCTCCAGCCTGTAGGCCGCCGGTGAACCATATGGCCGCCAGGGCGGCGATCAGCATCAACAATGACATGAGCAGTAGGAGCCGTTTCACAGATCGGAGTATCCTTGGGCTGAACCGACACCGGCGGGATTGGCTCGGTTCCCCCCTACCAACGTAGGGGTTGCGCCCCGGGATGCAATGCCCAGAGCGGTTCTAGAATGACAGCAGGCATTGCCAGATGAACATATTGCCCAACCCGTCCACGTTGCCCCATATCTCCCGCAGCAGATCGGTGTCTCCGGTGACGGGCGGCAGATCGCGCCTGATCTCGTCCCAGGGCAGACAGACACCGGGCGGATTCCGGGTCGTGCAGGCGGGAGGCGCGCCGGGGTTCCGGTACTCCTCGGGGGCGAAGGTCGGCGCATCCACATCCCGCAACGGCATGGCGTCGGTGGAGGAATAGGTACCGTATTCGTGGGTGAAGTCGGTGAGGGCCTGGAGGTTCTCGATGCTGGTGTCGTTCTGCATGATCGCCGAGGCGTCCATGATGTAGCCGCCGTCGGCCGCCACACCGTCGATGACCCGTTTGGCATAGGCGCGGACATCCTCCGGCGACCCATTCCACAGGAGGGTGTTGGGAATGCCGCCGCTGAGGCAGAAGCGGTCGCCGAGACGGCGATGCACTGCGAAGATGTCGGCGTGGTCCACATGGTAGACGATGGACTTCTCCGGCAACTCGGCGAAGGCACCGAGATGGTGGTTCCAGTTGCCTTCGGCATAGAAGAGAGTCTGGTGTCCCTGCCGCCAGAGCTCCAGGATGATGGGCTTGAGGGTGGGCCAGTAGATGGTGTCGAATTGTTGGGGCGTGACGAAGGGCACGCAGCCCCGGTGCATCCAGAAGCCGATTGGCAACTGGCGGGCCGGGTCGGCGGTGCAGCTGGCCACGTGGCAAAGGTGGGGGGCCAGGGCCTCGCAGGCGCGGCGGACCTTGTCGGGCTGGGTCATGAGGTCCATGGTCAGGCCCACGTAGCCGCGGAGCTTGTCGGCCATGATATCGAGCGGTGCCTTGAGGATGCCGGCGATGGCGCCGGGCATGCCGAACTCGTGGCGGAGGCGGGCGCACTGGGGGCCGAAGGCGGTGAAGTAGTCCAGCATGGCCATGCCGCCCTTGACCAGAGCCAGATGGCCGCGGTAGGAGGCGGGCTGGCCGGGAGCCGGCACGTCGCGGGCGACGCGGGGCAGCCAGACGTTGTAGAGGAAGGAGGTGGGGTCCTCGATCAGGGCGTCGTACTCGTCCTCCCGCATGAAGGCCTCGCTCTCGGGCGGCTCCAGGTACTGGAAGCCCGATTCGGCGGGGACCTCGATCCCGGGAATGCCATAGTAGCGCAAGCCGATGGCCTGGGTCAGCCCGGTCCAGACGTAGACCATGTTGGCGACCATCGCGTCCCAGTCGAAGTCGGCGGCGCAACGGCAGACCGCCGCGAAGGCCTTGCGGTAGTCGTGCGTCACCTCCTGGTTCGTGAATCCGGCGTACTTGCCGGCGAATTCCGCCACGAAGGGCCGGACCGGGATGCGGTCGGGCTTCTCGTTCCGCAACGCGGTCAGGTAGCGGGTGAGGCGTTGGGCGTAGAGCCGCTCGGTCGGGATGGCGGAACCCATGGGATGTCTCCGTAACTGCCTGCGACAGGAATGCACTACGGTAACCCCGCGAGGGCGATTCATGCAAGGGGGCCGTTTGCGATTGCCAATTCGCGAATGTGAGAAAGCGAGAGCCGTGCCATTTGCCCCGATTGCCGACCCCAGCCACGTAGGGAACAGGGCAATCGCCTGGCACCCCTATTGCTATGTAGAGTGCGATAGCCTACAATCTCTACATCGCGAGTGGGTATTGTACTCCTGAAAAGGCGGGTTGGTTGTGAACGTTATCTGTCCCATTTGCAGCTCGATAGTGACTCTGCCCGATACCATGCGTGGGCGTCCGTTCGTCTGCGGATACTGTCGCCGTCGGGTCGAGACGCCGCCGCCGCCGCTCTCCTCGGCACTGTCCTTGAGCGACTTCGTCATCGGCGATGAGATCGCGCAGGGCGAGACCGGTCCCCTGTACCGGGCCCACCAGACCAGCCTGGGCCGGGAGGTGGCGCTCAAGATTCTTTCGCCCCATCTCATGTCCGACAAGGTGCTGGTGCGGCACTTCGTCGCGCAGGCACGGCGGCTGGCCGGCATGCACCACCCCGCCTTCGTGCATCTCTACGCCATCGGCGAGGAGGGGGGGCTGTACTTCCGCAGTACGGAGCTGGTCGAGGGGGAGAGCGTGGCCGCCCGTCTGGCCCGGGTGGGGCGGATGGGTTCCAAGGAGGTGGCCAGCTGCGGGCGGTCGCTGGCCGCCGCGCTACAGATGGCCTGGGACCAAGGCCAGTTGCTGGCCGATGGCCTGTCGCCGGAGGATGTGCTGCTCGCTGGCGACCAGGTGCGGCTGATCCGCGCCGGTGAACCGGTCGGCACCTTTCTTGATCCTGGCGCCGAGGAGGAAGACGCTGCCCCGGGCGGGTTGGTGGCTCCCGAATTGGTGCTGGGGCAGCCGCGCGATGTCCGCGCCTCCCTCTACGCGCTGGGCGTCTTGCTGTTCCGCATGGCGACCGGGGCACCGCCCTTCGCCGGGGTGGACGAGGATTCCTCCTCGGCCGACTACCTCTACCGCCAGGCCCCGTCCCCCCGCGATCTGGTTCCCGATTTCCCGGAGGAGATGGCCCGGGTCATCCAGCGCATGCTGATGCGCGATCCCGAAGAACGCTTCAAGACGGGCAGCGAAGTGGTCGCCGCGCTGACGCCGGCCGGCGGTCGCGCCGAAGCCAGCCCGTCCGGGGAGCCGACCCCCGACGGGGAACGCTGGCGCTGCCCGACCTGCCAGACCCTCAATTCGATGAAGGGCAAATACTGCCGCGAGTGCGGTGCCTATGGCATGGAGCCCTGTCCCGCCTGCGGACAGGGAGTGCATCTGGACACCACCTTCTGCTCCTTCTGCGGGGCCAACATGAAGGCCAACCGCCAGGCCGCCCGCGAATACGGCGAGACCCTCCTCAAACGTCTGCGCCACTCGCTGGCGAGCGTGGACTGGAAGGGCGTGCGCAACGCTCTGAAGGAGTACTCGACCATGGACCTGTCCGTCCTCCCCGACGAGCAGGTCCGCGCGCTGGAAGCCGAACGGAAGATGTCCCTGGATTCCGCGATCGGCATGGCGGAGGAGTCCGAGGACCAACTGGACTTGGCCAATTTCGAGGGAGCGGTCCAGTTGCTGGGCGAGATGGGCGAGGAATTGCCCGCCACCGACGAACTGGTCCGGCGGCTGGACCGGTACCAGGCCGAGCTGGCCGATGGCATCTACCAGGCCAACACCGCGTACCAGACCCGGTGCTTCGACCGGGCCCGGCTCATTCTGGAGGCTCTGCGCCCCTGGAACGGGGCCATTCTCGGAGAGCGGCGCGCCCAGTTGCTGGAGGACAGCACCCGGCGGGTCGACGAGCGGCATGCGGCGATGCGGCGGGCGGAGGACCTGCTGGCCGATCCCGAAGCCCGTACCGACGCCCTGCAGGTCCGGGCCGAACTGGCGGGTTTCCGGTTGTCGAAGAAGCTCATGGTGGTCACGCCGTCCCCGGACGACGTGGCGTGCGAGACCCGCATGGCCACGGTGATGGCGACCATCGAACGCAATATCACGAGTACGGTCCAGGCGCTCCTCAAGGAGAACTACTGGGACGCGATCGCGGATCTGCTCGAACGGACGGAAGAGGGCGAGATCCACGGTGGCATCGTCTCCCGGCGGACCCTGTCGGAGTGCGTGGAGAGCGAAGTGGCCGCCCGCTACAACTTCGCGCGGGAACTGGAGGAGCGCGGGGAGATGGGGTCGGCCCGGGAGGCCTGGCACCATCTCCTGGATGTGCCCGGAGTCTTCCTGCCCGACCATGTGCGGCGCGAAGCCCTGGAGTTCGAGCAGCGGCGCGAACGGGCGGTGATCGGCACCCGCCGCAGCCAGTTGAGCGGCCAGTTGTCCGCCGTGTTCTTCGTCTGGTGTCTGGCCCTCGCCCTGGGCGGGGTGAATACCGTCGCGGACTGGTACGATGGCATGTTGAGCTGGGGGAAGGTGTTCCACGATATGGGTCCGCTCATCGTCTATCTGGCCGCCATGCTGACCGTCGGTTTTCTGTTGCGGAGACGCCGGGTGATGGGCGGCGGGGATCTGGTGAGCGGTCGCCACGCTTCCCTGTTCTTCATCGGGCTCGCCGTGCTCTGGATTGTCTCGCCCCTGGCCTGGATCGCGTTGGAGGTGAACACCATGATCACCGAACGGATCCTCGAAGTGGGCGACCAGTTGAACTGGATCGGCCCCGTGGTAGTGGGGGCCATCTGGCTGTTCGGCGATCTGGCGCGCTGCTGGCGCCATCCGACGCTGCCGGCCGCCCTCGCGATGACGCTGTCCTGGCTCGCCGCGACGGCTTCGATGAACTTCGCCCTGTCGGAGCGGCATCTTTCGGACCCGGTGTTCGTCCTGACGGTCTGTTTCGTGCAGCTCATCTTCTTCGCGGGGATTCACCTGATCCACCACCTGCTGATCCGGGTCCTTGCCTCCCACCGTCGTCGGCCTCGGCCACCTGCGGAGGGCGAGGCCATCGCTGCGGAGAGCGGGGAGGCGGCATAGGCATTCGCCGGACCGGCGGGTATAGTGGGGCCTTCCACCCGCAAGGAGGCCCCATGCAGCGCCGACCCAACGTTCTCTGGCTCATGAGCGACCAGCACCATGCCGGTGCCATGGGGTGTGCCGGGCATCCCGACGTGCGGACCCCGAACCTCGACCGGATCGCAGCCCGCGGGATCAGCTTCCGCCAGGCCTTCGCGAACAACCCGATCTGCAGCCCGTCCCGGATCTGCTTCATGACCGGGCAGTATATGCACACCCACGGGATGTTCGGCAACGACCACGCCGAGTGGCCCGAGCCCGAGCCCAACAGCCTGGCCTGCCTCTTCCGCCGCTATGGCTACCAGACGGGACTCTTCGGCAAGGCCCACATGATCCGCCGCTGGGACGACGAGGGGTTCGAGCGGGTGCGCTATACCGACCTGTGCGATGCCACCCGCGACAACCCGGCAACCTGCCACTACTTCGCCTACCTCGCCGAGCGGGGCTTGGCCGACTGGTACGAGGACGGCACGCCGAAACCCGGCCAGCAGTACACGCTCGACGGGAGCGGCCCCGCCCAGTTGCCCTACGAGCATTCCATCGAGCACTATACCGGCGACCAGACCATGGCCTTCCTGGAGGAGCGCGACCGGCGGCGTCCCTTCTTCATCCATATGAGCTTCCAACGGCCCCACGCGCCGATCGCGCCCGCGCGGGAGTTCTTCGACCTCTACGATCCCGCCTCGCTCACGCTCCCGGACAGCGCCCGCGACTATTTCGAGAACCGCTTTGCCGGCAAGCCGGAGTTCATGCGCCGGATGCTGGCCAAGGGCTGCGGCTATCCGCTGGCCGATCCCAATCCGGACCGGCTGCGGCGCTGTCTGGCCAGCTACTACGCGCTCATCACCTGCATCGACCAGGAGATCGGGCGGGTCATCGAGAAGCTGGCCGAGGAGGGCGAGCTGGAGAACACCATCGTCTTCTACACCGCCGACCACGGCGACTTCTCCGGGGACCACGGCCTCTTCCACAAGAACTTCGGGCTGTACGATTCGATCTGCCGGATTCCCTTCCTGCTCAGTTGGCCCGGCGGACCGCAGGGGACAACCTGCGACGACATCGTCGAGTCCGTCGATTTCTATCCCACCCTGTGCGAGCTGTGCGACGTGCCGCTGCCCGAGGGCCGGGAAGGGCGCTCCCTGGTCCCGGTGGGGGCAGGGGAACGGATTGACCGCGACGCCGCCTACACCGAATGGGACTGGTGGCATCTGAACCGCAAAGTCTCGGCCATCCGCACGGCGGACTTCCGCCTGGTCTACTACGGCGGCACCGAAGGCGGCGAGCTATACGATCACCGGGACGATCCGGGCGAAGTGGCCAACCGCTGGGACGATCCCGCCTATGCCACCGTCCGGCTGGAACTGGTCGAGCGCTTGCTGGCCTTCACGCTGAACTACCAGCCGAAAACGGAGTTCGCGGACGACCGGCGGCTTGACCGGCAGCAGCCCTACAGCCCTACGAAGCTCGTCCACAAGCGCCGCCGGTACTGGAGCCATCTCCAGTCCAGCTACCAGGAGCCCACCTCCTGGCCGCCCGCCGAACGCCTGCCGGGAACCGACACGTAGGCAGTGTCGTCGGCGGCACCGCATCCCTCGGGCTGGAAGAGCTCTTCCTACTGCTCGTCGAGCAGGATCACCTGCCGCTGGCCAGCCTGGGAAACGCTCATCCAGTAGCCCTGGAGGAACGCGAACTGGAAGCCGGCGATGTCATGGGTCTCGTAGCCATCGCTCGTCCAGGCCATGGCCTCGCGGATGCCCGTGTCGCTGTCCAGCGTGGCGGGCAGGCCCGTGCCGGTCAGGTTCCAGCCGAGCTCCAACTGGAGCAGGTTGGTTTTCGGCGGGGTGCCGCTGACGGTGATCGTTCCCTTGTCCGTGCCGGCGTAGATCCAGAGTCCTTGCCGGGCTGCCGGTTCGACGGTGGCGCGGTAGCAGAGAGCAGCGGCATTCCAGGTCCAGACCGGGCTGTCGGCAGCCGCGACCAGAGCGGCGGCGGAATCCTCCGTGGTGTCGCAGGGCAGGGCAACCAGATTCCAGCCCGCGACAAGCGGGATGTAGAACTCGAAGCCATGGGTGTTGGCCTCGGCCTCCTCCAGGTCGGTGAAGCCGTCCAGGTCGGAATCGGCACTGCCGTCGGTGTAGTCCAGGGAGTCGAAGCAGGCCAGTTCCCAGGCGTCCGGCAGGCCGTCGGTATCGTCGTCGCCGCCCCAGGCGTAGGTGCAGGTAAAGGAAGCCCAGTCGGACAGGTTGCCCGCCGCGTCGCTGGCCCGCACGTTCCAGGTGTAGACGCTGGCGCCCAGATTCCGGAACACCGCGTAGTCGGCGCTGCCACTGGCGGAGCCGAAGCCGACCAGCTCGAACTCGTAGCCTGCCACGCCGGTGAGGGCATCGCTGGCGCTGGCTTCCAGGCGAAGGAAGGGAGCCATCACGTCGCCGCCCTGGACCGGGGCAACCGCCTCCGGAGTGCTGGGGGGCGTGGTGTCCACGGTGAACACGCCGCTCACGGCGGTGACGACGTCGGCCCGCGCCATGGCAGTCACCAAGAGGAGGATATAGACGGTCCGCAACGGAGTAGGCATTGGGGGAGAACTCCCGGGCAACGGCGGAAAGGCGACCAGATATGGCAAAGGAATCTTCGCTATGTAACGCTAAATCTAGCTTGAGCGGCGGGGAACGCAAGAGAACGACCGCCTTTTCGGGACGACCGAATCGGTAGCCGCAACTCGTATCTGCGGGCCGGATGGGTAGAGTACCGCCCAAACCTGTGTCCTCGCCCCGCGGACTTGCCAACTCGATCAGCCTTGAGGAGCGTGCCATGCCGAAGATCGTCTTCATTGGAGCCGGCAGTGGGTTCGGTGCCCAGTCGGTGGTGGATATCCTGTCCTTTCCCGAACTGCGCGAATGCGAACTGGTGCTGGTGGACGTGAATCCGAACCACCTGGAGCCGGTGGCGGAGTTCGCCCGCAAGGTGGTGGCCCACTACGACGCTCCCACGGTCGTGCGGACGGCGGCCGCCTGGCGCGGCGGGGTGTTGGACGGGGCCGACTACGTGATGACCTCCTTCGCCCAGGGCGGCCCGGCCTACAATGGCGTCCCCTACCACCACGAGATCGCGATTCCCGCCAAACACGGCATCCCGCAATGCGTGGCCGACACCGCCGGGATCGGCGGCGTGGTCCGCACCATGCGTACCGCGCCCGAGTTGCTGGCCATCGCGCGGGACATGGAGGTGCGTTGCCCCGGCGCCTACCTGTTCAACTACGTCAATCCCATGTCGATGCTTACCCGGACGCTGAACTTCGCCTGCCCCAAGGTCCACATGCTGGGCCTTTGCCACAACATCCAGTACGGCATCCGCGACCTGGCCCGCTGGCTGGGCGTGAGCCACAAGCAGCTCCGCTACACGGCGGCCGGAGTCAACCACATGGATTGGTTCCTGCGGCTGGAGTACCTGGACGGGCGCGACGCCTATCCGGACCTTCTGAAGGCCATCGAGAAGCCGGAGGTCTACCGCCAGCGCGGCGTGCAGTTCGAACTGCTGAAGGAATTCGGCTATTTCACCACCGAGTCCGCCCGGCATTGCTCCGAGTACCTGCCCTACTATCTGCCCCGTCCCGAGTCCTGGGAGGCGTTGGGCGTGAAGCCGCGCGAGACCAAGGCCGAGGTCGATACCACCTCCCCGCGCTGGGGCCAGGATTCCGACCTGCGCCAGCAGTTGGACGGCCGCAAGCCCATGCGGCTGGAGCGCACCTTCGAGTACGGCATGCACATCATGCACGCGCTGGAGACCGATTCGGTCTACCGCATGCACCTGAACGTGATCAACAACGGGGCCATCACCAACTTCCCCGACGACTACTGCGTCGAGGTCCGCTGCACGGTGGACCGCACCGGCGTCCATCCCGAGCAGGTGGGCCGGATGCCGCTCCAGTTGGCCGCCCTCTGCCGGGGAATGGCCGACATGCAGACCCTGGCCAGCGACGCGGTGCTGGAGAAGGACCTGCAGAAGGCGCTCTGGGCCTGCCAGATCGATCCGGCGACCGCGGCCTGCGCCACGCCCGCCACCATCCGCACCTGCTTCAACGAGATTCTGGCGGCCGAGCGGCCCTGGCTGGAAGAGTACTGGGGCACGAACCTGGCTGTGTAGGGTCCCGACCATGTCCGAACCAATGCGCATCTGCCATGTCATCACCCGCATGATCGTGGGCGGGGCCCAGGAGAATACCCTCCTGACCTGTCGCGACCATTTGGAGAAGGGGCACGCGGTGGCATTGGTAACCGGACCGACCACCGGCCCGGAGGGGAAACTGCTGCAGAAGCAACCCCTGCCGGGCCTGGAGATCATCGAGATTCCCCATTTGGTCCGGGAGCTCTCCCTCGGGGCCGACCGCCGGGCCTACCGGGAGTTGCGCGAGCTGTTCCGTTCCCGGTCCTTCGACGTGGTACACACCCACTCCTCGAAGGCCGGGATTCTGGGCCGGATGGCGGCGTGGAAGGAACGGGTGCCGGTGGTGGTGCACACCGTCCACGGCCAGGCGTTCCATCCCTATCAGGCGGCTTGGCGGAATTGGCTGTATATCCTGGCCGAACGCTACGCCGCCCGTCGCTGCCACCGGATCTACGCCGTGGCCCAGGCCATGATCGACCAGTGCGTGGATGCCGGGGTGGCTCCCCGCGAGAAGTACGAGGTGGTCTACAGCGGCATGGACATGGACGCCTTCGCCAACGCCCGGCCCGAACCGGAACTGCGGGCCAGTCTGGGTATTCCGCCCGACGCTCTGGTGGTGGGCAAGGTGGCACGGCTGTTCGAACTGAAGGGGCACGAGTACCTGATCCAGGCGGCTCCCGCCATCGTGGCCCGTTTCCCCCACGTGCGGTTTCTGCTGGTGGGCGATGGCAATCTCCGGGGCGAGCTGGAGGCGGAGATCGCCCGGCTCGGCTTGCAGGAGCATTTTGTTTTCGCGGGCCTGGTGCCCCCGGCCGACGTCTGCCGCTACACGGCGCTGATGGACGTGCTCGTCCACCTCTCCCTGCGCGAGGGGTTGCCCCGGACCGTGGTCCAGGGACTGGCCAGTGGAGTGCCTGCCATTGGTTTTCCGCTGGACGGCACGCCCGAGGTCATCCTCGATGGCCAGACGGGCCTGCTGTGCCCCACCGGCGATGCGGTCGCCGTGGGCGAGGCCGTGAACGCTCTGCTGGGCGATTCCGACCGCCGCCGGGCCATGGGCGACGCGGGGCGCGAACTGGTACTGGAACGGTTCTCCTGGCACCGCATGGGCGATGTGCTGGAGGCCGAATACCGACGGCTGTTGGGGCGCTAGGCTATTCCGCCCAGTCGGCGGGCAGTTCCGCCGTGCGGGCGTCGTAGACGACCCGGCCACCGACGATGGTCATACGCACGTTCCAGTCGGCGTCCACCACCGCGATGTCGGCCCGTTTCCCCGGCAAGAGCAGGCCCCGGTCGTGGAAACCCAGACTGGCGGCGGGGTTGTGGGTGAAGCAGGTCAGCACCTGCTCGCGGGCGAGGGAGGCGAACTTGGGCAGGTTGCGCATGGCCCGGTCGAGCGTCAGACAGGACCCCGCCAGGCGACCGTCCACGTAGCGACGGCACCAGCCGTTGGCGATCTCGACCCGGTCGTCGCCCAGGTGGTAGAGGCCGTTCTTGAGGCCCGCGCCCTGGGTGGCGTCCGAGATGCCCACGATCCGGTTGAGGGGCTTGATCCGGCAGGCGATCTCAAGCATTACGGGATGGACATGGAAGCCGTCGGCGATGAGCTCGATGGTGACCCGGTCGTCCACCAGGGCCACGGCGGTGAGGCCGGAGTTGCGCTGGTCGAGCCGGGTGGTGCCGTTGTAGAGGTGGGTCACCCGCGTGGCCCCGCAGTCGATGGCCCGGGTGACGGCGTTCTCTTCGGCCAGGCTGTGTCCCATGCTGGGAACGGCGTTGGATTCGCGGAGCAGTTCGATCAGGCGTTCGCTGTTCTCGAGTTCGGGCGCGAGGGTCATCATGCGGATCTTGCCTTGCCCGACGGCCAACAGCTCGCGCGCTTCGCCCAGGTCGATCTGGCGGATGTAGTGCTCCCGCTGGGCTCCCCGCTTCTCGACCCGGAGGTAGGGGCCCTCGTAGTGGACGCCGATCGGCACCGCTCCGGGCAGAGCGTCCTCGCTCAGTTGGCAGATGGCCTCGGCGACCTTCAGCATCTTCTCCTGGGGGGCGGAGAGCAGGGTGGAGATGAAGCTGGTCACACCATGCCGGGCCAACATGCGGGAGATCAGGGCCAGGCTGTCCATGTGGTCGGCATCCATGGTCCCGCCGCCGCCGCTGCCGTGCAGATGGGTGTCCACCAGACCGGGAATGGCCTGGCAGCCCCGCATGTCGAGGCAGGGGACGTCCCCGGCCAGGGCGGTGAGGGAATCGAAGGCCCCGATCGCCTCGATGAGCCCGCCGCGGCAGAGCACGGAGGCCTGGTGGACCGTCTCGCCGGGGGTCAGGCAGGCGTCGACCCGGAGGATGTAGGCCCCGTCATCCGGTAGGAAGTCCAGGGCGGGAGGCGAGTTGTCGGAGGTATCCTGGGGCATGGTGTCGCCGGGTTGTTCGTGATGCATGGCCCAATCTATCGAATGGTTTTTTTTTCTCAACATGGTTCCAGTCACTTACACCCAATCCTCCCCGCCTGAACCCATAAAATGTCCCCCCGTGCGCTTGCGGAGAGCCCCGCCGTTCGCTAAGTTTGTTTCGCTTTCGCGAGTCCTCCCCCCACCCGATTCACCGTGTCCTTCTGTGGCTGGCCCTGGGATGCTCGTGTCCAAGAGATGAAATATCTACGGAGTCTATGAAGAACGTCGAGTCCATATGGCAAGAGGCGCGCGAGACGCTGCAAACGCTCCTGAACCAGGAAACGTTTGACCGTTGGATTGCCACGATCGTTCCCGTCCGGCAGGTGGACGGCGAGGTCGTGTTGGGGGTCTCGGACGACATGTTCCGGGAGTGGCTGACCATCAACTACCAGGGGCTGATCAGTTCCACCCTCGGCGAGGTGATGGGGGAACCGATCCGCGTGGTCTTCGAGGCCGGGCACAGCCCGCGCGTGGTGCCGGTCCGCGAGACCCGCAGCAAGGCGCCGATGGCACCGGTGGTCGTTTCCAACCAGAGCGAGAACACCGCCCAGGACGAGGCCGAGTGGAACCGCCGGTACAACCGGCACTTCACCTTCGGCAGCTTCGTGGTGGGCGAGAACAACCGCTTTGCCCAGGCGGCGTGCAGCGCCGTGGCCGACCATCCGGGCACGACCTACAACCCGCTCTTCATCCATTCCCCCTCCGGTCTGGGCAAGACTCACCTTCTGCAGGCCATTGCCAACCAGTTGCACGAGCGGCGGAGTTCCCTCCGGATCGAGTTCATCTCGAGCGAGGAGTTCTCGAACCGCTTCATCGAAGCCCTCAAGGGCGGCCAGCTTGCCGAGTTCCGCGCCGTCTACCGCAATGTGGATGTGCTGCTGATCGACGACGTGCAGTTCTTCACCGGCAAGGAGCGTTTCCAGGAGGAGTTCTTCCACACCTTCAACGCCCTCTACAACGGCCACAAGCAGATCGTGCTGACTTCGGACCGCCCGCCCCATGAGATTGGCGGGCTGGAGAAGCGGCTGGTCTCCCGGTTCGAGTGGGGCTTGACGGCGGATATCCTGCCGCCCGATCTGGAGACCCGCATCGCCATCCTGCGCAAGAAGCAGGACAACCATTCGGTGAAGCTCGACGACGGGGTGCTGAACTACATCGCCGACCGGGTGAAATCCAACATCCGGCGGCTTGAGGGCGCCCTCATCCGTCTGGTCTCCTACACCTCGCTGACCGGGCAGACGGTGAGCCGCGACGTGGCCGAGAAGCTGCTGGCCGGCATGGTGGACGAGGAGGCGACGGCACCGGTCACGGTGGAGCGCATCCAGCGCCTGGTGGCCGAGCACTACGATATCCGCCTCGCCGACATCACCGGCAACCGCCGTCCGAAGAACATCGCCTGGCCGCGCCAGATTGCGATGTACCTGAGCCGTCGGCTGACCAATCTGTCCTCCCCCGCCATCGCCGAACGCTTCAACCGCAACCATGCGACGGTATTGCATGCGGTGAGCGCCATCGAGCAGCGGATGGGCGAGGACGCGGAACTGCGCCGGGACGTGGCCCTGCTCGAACGCCGTTTGGGCTCCTGATCCGGGTTGCCGCTCCCGCCGGAAAGGCGGACAATGCCCAGACGAGCGATTGCGGGATGCATCGGGTTGCTACTGGTTGCCTCGCTGTGGGGTGACGAGGGCGGCTGGGAGATCCGTCGCCTGCGTACTTCCGATGCGGCCAAGGCAGGCGGCAAGCCGGCCTGGGAGGTGACGGTCGCCCCGACCGCGGTGCGCATCGACGAACCAGACGGTGCCGCGCGGGGCTGCATTCTGGTTGGTCGGAGGCTGCGGATCGAGGCCGACCGGGCTCCCACCTTGGCTTTCGCCTACACCACCTACTGCGCGATGGACCACCGTTCGGGCACCGTCACCCTTGCCCTGTTCGATTCCGCCACCTGGGACCGTCTCGGGAAGGACGCCGAGACGGAGGGTTGCGACGGCGACTTCCGTCCCCTGTGGCGCTACGAGCTGCACGGCATGGGGGGACCCGATGTGACCGAGCCCCAGGCGTTGCCGGTGGACGTGCAGCGACAGATGGCCCAGGCCAGCCGCACCTATGCTGGCCGCGAACTGGTTCTGGCGGTAAGCTGGATGGGTGCGCACACCTGCGTGGAACGGGCCTCGTTCCAGGATCTGCGCGTGGTGCTGGCCAAACCGGAGGATGCCGTGCGAACCCTGCTGAACCGTTTGGATCTGTCTTCCCCCGATCTGGCGGCCGTGAAGGCCAAGATCGACCAGGGCGACCAGACCGGTGCCGTCGCGGCGTTGGTCGGTCACTTCCGCCAGCGTTGGCCCCAGCCGCCCCAGCCGAGCGAAATCAGCCGCGGCTCGCTGGAGGAGTGCAACCAGGCCCTGGAGAATCGGTTCCGCTCGATTGGCAGCAACGATTTCTTCGCCTTGGGCAAGGACTTCGAGTGGTCGCGCAACGCCATCGATGACAAGGAATGGCTGCTGCATTTCCAGTGGCACCACTGGCTGAAGGCGCTGGTCGAAGCCGGGCAGATCGAACAGGACCCCCGCTACACGCGCAAGGCCATCGAGCTGGTCCGCGACTGGATTCCCCAGAACTACCCGGGGGCCCAGTGGTCCTGGCGCACGCTGGAAGTCTCCCTGCGAGCCATGAACTGGGGCGAGGTCTATCGCTATCTGCTCCATTCCCCGGACTTCACTTCCGCCGACCACGTGGCGTTCCTGAACACCCTGGCCGAGCATCTCGACTACCTGCTGCCCGAGGAGCATTTCCACTCGGGGCACAACTTCGGGGCGACCGAGAGCAAGGCCCTGCTCACCGTCGGGCTCCAGTACCCCGAATTCGCCCATGCCAAGCAGTGGCGGGAGACCGCCTGGCACCGGTTCGAGGGCGAGATCACGGCCCAGGTGCTCCCCGACGGTGCCCAGGACGAGTTGACGACCGGCTACCACAACAGTGTGCTGAACACCTTCCTCGCCGCCGCCCAGATGGTGGAGGGGACCGATATGAAGCCCTCGCCGCTCTACTGGGAACGCCTGGAGCGGATGCACAACTACACACTGTACCTGACCAAGCCCGACGGCACCCAGCCCAACCTGGGCGATTCGTGGGGTGGACGGCAGGGACCGTTGCTCGTGCGTGGCGCGGCTCTCTTTCACCGTCCGGACATGGCCTTCGTCGGCAGCGACGGCCAGGAGGGGCAGCGTCCCGACTACCTCGACACCCAGTTGCCGGAGACGGGCTACTTCGCGATGCGCACGGGCTGGACCGACGATCCTGACGGTCTCTACCTTTGTTTCGACGCCGCCCGCCATTGGGGTGGCTGGCACCAGCACTACGATGCGCTTGGCATCATCCTCTACGCCTACGGGCGCACGCTGACTCCCGACGCGGGTCCCTTCGCCTACGGCAGTCCCTTGCGCGCCAAGTTCCAGGGCACCGCGTTCCACTCCACCGTCACCGTGGACGAAGGGGACCAGAACACCGCCCCGTGCGTGGTCCACACGGTCCAGTCGCTGCCGGGGCTGAGCTTCGCCGACGCGGAACAGGCGGGCTACCCAGGCGTGGTCCACCGGCGACAGGTTCTCTTTGCGCGGCCTGCTGCCGACTCCCCGGGTTACTTCCTGGTGATCGACCGGCTCACCGGGACCGGAGAGCACACGGTGGACGCCCACTTCCACCTCCCCGCCGGGCCAACCCAGACGAAGGACCGCGAGGTCCGCACCGGCTTCCCCACGGGCGGCAATCTGCTCGTGCGGGCGGTGGGCGAGGGTACGCTGAACCTGGGCACAAGCTGGATCATGACCGGTTACGGCAAGAAGACGGACCGCCCCGATGTGCGCTATCGCCAGCAGGGAGCGTTGCCTGTGGTGTTCGTGACCTTGCTGGTGCCCTACCGGGATACGGCGGTTCTCCCCCTGGCGACCCGGTTGCTGGCACCGGCCGCTGCCGATGGCATGGTGGCCGTGGAAGTACAGGCCGGGAACCGGCGGGAGGTACTCTTTGCCGCTCCCGACTCCCGTTCCTGGTCCGGCGCGGGATTGTCTGTCCAGGCCCAGGCGGGCCTGCTGCGGTTTGGCGCGGATGGACAGATCGCCCAACAGGCTCTGGTTGGCCAGCCGTAGTCGCGCCAGTACATTTCCCCATGCCGGATCGCAAAGTCCATATCGTCGAGAACCAGAACTACGGCTGCATCCAGTGCGGGCGCTGCTGTCGTCGCTTCCACGTGCTGATGTCGGAGGAGGACGCGCGCCGGATCGCCCGGTTGCTGGAGAGTCGTCCCAACGACCTGCCACGCGACTTCGTCACCCGGATCGACGGGCGACCCTATTTCGCCCGGAAACCGAGCGGGGGCTGTGTGTTCCTCGACGAGGACACGGGCTACTGCCGGATGCACTCGCTCTTCGGCTTTTCGCAGAAGGCGCTGAGCTGCCGGGGCTACCCGGTGAATATCGCCTCGACTTTTCCCGGCCACGTTTCCGCCATCGCCCGGCAGGACTGCCCCGCCGTGCAGCGGAACGCGGGCAAGACGCTGACGAGCCAGCGGCGGGAGATCGAGGGGCTGGTCGAGGAGCTGAATCCCCGGTCTCCCTTCAACCGGCGCGTGCTGGAGGGGCTGACCCAGGAGGCCATCGAGACGTTGGCCCAGGCGTTGGTGGGTGTGTTGCAGGCACCGGATCCGGTTTCGCCGGGGCAGCGGGCCTGGGTGTTCCACGAAGTGGTGGTTCGCCTGGAGAAGATCAAGGGCTTTGCAAACGATCTGGATGCTCTGCGCGAGATGATCCCCAATCTGATCGCCAAGGCCCAGGCTGCGGTGCCGCAGTCCCCGCAGCGCGGGTTGGGTTGGTTTGGCCGGGCGGCCTTCCGGGCCTGGCTGGGGGCCTGTCTGCGGCGCGATACGGAACGGGTGAAGCCGACGGCCTTCTACCGGGCGGCGCGGGTTTGGACCATGCTGGCTGTCACCTTCGGGCGCGGTTCCTTCCACCGGCTGGGTTGCGAGCATCCCCCGGCTTCCCTTGCCCGGTGCCCCGCCTTCGGCAAGCAAGCCCATTCCTCCGACCAGGCGACCTGGGAAAGCTACCGGCGCTGGCTGATCAGCCGCCTGGAAGCCTATCAGTTCTGTGGCGTGACTTTCTACGACGAACCCCTCTTTGTCGGTCTGCGGGCGTTGGCCCTGACCTACCCGCTGGTCCTGGCCGCTGCCCGGCACCACAGCCGGAGCCGAGGGGCGGACGGCGTCGAGGAACCCGATGTGTTCTACGCCATCGGGGCCATAGACCACACGCTGGGCCGTTCCCCGCTGCTCCAGTACCGGCCCTGGCGGTCGCTCGAAGCCTTCTTCTTCACCCGCTGGACCGCCCTCCAGACCAGCCTCGGCTGGGAATAGCCCGGACGGCGCGCTACACGGGTTCGGTGGTGGCGTGTGCCTGGCTGCGCAGGGCGGCGGTGAAGAGACGGTGGGTGTAGGCCACTTCCGCCGGGGTCACGCAGGCGGCGAAGCGGCTCTTGGGCTGACCGTGGTGCAGTTCGTGGAGGAAGGCGGCCCACATCTGCTGGATGCAGTCCGTGAAGCCGAACTCGAAGATGCCGCCCGTGATGCCGGGGAAGGATGCCTCCCAGCCCATGTCGATCTGTTGCCAGGCCTGATCGCCGCCGGGGGTGTAACTCAGCACCTCGATGCGCCGCGGATTGGTGCTTGACCAGCGACCGCAGCCCCGCGTGCCCTTCACCTCGAAGTACCAGGTGTCGGTCTCGCCGGGGGCGATACGCTGGGTCTTGATGGTCAGCGGGAAGACGTCCCCCGTCTCCGGATCGGCGGCTTCGCAGAGGAGGGTGCCGTTGTCCCAGGTCTCGCAGGGCACCATGGCCCCGCTCTTGTCGGGGCGCTCGGTGACGATGTTCGAGAGGATGGCGCGCACGTTGCGCGGATACCAGCCCGCCTTGAAAGGCATGTGGCAGGGATGCATCCCGAGATCGCCGAGGCAGCCGTACTCGCCGTTCACCGCGATCATGCGCTTCCAGTTGATCGTCTTCATGGGGTTCAGATCCGAGGAATGGAGGAACCCCGAGTTCACCTCGATGACTTGTCCGAAGGCCCGCTCCTCGATCATCCGGCCCAGCCGTTGCATGGGCGGGAAGAAGGGGAACTCGCTGGAGCAGCGCACGAAGACCTCGGGATGCTCGGCCAGGCAGGCATTGATGGCCGCATTGGCCGCCAGATCGATGCCGAAGGGCTTCTCGCCGAGCAGGTGCTTGCCGGCCCGCACGATGTCGCAGTAGAACTGCTCGTGCAGATTGTGCGGTACCGCACAGTAGATGCAGTCCACGGCGGGATTGGCCAGCACCTCGTGGTAGTCGGTGGTTGCCTGGGCGACGCTGGCGAAGCTGTCCTGGAACCAGCCCATCATCGCCGGGTTCGCGTCGCAGACCGCCACGATCTCGGGCCGGAACTCCAGACCCGTCAGATGGCACCAGCGGGCCACGGCACTTCCAAACTCGCGCCCCATCAATCCGCAACCGATAATCCCGAACCGGTAGACCTTCATCTCGCATGTCTCCATCGTACATAGGAAGAGCGATGTGACGGCAATGTAGCGAGTCCCCTCACGATGCCAAGCCCGGTCTTCAGTCGAGGCCAGCGGCTTGTCCGCTGGTGAGATCTTCCACAAACCATGCCTAGGAGGCACCCCTTGTCCACTCCCTGCCTGGACACGAGAGACACCTCCTTCCTCCACCTTCCACAGTCCAATCTCGTACGTGAAGGCGACTCGCCTCGGGAACCCGCCCCCTGGCAGTTGGTCTGGCCCAGCAAACAGATTCTGTCCCTTCCGCAATGGCCGATATGTCCCAGCCCACCCATACCAATCGTCTCGCCGCTTCTCTCAGTCCCTATCTGCGCCAGCACGCCCACAATCCGGTGGACTGGTATCCCTGGGGCGACGAAGCCCTGGCCAAGGCCCG
>QKCY01000236.1 GCA_003245525.1 Victivallales bacterium | reverse complement strand
TGCTGGATGCTGATGAAGCAGAAGGGGATCTGGCGGTAGGGCCAGAAGCAGAGCTGGATGCCCTTGTAGGCCGACTTGCCCTCGCAGCGCGAGACGATGCCGTCGATCATTTCCAGGGTCTGTTGCTGCACCTTGGGGTGCAGCGGGTTCAGAGTGCTGTCGCCGCGCGTGTAGCGGGGCACGACCCCGTCGTAGGGGACCTGGAAGAAAGTGTCGGCACCCTCGGCGATGCGGAGGGGGTCATCCACGTTCTCCTCCACCATCGTGGGCGTGGAATGGAAGTTCAGGGACGGATAACAGGACAATCCTGCCGCCGAAAAGCGGGCCATGAGTAGTTCGAGCCAACCTTCGGGGTGCAGGTTGAGGCGGTTACCCAAACCTGTGGTCTTGGGATGGCGGACCATGGGGCCGAAATAGAAGGTGGCCGGATAGACCAGGGTGTCCATGCCCGTGAAGCCCATGTAGGCGATCAGGCGGTCGGTCAGTTCTCCGAACCGGCCCAAGGTCAGCTCCGGTTCCAGATCAAAGCCGAAATTGCTGGCCAGGGAGGCGTCCTCCCACTCGATGGCGAAGGGGCGGCCGAGGTCGCCCGCCGGGGCGCTGACCGCCTGTTTCGGGATGCCCGCCATGCCGCCGACGATCCGCTCCACCTTGATGTCGCGCACGGCGGCGGGCTGGTCGCCCCACCAGGTGCAGATCATGAGCGCGTTGCGCTGCTCCATGGGCCACCAGAGGTAGTGGGCGGTCTGAAGCTGGTCTGTGTTCGGGAACTCGCCGCCCACGGAGTAACCCGCATGGAGGGCATAGTTGTTGTTCTTGTTGGCGCTGCGCACCATGACGTAGGCACAGCGGGCCCGGTCGTCTGGATAGCGGATCGTGACCAGATGGGGCTCCTGCACAGCCTCCACATTGACCGTATAGACGAGGCGGGACCACTTCTCGGGCGCGGCTTCGCGGTAGGTGCCCAGGGGACTCTCCACGAGGCGGGACTCGCCCCGTTCCAGGAAGCGGTCCGGGGGCAGATCCTGGCCGCAGTCGATCTGGTCGACCAACTCCAGTTGTGGCTGGGGTTCGCGCTCAGCCTTGGCCGGTTGGACCGGTCGGGGGAGGTGAAGGGGTAGAATCTGGCGCAGGCCCGCCGAATCCGTCGGCGTGAGGACCAGCGAGTAGTCGCCCGGCGACGTGACCGCCACCTCCAGCGGAAACTCTTGCTCCTGCCCCGCCGCCAGCGTCGCAGGCCCAAGGGAGCCGCGGGCGACCCGGGTCTGGTTGGCATCCCGGACTTCCCACTCCAGCCAGAGGCTGTTCTCCTGCCTGCCCTGGTTGAGCACCTGCAAGCGGAGCCGGTTCTGGCCCGGCGTCAGAATCTGCGGCAGCACCTGGCAATGCAGGGGAGCCATCTCTCGCACCAGGTCCCGGACTTCCTCCCCGGAGAGCACGCGGCCGTACAGTTGCAGTTCGTCAATCGGCAGGTCCGACTGGCCCGTTTCGCCCTGGCAGCCCACATACATCTCGGGGGCCGTTTCCGGTTCGAAGGGACAGCGGTAGCGGAGCCCGCCGAGGGTCTCTCCGCCATAGGGGAGCGACTGGCCGTCCATGTAGAGGCAGGTCTCGTTGTCCTTGTCCCAGGTCACCGCCACGTGGTGCCAGGTCCCCGCTTCCCAGGTTCCATAGATGCTGGACGAGAGCTTGCGCCCGGCCAACTCGGTCACGAGGAAGTCGGCGAACCCCAGCCGGATGTTGACCATGCCCCCGTTCTTGGTCTTGCCGCCGAACAGATACCGCGCCCGCCAGACCTTCCGCAGGGTCGCCAGTTCCTCCGCAGAGAGGACCGGACGCTGCAACCAAAAGGCCACCGTGCCCCGGTCGGGGTTCAGGTTGCCAGTGGTGGCATAGCCGAGCACGGCACCGGGGGGCAGCTTCACCGCCTGGCCCCGGACGCCGGGTACGAACTGCACGTTCGTGGCGGTCAGCGGGGCGGCGGCACCCTTGGCGTAGCTCGCCTCGACCGAACCATCGAAGGTCGCCCGGAACAACAGTCCCTCGGTGTCCGGCGGCGGTTGCCCGCGGACGCTGAGGACTGCCAGAACCATCGCTACGCCGACTGCCGACCGTTGCCACATATCCGGGTCCGTCCTCGGTTGCTCTGCGCGGGTTGTCGAATCGCACTCCTGAAGCCCCAACGGTACCGTCTGCTACCGGAAGTGCAATCCCTTTCCCGCCTTGGCGGGCCATGCTATACTGTGTTGCCCTCAACGCAACCATGGAGAGTTCCCGTGACCGAGGAAACCGCTGCCCCTCCCGCCCCCAAACAGGTCGAATTCCCTTGCGAGCAGTGCGGGGGGATCATGAAGTTCTCGCCTTCCGCCCAGCAGGTGACCTGCGTCTACTGCGGCCACGAGATGGTGATTCCGCAGAGCGCGGAGGAGGTGCAGGAACTGGACCTCATGGCCTACTTCCGCCAGGCGCAGGACGATGCGGACACCCGGCAGGAGACCGTGGTCTCGTGCAGTTCCTGCGGAGCCCAGACTAGCTTCGATGCCACGACGCAGTCCGATGTCTGCCCTTTCTGCGGGTCGGCCTTGGTGGCGAAGCCCCATGCGGAAAGCGGGATCCGGCCCAAGAGCTTGCTGCCCTTCGCCGTTCCGCGCGAACGGGCGTTGGAGCAGTTCCGCCAGTGGATCAAGTCCCTCTGGTTCGCTCCCAGCGCGCTGAAGACCGCCGCCGACCAGGCGAGCGGGACGCGACTGACCGGGCTCTATGTCCCCTACTGGACCTACGATGCCGACACCATCAGCCACTACACGGGCGAACGGGGCGACGACTACTGGGTGACCGAGAGCTACACCACCCGGGAGAACGGGAAGACCGTCCACAAGACTCGCCAGGTCCGCAAGACCCGCTGGCACCATGTGAGCGGCGTGGTGTTCCAGACCTTCGACGATCTGCTCGTCCTGGCCAGTGTCTCGCTGCCGAAGACCTGCACCGAGAAGCTGGAGCCGTGGGATCTGGAGAGGCTGGTGCCGTTCGACGAGACGTATCTCGCTGGCTTCCGCACCGAACGCTACCAGGTCACCCTGGAGCAAGGCTTCGACCAGGCCTGTTCCATGATGGATCGGGCGATCGAACTAGCGATCCGGTCGGACATTGGCGGCGACCACCAGCGCATCCACTCGGTCAACACCCGGCGGCAGAATCTGACTTTCAAGCACATCCTGCTGCCGGTCTGGTTGAGCACCTACCGGTTCAAGGAGAAACCCTACCGCTTCCTGGTTAACGCCCGCACCGGCGAGGTCCAGGGCGAGCGGCCGTGGAGTTTCTGGAAGATCCTGTTCCTGGTCCTCGGACTGGCCGGTCTGGGGCTCGGGATCTACTACGCCTGCCACTGAGACGGTGGACTCAGTGGACGTAGTGGACGCTGTGGACGGACTCGACCGGGAGCCGCATTCCGTCCACGTAGTCCACGTAGTCCACGTTCCTACAGCGCCGCCGGGAAGTCCAGGCGCAGGACCATGACCTCGTTCTGCATCTCCTCCACCGGTAGCCGGGGGATGTGCAGGCAGGGCCCCTCTTCGCGGTGGTAGATGGGGAGATCGTCGAGGCGGGCGGTCAACTCCCGCCCGTCGTTGAGCAGGACCACCCGGTCGGGAAGCTGGCGGATCGGGTGCAGAACGAGCCCGTCGCCGGTGACCTCGTGCAGGTGGGCGTAGACCGTGTTGCCGCGCCGGGTGGTGAGCACCTGGCGGTTGTCGGTCAGGCCGGGTACGGCTTCGGCGGCGAAGGCCTCGCCGACCCGCTGGTACCAGTCGCCGATGCGGCGCAGGATCTCCGCTTCGTTGGGGGCGATGCAGCCCTTGGCGGTGGGGCCCACGTTGAGCAGGTAGTTGCCGCCCTTGGCCAGGATGCGGTCGATGCTCTGGATGAGGAACTTCACCGTGAAGTAGTCCTCCCCCTCGCGGTAGCCCCAGCTCTGCTGGCCGATGGCCTGGCAGGCCTCGGTGGCGACCGTGAAGGCGGGCATGCTGTGGATTTCCTTGTCGTAGTCGCGCTCGTAGACCACCACGTCGCCGGGGTCGAGGCCCCGGCTGTTGATGACCGCTGCCGGTTGCAGCTCGTGGATCATGGCGTTCAGGCTGGGATCGTCCTTCTCAAAGCGCCGGGCGTCCCACCAGATGCCGTGGATGGGGCCGTAGTTGGTGCAGAGTTCGCGGATCTGCCCGCGCACGTAGTCGAGATAGCGGTCCAGATCCGGCTCGTCTCCCGGCTGCGGACCGGGCAGTTCGTGGGCGCGCCCCTCGTTGGGGTAGTTGGGGTGATGGTGGTCCACAAAGGAGTAGTAGAGGCACAGGGGCATCCCCCGCCGGTGGCAGGCCTCGGCCAGCATGGCCAGCGTGTCGCGACCGTAGGGGGTGTTGGTGATCTTGTAGTCGGTGAGGGCCGAATCCCACATGCAGAAGCCGTCGATGTGCTTGGTCGTGATGACGAGGTAGCGCATCCCGGCGGCTTCGGCGATGTCCAGCCAGCGGTCGGGATCGAAATCCACCGGGTTGAAGTGGTGCATGAAGGGTTCGTACTCGGGCCGCGACAGCCGTTTCCGGTACTGGTGCTGCTCGTGCCACGCCCCCACGGCGTAGATGCCCCAGTGCAGGAAGAGGCCGTACTTGGCCGTCTGGAACCAATCGCGGGCGTCGGAGAACCAACGGTTCATGGCTATGCCTCGTGCAGGGCGGTGAAAATGGCCTCGATGTTGGCGGGAGGAACGTCGGGCAACACGGCCTCGTGGCTGGGCGACAGGATCAGGCCGGTGGGGAACAAGCCGCGCAGTTCGCGCACCTTGGCCTTGAGGTCCCCGGGGTTGCCGTTCACCAGCAGATCCTGGGCGTCGATGCCGCCGCAGAAGGCGACTTTGCCGCCGAAGTCGCGCGCCAGCCGGTCGGGGGCCATGCCTGCCGCCAGGGCCTGGATGGGGTGAATCACGTCCGCCCCGAGCCCGATCAGATCGGGGATGATGTCGGCCACCGCCCCGCAGGAATGGTGGATCACCTTGAGCCCGTAGCTATGGGCCTGTTCGATGAGTTGGCGGGTGCCGGGGAAGACGAACTCGCGCAGGGCGGCGGGGGAGACCATGAGTCCGGTCTGGCTGCCGAAGTCGTTGCCGATCAGGACCGCGTGGAGCAGATCGCCCGCCGCCTCGTAGAAGATGCGGTTGGCGGTCAAGTAGAACTCGGTGATGCGGTCGATCACCGCCCGGAACATGGCGGGCGCGGTGAGCATGGTCATCAGGGCGTTCTCCATGCCAAAGGCCGAGCAGGCGTCCTGGAAATGGGCCGACCACATGATCCCGAGTCTGGCGAAGTCGTCCGGCGTCTCCTGCACCGCCCGGCGGCATTCGGCGGGGTCCATGTGTTCCGCCGGATTCGGCCAGTCGAACTCCGCTAGACAAACCGGATCGTCCTTGTCCTCGAAGAAACCCGGCGCCGTGAGGGTGCGCTCCTCGTAGTCGTCGCCACTGGCCTTGGCGAAATCGAAGGCGCAGGCGATATGGTTGGCCGGGGGGCGGTGGAAGGGGACCTCGATGGGCCACACGTCGTCGTCGAGTCGCCGTTTCAGCGCGGCCAGATCGGCCACGCCGAAATGGGCCAGCAAGCCCGGCACCGCCTCGCTCGTTGGCATGCCCAGCCAGCCGGCGGGGCGATCCACGGGCCGGCGTTCCACCGTGGCCAGGAAGCGTTCGATCCGATTCATGGTACGCCCTTTCCCAAGTCGTGGAGTGGCGCAGGCGTCCCGCCTGCATCGTCCAGCCGATGAATGTATACTGGGCAATGACCATTGTCCCGCTTCCCCGAGGATATCCACGATGTTGCGCTGTTCTATCTGTTTCCTGGCCCTGGCCACTCTGGCGCTTGCCGAACCGACCACTTGGCAGTTCGACTGGTTGTCTGCCTCCTTCGCGCCGGAGAACGGCCGGTTGGTGGTGACGGTCGGCGACCGCTCCTTCGAGCCATTGGCCGGAGCCGGGCCAATCCGGCTGATGGGCGAGGAGCAGAAGCTGCCGAAGCAACAGAACATCCGCCTGCTCGGCTCCGAACGGGATGGCGCGACGCTGCGCAGCCAGTACGAAAGCGATGGCGTTCCCTTCGGGTTGGAGCTCACGGTGGCAGGGGAGGGGGAGTGGACCGAGTTCCGCTTCCGCTGGTCCTCGCCGGAGCGAGTCTGGGCCGGGGTGTTGCCGGGCGTGGCCGTGGGACTCGGCCAGCAGCAACCCTTCTTCTTCAACCGGGTGAGCGAGAGCTACGGACAGGCCAGCGGGGGCTGCACCTTCCGTTGCGGCGACGCCGATCTCTGGCTCTTCGCTGACTGGGACGTGCCCAGCAGCAATCTGACCGGCTACCAACGTCCGCGCATCCTGAAGCCGACCGAGATCAACACCAACTTTCCGGTGGATCTGACCCCCGAGGCGATGGCGGGCGGCAATCTGCCCTTCGCGGTGGCGGGGACTTCGGTCTATGCCCCCGACACCGCCGGGCGGCGGCTGCCGCTGGACGACACGCTGGTCCTGCGGATCGGGAAGAGGCTTTGGGAGGCGGTCCCTACGCCCAGCCAGCCGCCGAGCCCCTACCGCGAGGAGCTGGCCCGCTCCGTGTTCGTGGACATCTGGGGTGGACACCAAGCCCCCGAACTCACGTACACGCTGAACCTGATGGGCCGGGTGACGCGGGGTCAGGTTCGCTTCCACACGATCCTCCAGAACTGGCAGTGCGGCGGTTTCGACACCCTCCAACCCCTGTCACTGCGGATGCCCGACTATCCGCCCAATCCCCACATCGGCACCATCGCCGAGTTGCGGGAATTGTGCGAAACGGGAAAGCGGCTGGGGCGGTTCGGCTTCCGCACCAACTACGTCTACTGCAAGGACCGTTCACCCGTGGTGACCTCCGGCGAGGTCCGCCGGGCAGTGAATCCCGACGGTTCGCCCCGCCAGTTCGTCCGCTTCAGCGACGTGGTCTCCCTGGCCCAGCGCCAGGAGGCGGAGATCGCGGCTCTGTTCAGCCCCAACTGCACCTTCTCCGACCAGTTGGGCAGTGCAGGGGACTGTTCGCTCTATCTCGACCATGATGCCACCGTGGGCAGTCCCTCCCTGCGCCAGACCTGGGCGCGAATCAAGAGCGTCTGCGAACTCCTGCGCCAGGCCCAAGGCGGCCCCCTGTCGAGCGAGACGCTGTGTGGCGACTTCCTCCTTGGCGGCTGGATCGATGCGGGGGATTACGGCATGTTCGGCGGCCACGAGCGGGCGCTGGCCCCGGACTACAAGCTGCGCAAGCTCCAGCACTTGATGGGCTTCCATGGTATGGCCCTGGGCTACCGCTTTTTCTTCGCCCCGCCCTACAGTGGCAATGACCACCACCAACGCGGTGAGGAGATGTACCGGCAGCCGGGTCTGCCCGCCGACGACTACCGGGCCTGCGAGGTACTCTACGGCAACGGGGCCTATCTCTACCTGCTCGGCGACTTTCCCTGGCAACGCATTCTGACCGAGCTGATCGTGGTGGGCCGCCTCCAGCAGCGCTACGCTCTGGTTCCGGTGGAGTCCATCGCCTACTATCAGCCGGACAGTGGCCAGTGGCTCTCCCTGGAGGATCTCGCCAAGGCGGGGGTGAATGTGACCCCGGTGCGCTGGGTGCCCCAGACCACGGCCTTGCGGATTGCCCGCGTCCGCTACGCGAACGGCCTGGAGGTGACCGTGAACCGCTCGCCCGATCCCATTGCCGCCGAGTGCGGCCCTTTCCATTTACGCTTACCCGAGGCAGGCTGGTGCGCCGCCATGCCGGACCACAGTCTGGTCGCCTTCAGCGCCTACTGGCCGAGTACCGAGCAGCGGGTGGACTACCTCAACGACCGTAACGTGGACTGGCGCTTCCTCGACCCGCGCGGGACCACCATCGACGGTATCAGCCTGCCGACCCTCGCCGTGGGCGGCAAGCCGGTGGTGGAGTTGCTCCCCGGCGACCAACTCCGCATCGACGGCGAAACGGTGCCCGGACACCTACCTGAACCGCCGCCGCCGACCACCATCGACTTCGATTTCACCCAGGGATTCGCCGGTTGGTACGCGGCGCGGGACATCCTTCGTTTTCGGCAGGGACCGGAAGGGATCTCCCTCACCACCTGCGGGCGCGACCCCTATATGGTGAGTTCCGACCTGGAGATCGCTCCCGACCAAGTGAAGGTGCTGGTCGTAGCCCTGCGCAGCAACGAGCCGGGCAAGGCCGCCTTCTTCTGGCGGACCGAGGACGCCAACAGCTTCCGCGGCGGGGCCTTGAGGGAGTTCGCCATCGAGGCCAGCGACGATTTCCGCGAGTACCGCGTGCCCGTCGGCGAGCACGGCAACTGGCGCGGCAAGACCATCACCGGCCTCCGCCTCGATCCCCTCTCTCACGACGGCACCTTCACGGTGGATATCCGCTCGATCCGGGGGGAATGATTCGTCGGACCAGTCCGACACGTCCGACTGGTCCGACGAATGACAGTTGGCTAGAGCAGGGGGACCTGCTGGACGGTGCGGATCTGGACGGGGCCGAAGAGTCCGGAGAGGAGGGGTTGGTCGTCCTTGGTCCAGTGGTGCCAGGTGGTGAAGGTGAGCCGTCCGGTGGGGCTGGTTTTGCCTTCCAGGAACCATTGGGGCCAGCCGGTGAGTTCCTTGCCCTTCCATTCCCGGTCGTCCGGCAGTTGCTCGTCGCCGATCAGGCGGTTGGGCCAGAGGTTGGTGATCTTCACCTGGAGCGTGTTCTGGCCCGCCTGCAGGCTGTCGGTCACGTCGAGGCGGAACGGCGGCTTCCAGAGAATGCCGAGGCTCTTGCCGTTCAGTTCCACCTCCGCCAGGTTGCGCAGGTCGCCCAGGTCGAGCACAAAGCGTTGGTCCGCGCTCTTGGTCCCCTGCCAGGCGAAGGACTTCGTGTACGTGGCCGTACCGGAGAAGTACTTCACGGCGGGGTCGGGAGACTCGGTCCAGGAGATCAGTTTGTCCAGACTGACCGAGGCGGGGGCACCCCAGTTCGGGGGGAAGGCCAGATTCCACGAGCCAGTCAGTTCCACCGGTCTGGGCAGGTCCGTCACGGTGGCCGCGAGCGCCTTGCCCGCCGCCGTGTCCACCGCGAAGGAGCCCGACTTCCAGGCCTGCAGCGCTAGGGTTCCGTCGGCGTTGGCGACCAGTTCGCAGTCCGGCACGGGAACCAACTGCTCGGTTTCCTCCGGCAGGACCAGCATGGCGTTCTCGCGCACGCGGGCCTGCTTGACGGCACCCCGGTACTCGTAGTCCACCCGCAGTTCCTTGACCACCAGGTAGGCGGGGTCCTTGCCAGCCAGGCCGTTGTCGGCCCGGGCCGCGAGCCGGCCGTCCTTGACCATGCCCGCCAGTTTCTCGGTAACGTCGATGACCTCGGTCTGCGGTGCCGGGGTATCATCGATCAGGCCGTACACGGCCTTGAGGACCTGGGCTCCCTCCGGGACTTCCGCTGTGCGGTGTTCGCCCACGCGGACACTGCCCTTCTTGCCGTCCAGGAGATAGTCGATCTTCATCTCCTTCTCCACATTGGGAGCCGGGTCGCCAGCCAGGCTGTTGCCAGCCTGGATGCGGCGGGTTCCTGCCTTGACGGCAGTCTGGACAATGGCCGTCACGT
>QKCY01000569.1 GCA_003245525.1 Victivallales bacterium | reverse complement strand
CAGGAGTTCGGCTTCCTCCCAGCGGGAAAGAACCACGCCCGCCATGGGCAGATCGTCCAGCCCCCCATCGCCCCGGAGTAGACGTACGGTGGGATGATTGGGATTCGGAGCAAGGGAAAGAACCTCTTGCAGACAGTCCAGGCAACCGGCCCGCCACCAGACGAAAACTATCTCCAGAAACGCCTCGTCGGCCTGGGCCTCGGCCACGGCAGCAGCCACGTCCACCGTCTCCCCGCAGGCGCGTCGCGCCGCCAGCAGCAGGAGTTGGGCTTCGCGCGAATCGGGAGCCTGCGCCAAAGCGCGCTCCAACGCCTGCCGCGCCGCCAGCGCCCGCTTCGTGAGCAGACAGGCCTCGCCCACGGCCAAGCTCGCCGCCGCGGCATAGCGGCCGTCGGTGCGGATCACCAAGGCGTGGTCGTAGACCGCATAGTAGGCCGACTGGTCGCCTTGGCGCAGTTTCCCCAGCGCCGCCACCATGGCCAGGAGATGGGCAGGATGATCCTCGGGATCGCGTTCCGCCAACCCTCGGGCCAGGGTCCAGGCCTGTTGCCAGTCGGCGGTCTTCAGCGCAATCTCGGCCCGGACCCGGTCCGCCACGTCTAGCGGTACGTCCTTGGCCAGAGACAGCCGGGCCGTCTCCCAGCGATGGTATTTCACCTCGCTCTCGGCCACCCGCACGGCGGGTTCGCTGCGGGCCCGCATGCCCCACTGGATGGGCGGCTCAACCGGCCGATGGGAGGGCAAGCCCCGGTCACCGTTCCACTCTTCGGCCAGCAGCAATTGGCCTCGCCTATCCCGAATCTCCATCGTACACGAGGCGGCATCGGTTCCGGGCAGGGAGACCGCCCTCCCCGGCTGTACGAGGACGGTCAGCTCACGGGTCTGCCCATCCTGCCGGAAGACCACCGTGAGTTCGTCCGCCACATCCACCGAATGGAGGTCCCAGGCGAGTCCGTTTGGAGTCTCCTGCACGGCCACGCCCAACCGCCGGTTGGCCCAGGTCAGCTCGCCGCAGCCGCTGGTGCCGAACCACGTCCCTTCCGTGGTGATCGTCTGCAGGGGATTCAGCCAACCGCTGAACCACTGGGTTTCGAGGATGCCCGATTGGATCTCCACATACTGGCCATCGGTATCGGTCAGATACCCCTCCCAGATCTTGTTGTCCTCGCGGGTCCCCCAGGTGAAATACTTCTGGCCGGGAGCCTCCAGGCGCGGGGCCACGTGGTAGGTGCCGTAGCGCCGGTCGGCATAGTGCGCGCCGAAGAAGTCGGCATGGGACCGGTAGCCGAAATGGTCGCAGGGATTGGGGTTGTTGACGTGGAGCGACACATCCTGACCATCCCGCCAGGGGAAGGGCCGGGACTCCGCGCCCACCGTCCAGTCGCAGCGGCAGACGAAGCGCAGATCGTCGCCTACCGGCACCGCCGCGTTCTCCCAGTAGTAGAGCCGTTCGCGCCAGAGGTTGGGATTGCTCAGTTCCACCCGCAGATCGATGGCCGCCCGACCTTCGCGCAGGCTCAGGCGGACGCGCCAACGCTGCCGAGTCGCCCGGTCCAGATCGCCGACCCACACCGCCACTTCGTCGTCGCTCCGCTCGATGCCATAGGCCACCGGCGAGACCGTGCTGACCGTGTGCCCCAGAGTCGGGAAGTTGAACTCCACGCCACCGCTGATCCACGCCCCGCGCAAAGCCACCAACGCGGGCTTCACCACATGGTTCCGGTAGAACACCTCGCGCCCGGTCCGCAGGTCGCGAAGGGAATAGAGGCGGCCGTTCATCGCCGGGAGCACGATGGCCTCGACCAAACCGTTGTTCAGGACTACCGCCTGGTACTGCCGGGCCGGATCGAACCGCATCGTGGCGATGTCGATATCGTCCTGCATGGCGTAGGGGAACGGCAGCCGCCGTCCCGGCCGGGCCCCGCCGAAGGTCAGAGCCGGGCACGGGTCGTCCGGTCCGCGCTCGTAGGTGGGAATGGTCAACGCGACGGTCCGGATGTCCAACATGGTTCACCTCCCCGAAGGAGCAGGATCAGCCAGCGAGAACCAAAGCGGCAAAGCGACGCAACAAGCCAGCGGCCACGGGCGTCGCCTGGACCGCCTGGCACAGGGCAGCGGGGTCCTGGCCCTGGGCGCGCAGATGGTCGGACTGGGCCAGCACATAATCCGTCATCACGGCCTCGTCGAACTCGGGATGGAACTGCACGCCCCAGGCGCAGGCCCCGACCCGTAGCGCATGGTGGGGCTCATGTTCATTCCGGGCCAGCGCCACGGCATCCGGGGGCAGGCGCAGCACAGTCTGGGAATGGGTGGTATGGCCCAAGAAGGACTCCGGCACATCCGCAAAGAGCGGATCGTCGTCTGCCGTCGGCAGCAGTGTGATCGTACGGGTCCCGACCTCGGGTCCGCCCGGATGGTAGCCCACCTCGCCGCCGAGGGCATGGGCCAGCAACTGGTGCCCGTAGCAGATCCCTAGGAAGGGCACCTGTTCCGCCACGAGCCGACGAATCCAGACGGCGAGCCGTTCGCTCCAGTCCTCCCGGTCGCTCACCATCGCGTGCGACCCCATCACCACGACTCCGGCCAACTCGTCGCAATCCGGCAGGCTGGCGGCAAAGCCATCCACCACCCGCACGGCAGGAGCCGTGTGACCAGTACCCCGGACGGTCCAGTCCTCGAAGTCGCCCAGACGGGTCACGGTTGCGGGAAACGAGTTGCCGATTTTCACCACGGCGAGATAGCGCATCGCCCATACCCCAGACTAATGATCGCGCGGGGGTTGGCGTCCCTGGAACGCGGCCCGCAGGCCCCAGCGCACGAAAGCATAGAGTATGGCCACGAAGACCAGAAACATCCACACCGACTGGAAGAAAACCAGACGAATCGCGGTCCGCATCGCCACCAGGGCCAGGAAGAAGGCCGCCACCACACTGATCACGAAACCGCGCAGCCGTCCGGCCCCCGGCAGCGACTCGAAGGCCGCCGCCCGCCGGATGCCAGCCAGCGTCAGCGCCATGGCCACCGGCGGATAGAAGCAGACAATCAGGTTGAGGGCCAGGAGATCGCCCCGCCGCATCAGCAACTCATAGCCGAGCAGCAACAAGGCCAGCACGCCCGGAAACACGGTGGCATGGAGGAGGACCGCGTGGACGTAGCGCCAGGGCTTCAGATCGCCTCGCCCCACACCATGCACGAATAGCAGGGCCCAAGCCAGGACGGGAGGCAGCGAGAGGACTCCCCCCACCAAGGCCGGATGCCGGGCCAGCCCCTCGATAACCTCGGCGATCGTCATTTGCCCATCCTCCCTTTGTCGCGATAGAGTACGCCATTCCGTCCACCGGCCCGCCACGGGAGAGGCCGATAGGCCATAGGAGCTAGCAGTGCGCCACCAATCCCTTCGTCTACTGGGTCTCTTGATCGCGGGCGCAACCATGGCCGTCCCCCCGAGCATGGCCGGGGAAGCACTCCAGACCGTACAACGGGGAGTGCCGCAGGTACAGCCCGAGCATCCGGGAAATGTGTTCGCCCGCGGGGAGGTCCTGGCAATCCCCGTGCCCCCGGATCTGCGCGGCAAGGTCGTTTCCTGGCGCGCCGTGGATATCGCCGACCAACAGGTCGCGACCGGCGGGGCCGGCGACACCTGCATCCTGGGCAGCCAGCCCGTCGGCTGGTATGCGGTCTCGCTGCTGGATGCCGACGGCCAGGAACTGGGCTGGACCACGGGGGCGGTGATCGAGGCCCCGAGCCTGCCCACGGCGCAGGATTCGCCGGTCTGCATCGACGCGGCCACCTCCTGGTTCGCGCGCGGCTCCCGTCCGCGCCGGGAAGGGTTCGCCTATCTGGCCAGCCTGGCTGGCGTGAACTGGATCCGCGACCGCATGTCCTGGGGCGAACTGGAGGGCAAGCAAGGCGAATACGCCGCCCCCGGCACCATCTACGATGCGGCCGCCGATGCCGAGAACAGCTACGGCCTCAAGGTCCTGCAAGTCTTCCACTCCACCCCCGGCTGGGCGGTGGACAGAACGTTGGACGACGGGCCGAAGCCCGGTACCCGCTACCCCCGCGACCTACGCGACCTCTTCTCCTTCACCCAGGCCATGGCCCGCCGCTACAGCGGCAAGATCCAGGCCTGGGAGCCCTGGAACGAAGCCAACATCAACAGCTTCGGGGGTCACTCCATCGACGAAATGTGTACGTTGCAGAAAGCCGCCTACTTCGGGCTCAAATCGGGGGTGTCCCGGATCACCGTCTGCTGGAACGTCTATGCGGGCGGCAGCACGGCCCTGCAGACCGAAGGCGTGCTTCGCAACGAGGCGTGGCCCTACTTCGACACCTACAACATCCACAGCTACAGCCCCACCACTTCCTACGAGAAGGACTACGCCAACGCCCGCGAGGCCGCGAGCGGAAAGCCGATCTGGATTTCCGAATGCGGCATCCGCGTGAACGCCAAGACGCCCAAGCCCTGGGGAGACCTGAGCCGGGCGGACGAGATCAGGCAGGGCGAGTTCATCCCCCGCTCCTTTGCCAGTAGCCTGTATGCGGGCGTGGACCGGCACTTCTTCTTCATCCTTGGCAACTACTGGGAGAACGGAGTCCAGTTCGGCCTTCTCCGGCATGATCTGACTCCCCGGCCGGGCTATGTCGCGCTGGCGGCGACAGGCCGGTTCCTCGCGGCGGCCCGCTGCCTCGGCAAGCTCGCTGGCGACGGCTACGAGATGGTGGCCTTCGCCGCCCGCCCGGACGGCAAGGAGCGCACCGTCCTCGTCGGCTGGGCGGACAAGGAACAGGCTCTGCCCGAGGCAGTCGGCACCCCCGAAGAGGCGTACGACTGTTTCGGGCAGGAGATCCGCCCGGTCCTCGGTCCCCGCCCGGTCTTTGTCCTGCTCCCCAAGGAAGCCGCCGGGAAGCTGCCCCTCACGCCGCCGCCGAGCCGGGCCGAATCCCGCCCCGGCACGCCCTGCCCCGTCGTGCTCCAGACGCAGTTCAAGGAATCCGCCCGTTGGCTCCAGGCCCAGGCCCATCGCCTGCCAGCCGACCGGGTCGTCTCCATCCCCCTGAATCTCTACAACTTCTCGGGCGCGCCTGCGCACGGGTCCCTCCGGGTTGCCGAAGTCCCGGCCAACTGGGAAGTGACCGTGCCGCAAGGCGAGCTGGTCGTTCCCCCAGGGGAGAGGCTGGAAAGCACGCTGCTCATCCGGTTGACCCCGGCGGGGAAGGAATCCCTCACCGGCGGCTGGGTTACTTTGCGCGGCGACTTCGGCCATCTTGGCGAATCGGTCCTCTCCTTCCGGGCCGCCGCCGAACAGAGCAGCCTGGCGCCGACCGATACCCAGCCGCTCGCCAGTGCGGGACGCAAGGACGCTTGGGTCCAGAACATCAACCGCGGGGCTACCATGGGCGTCGAGGAGGTGCAGGGCGGCGTGGTCTTCACCATGGATTTCGGCGAGGGCGATCCCTGGGCCTACCCCTACCTCATCCTCCCGCCGGAGGAGATCCCACCCGCGGACTTCAGCGGCGTTGCCATGACCGTCGAGTTGCTGGAGGGCAACGGCACGGTCCGCTGCCAGTTCGGCGAGGAGAGCGGGGCCATGTATATGGGCGAGCTCGACTGGAAGCCCAACGAGAACGGGCCGCAGAAGCTCATGGCCCTGTTCAGCGATACCCAATGGGGTTCCTACTCGAAGCCCGATCCCGATGGCAAGCTCGATCCGAACCAGATCCGGCGGCTCTATGTGGGCATCAACGCCAAGGCCAAGACCCGCGTGCGTCTTCTCGTGCGGGACATCCAGTGGCTGAAGTTCTGACGGAAGCCACGGACGAACACGGACCACCGCCCCCCCCTCTGGTACATTCCACTCCATGAAGATCACCATCCTCGGTAGCAGCCATGGCGACGCCACGCCGACCCGGAACAACTCGGCCATCTTGGTTGAATTGGCGACAGGGACCTACCTTTTCGAGGCGGGCGAACCCGTCTGCGCCAGCCTCATCCGGCGGAGTTTCGACTTCGGCAGTCTGCGCGCGGTCTTCGTCAGCCATCTGCACGGCGACCATGCGGGCGGGCTGCCCGTCCTGCTCAAAGGCTTCCTGAAGTACCGCAAACCCCACTGGCATTGCGCGGTGCATCTGCCCGAAGCCGAAGCGATCCCCGCCTTGGAGGGGTGGATGAAGGCTCTCCATCTGCCGGTGGTTCCCGAGGTCTTGAGTTTCGCCCCGGTCGTTCCCGGTACCTTCTTCGACGACGGCCAGTTCCGGGTCACGGCCCTGCCCACCCGGCATTTCGGCCGCAACTCCGCCATTCCCAGCTACGGGTACCTGTTCGAGGCCGAAGGCAAACGGGTGCTCTTCACCGGTGACCTCAGCGGGGACTTCCACGACTTTCCTGCCCTGCCGCCCGACGTCGCCTCCGTCGATCTCTGCCTCTCGGAAGCCACCCACGCCCCCCTGGAGGCCATCGTCGCCGCGATTCCCCAGGCCTCCATCCGCCGCCTGGTGCTTACCCATATCGGCCCCCGCTGGGACGGTGGCCAGGAACACCAACTGCTGGCCGCCTTCGCCAGCCATCCCTTTCCGACTGCGGTCGCCGACGACGGGGATGAATTCTTTGTGTGATTCCGCAGGCGGGAGGGAAAGAGGCCTGCCTCCTCTTGCACGGCAAGGTGTTGCACGCTAAGGTCACTGGGTAGTTGGTGCCCGAAGGAACCTACCGTGCCGTGTTTCATTGGAGGAAACCCGCCATGCGTGCCCGCCCCATCGCGTCCGTCCTTCGTTTCACGCTCATCGAGCTGCTTGTCGTCATTGCCATCATCGCGATTCTCGCGTCGATGCTCCTTCCCGCCCTGGCCAATGCCCGCGCCAAGGCGCGCTCCATCTCCTGCGTGAACCAGCTCAAGCAGGGGGGCCTGTCCATGATCCTGTATCAGGACGACAACAACGGCAGCTTCACCTTCTACAGCGAGTACACCAACTGGCATTGCTACATCGCCGAAAGCGGCACCGGGCGGCGGGCCGGGCACATCAGTTGGATCAAATGCCTGTATCCCTATGGGATGAACGACAAGATGGCGGACTGTCCCGGCCACAACTATGGGTGGTGGGGCGGCGTCTACAAGACCAATGCGGACGAAGGGGACTACATGTGGTGCTGCGGCGATGGCGGCAACCGCCTCGGCAACGCCCGCGACGTCCAGGTGCCCCAACCCTCCCGCACCCCCATGGCCTGGGATGCCTGGGCCTACAACGCCGCCGGACTGCATATGGACCGCTTCAACTGCCTGGCGACCGACGGCCACGTCCAGAGCTTCATGCAGTTGAGCACCCCGCGTCCGTGGGAATGGCTCTACTACAGTGGCGAGAGTGGCGGCACCTATCTCGCCCCGAAATCCACGAACCGCTTCTAGCGGCCAATCGCCCCGTATTGCCCGCCCCGGCCGACATGTCTGGCCGGGGCGTTTGTTTTTCGCCGGGCAAGGCCATGCGAGAACGCTATATTTCGCCGACTCGGATATAACCAGCCCGAATACGGAGTCTTTCATGTCCACCGCACCCCGTTTGGCCCCTTGGGGCACTGTGACCCCCGACCATGTCCTGGCCGCCGCCAAGGTCGGCACGCCGGTCTATCTCTACGACGAGGCCCAGATCGTGCAGCATTGCCGGAACATCCTCGGCATGCCCAACGCCTATGGCCTGGAACCCCGCTTCGCCATGAAGGCCAACTCCACGCGCGCCATTCTCCAGCTCGTCGCCCGCGAGGGTCTGGGCATCGATGCCAGCAGCCTGAACGAAGCCCGGCGCGCCCACGCGGCAGGCATCGACTACGGTCGGATCATGCTGACGACCCAGGAGGTGCCGCTCGGCCAGAACCGCACGGACCTCGAAGCCATGCTGCGCGAGGGCCTGCGCTACAACGTCTGCTCCCAGCGGCAGATGGAGTTGGTGGCCGACTTCGCGGCAGCCAACGGCATCGCCGTTTCGCTCCGCGTCCATCCCGGCGTCGGCTCCGGCGAAAGCGCCACCCGCAACACGGGCGACAAGTACTCCTGCTTCGGCATCCACCTGTCGATCCTGCCCGACGTGCTCGCCCTGGCCAAGACCAAGGGCGTCACCATCGACGGCGTCCATGTTCACATCGGTTCCGGCGGCGACCCCGAAGCCTGGCGGGCCAACATCGACCGCGAACTCAGTTTCGTGGAGACGTACTTCCCGGAAGCCACCCGTGTGAGCTTCGGCGGCGGCTTCAAGGTCGCCCGGATGCCCGGCGAGAAGGCGGCAGATATCGTGGCGCTGGGCAACTACGCCAAGCAGCGGTTCGAGGAGTTCTACCAGCGCACCGGGCGCAAGCTGATCATGGAAGTGGAGCCCGGGACCTATGTTGTAGCCAACTGCGGCTATCTGGTGACCGAGGTCATCGACCGCAAGCAGACCGGTGCGGACGGCTTCGACTTCATCGTCGCCAACGGCGGCATGGAGGTCAATACCCGCCCGCTGCTCTACGGTTCCTGCCATCCGTTCTACGTGGTCTCCGCCGAGGGCGAACTGCTCAGCGCCGAATTCGACCTTTCCGGGCTGGATGCCGACAAGGACCGCCGGATCGTGGTCGGTCGCTGCTGCGAGAGCGGCGACTCCCAGTCGCTCGACGAGGAAGGGCACATCCTCGAGCGCGTCATGGCCGAGCCAAAGGTGGGCGACTACGTGGTGATCGGCGGGGCTGGTGCCTACTGTGCCGCCATGAGCCCGTTCAACTACAACTCGCAGGTGCAGGCGCCCGAGATTCTGGTCCGGGCCGATGGCTCGCTGGCCGTGGTTCGCCGTGCGCAGAACGTGGCCCAGATCTGGGCCAACGAGGTCGGCATTCTGTAGGACCGACTGCGGGGAGGAGTCATCCATGCCTGGCTACGACGAGTTGTTCACCTATGGTGCGGACCTGATCTTCGACGCCGGGGAGACGTGGGGACAGGCTCGCGAGCCTGTCCTCCGTCGCATGCCCGATGGGTCCCTCCTCTGCCTGCACTACAGCGGCGGCCCGCGCGAACCGCACGACGACAATCTGGTGCTCGTGACCCGTAGCCAGGACGATGGCGCGACCTGGAGCGAGGCGGAAGTCCTGTTCTCGCATCCGACCCGTGGCGTCTGGGCGACGGAGATCTTCACCGACGGCAACGACGCGCCGTGCATCTTCGTCCATACGCTCGATGCCGCTAGCCATTACCTCGAACTGAAGACCTTTCGGTCCTTCTCCCGCGATGCGGGACGCACCTGGAGCGAGCCGGTTTCCATCCCTTGCGGCGCAGGCAACTGCTCGGTCCGCCAAGGTATCGTCCTGTACGACGGCACATGGGTGTTCCCGGTCTACTGGCAGGAAGCCCTGGCCAACTGGAGCTGGGAGAAGACCGGTCCGGAGTACCAGCCCCATGGTGGCTGGAAGTTCTTCGCGGGCGTCCTGCGGTCCGATAACGGCGGCCGCACCTTCACCCTCCATGGCAACCTGCGGGCCGACGCGAACCTGTGGGAGCCGAACATCGTCGAGACCACCCCGAACCGCCTGATCATGCTCATCCGGGCCGCGCATGGCGTTCTCTTCCGGGCGGACAGCGACGACGGTGGCCTGACCTGGTCCGAGCCCTACGCCACGGGCCTCGCCAACCCAGGCACCAAACTCACCCTCCTCTCCCTCGGCGAACGCATCGTCCTCATCAACAATGCCAACGCCAAGGACCGCACGAATCTTTCGCTTTGGATCAGCGACGACGGCGGCGACACCTGGCGGCGCAAGGTCGAGATCTGTCCGCCCGACGTGCGGATGTTCTACCCCCATGCCTTCGTCGACCACGCCCGCGAAGCCGTCTACGTCGCCTGCGAGAACGCCAAGCAGCACTTCTTGACCAAGATCCCCTTCGCCGACATTCTCCGCTGACCCTCTCCGCTCCGCCCTACGCTCCAAGGTGCTTCCCACAGCGCCAATCATTGCGCGCGTAACCAAAACGCCCACTGTCCGGAGGGAACAGCGGGCGCTGAATGGTTCACTGAACGGGCTACTGCGCCTTACCAGGAGTCCCGGGAACGGCGGGCGTTGGAGGTCCGCCGCCGCAGACTGTAGCTCTCGAACTCGCCGTCGTCCTCGTCCTCGTCGCCTTCATCCTCCAGAGCATCCAGCTCTTCCTCTTCCTCCTCGTCCTCCAGTTCGGAGTCCTCTTCGTCCTCGACCGCGCAGGGGGTGAAGTCACCGACGACGAGGACCTGTTCGCCATACTCGTCCTCGCCGAGGAAACCGTCGACTTCCACCATCTCGTCCATGTGTTTGGTCAGCCGCCGGACCATCCGGGCTTCGCTGACCATGTACTCGTCTCCATCCTCGGTCACGATGGAGACGATGGTGACTTCATCGTCCACCCCCCACTCGCTGGGGACCACCGTGCCGCGCAACCGTTCGACCTTCTTCTCGTCTGGTTTCCAGTCCATGACTCGTTGTTCCTGGCCTCGCGGAGAGGCCAACAACCCCCTGTACTATGACGGCGCCGCTCCGATCCACCGGGCGCACCCGCGCCCATGGCCGTTCGGAGAATGGCACTTTCCAGAGCAGGAGGCGTGCGATTTCCCCGCAACTCCCCCTGCCAACCGTGCATATGGCCGGTTTCCTCCGTCTGGACGATATTGCAGATCGGAAGTTGCATTTCGCATTGCGGGCGATAGACTTCCGCGTTTCATGTTTATCGGAAACAGGATTTCCTATTCATGCTGCAACGTGTGGCCTTCGTCCTGCCTGCCGGACCCCTGGCGCGGGCTCTCCGCCGAGAGCTCACGGAACGGGGTAGCCTCATCAGCCAACTGCCTCCCGGCAGCGATATCGGGCGGCTTGGCCAGGGGCAGTTCGATGTGGTCCTGCTGGCCGCCAGCCAGGTGCCGCGGCCCCTCGCCAACACGGTCCGGATGCTCCGCAACCTGACCGAGCAGCCGGAAGTGATCGTGCTCGACAAGGCCCCCAACAGCCACCAGCACGCCGAGCTGCTCCATCAGGGCTGCTCGGCCGTGCTGGACCTCGATCTTCCGCCCGGCCTGCTGGCGGAGGCGATCCAGGGCGTGCTCGACCGGCGCGAGGAGGAGCGGCGGTTCGTGGCCGCCAGCGAGAACAGCATCGCCGAACCCCGACTGGACGACTTCGTCTCCACCAGCCAGACGATGCAGAGCACTCTGCGCACCGCCTACCGGGTCGCCTCCACCGACTCGTCCCTGGTCATCCTCGGCGAGACGGGAGTCGGCAAGGAGCGCCTGGCCCGGGCCATCCATGCGGAGAGTGCCCGGCGGCCCCATCCCTTCGTGGCGGTGAACTGCGCCGCCATTCCCGAAGCCCTCCTGGAGAGCGAGCTCTTCGGCCATACGCGGGGGGCTTTCACCGGAGCCATGCAGGCCCGTCGCGGAGCCTTCGAGCAGGCCCACCTGGGCACCCTCTTCCTCGACGAAATCGGCGAGTTGCCCACGAAGCTCCAAAGCAAGCTGCTCCGCGCCCTCCAGGAGAAGGAGTTCCTCAAACTGGGCGGCGAGCGCCCCATCCACGTGGATGTCCGCATCGTTGCCGCCACCAACCGCGACCTGCAGGAGGAGATGTCCCAGGGCGCCTTCCGGCGCGATCTCTACTACCGCCTGGGCGTGGTGGTCCTGGAACTGCCCCCGCTGCGCTACCGGCAGGACGATATCCCGGCGTTGGTCGAGAACTACGTCTCCTACCTCGCTCCCCGGATCGGCGTGGAACCCCGCGGCGTCTCTCCCGCCGCGATGGACGCCTTCCGCAACTACCCATGGCCCGGCAATGTCCGCGAACTGTCGAACGTCATCGAACGGGCGCTCATTCTCTGCGACGACGAGCGGATCGACCTGGACCACCTGCCGGACGAGGTGGCCCAGTCCTGTGTTCTGCCGCTGCCACCCGGCAGCGCCAGCCTACCCTCGCACCTGGCCGATCCCCTCCCGCAGTGGGACGAGCAGGACTGGGCCGAGGCCCGCACCGAAATTCTCAGCCGCTACGAGCCCCTCTACCTCCGCCATGTGCTGTCCCGCAGCCATGGCCGGATCAAGGACGCGGCCGTCCTGGCTGGCCTGACGCCCCGCGCCCTGCACTACAAGATGAAGCGCTACGGGCTGAGCAAGGAGCAGTTCCGGCTCAGCGAACCGGCACGAGACGCACGGAATGCAGGTTCATGACGCAGCGGTCCTGGGCCAGCTTGGTGCCCTGCACCGTGAGGGTGATGTCCCCGGCCTGCGCCACGGCCACCACCCCCGCGTCGCTGTCCTGGTAGTCGGTCCAGCCTTGCGTGCCCTTCGTCTTGCCGTGGGCGACCGCGTCGCCGAGGCGCACTTGGAACTCCCCACCGTCCAGCGGCGCGGCTAGGGAGTAGCGCACAAGGACCCGGTAGCGCCCGGCAGGAACCGCCAGCAGTTGCCAGCTCACGGCGGTCTCCAGCGCGTGCCAGTTGCCGATGTTCTGCCGCCCTACCCCTTCCACGTAGCGGGCCCCCTTGCCCTCGTCGATCCGCGCCAACCGAGCCGGGCACAGATACTGCCCATCCCCGGCCGCGGCAATCGGGGTCGGCACCGTGGGTTTCACCGTGACTGGTTCCGGAGCCGGTCCCGGGACCTTGCCCACGGGGCGCTTGTTCTGCTGGATGTCCGCATCCATCCGCTCGCCCAGTTCCCGTAGCCGCTGGACCACCTCCGGCTGTTCCGGAGCCAGATTCCGGCGCTCGGCGACATCGGCTTCCAGATCGAACAGCTCCCACTCGATGTGGCCCTTGCCGACCTTGCCCGGAAAGCCGTCCTTGCCCGGCTCGAAACCCTCGTACTGCCGATAGTCGTGCGGGAAGTGCAGCTTCCAGCGGCCCGACCGGATGGCTTCCAGCCTCCCGTTGCCGTAGTAGAACAACAGGCCCTCGTGGGGACACTTCGCGCCCGCCTCGCCCCGCATCAGGGGCAGGATGCTCTTGCCGTCGATGGGTTGCCGGGGCAGCGGTGCCCCGGTGATCTCGGCAATGGTGGGCAGGAGATCGATGGCACTGGCCGGTTCCCGCTGCACCTGTCCGGCGGGAATCTGGTCCGGCCAACGCATCAGACAGATCTCCCGCTGGCCACCGTCGAAGGTATTGCCCTTGCCGCCGCGCAGGGGGCCGACGCTGCCCGCATGGTTGCCGAAGCACAGCCACGGTCCATTGTCGGAGGTGTAGACGACCAGCGTGTTCCGGTCCTGCCCCGTTTCGGCCAGGACCCGCAGGATCTCGCCCACCGACCAATCGAGTTCCATGACCACATCCGCAAAGAGGCCCTGGCCGCTCTTGCCCTTGAACTTGCTCGATACCGCGATGGGCACATGCACCATCGAATGGGGGAGATAGAGGAAGAACGGCCGCTGGGCGTTCCGACGGATGAAGTCCACCGCCCGTTCCGTGTAGCGGGTGGTCAGTTCGCCCTGCTTGGCCAGACTGTCGATGATCTCGATGGGCTTGTCGCCCTCGATCAGCGGCAGCGGCGGATACTGGCTCTTGGCCTTCGAGACGCCGTCGTAGCCCACCGGCCACATGTCGTTGGAATAGGGCAGGCCGAAATACTCGTCGAAGCCCTGCTTGGTGGGCAGGAACTCGGGCAGGTGTCCCACGTGCCACTTGCCCACGCAAGCGGTAGCATAGCCCAACGGCTTGAGCAGGTCGGCGATGGTGGTCTCCTCCGGGTTGAGTCCGATCCGTTCCAGGGGACCCAGCACGTGGTTCATCCCCACCCGGGGCGGATAGCAGCCAGTGAGCATGCCCGCCCGCGACGGCGAACAGGAGGCATAGGGCGAGTAGTAGTCGGTGAACCGGACGCCCTCGCGCGCCAAGCGATCCAGATTGGGCGTGGGGTACGCCGCCCCGTAGCAGGCCGCGTCGGCATAGCCCTGGTCGTCGGTGTAGATCAGGACCACATTCGGCGGACGCCGTTCCTGTCCCCGCATGGGCAGGGCCACCGCCAACGCGGTTCCACCAAGCTGGGCCAGGAAAGCCCGCCGACTGCTCCCCGTCATGGGGCGACCTCGATCGACACGTCGGCCGGCAACGCTAGGCTGGCCGCCACTTCCACGGCCTTCAGCAAGGCGGCGGGAACCGGACAGGCCGGATGGGGAAGCGTCTCGTGGGCCTTCGCCAGAATCCGGGGCATCCCGGTGCGGTAGGAGATCTCGCCGAAGGGGTCCACCGGCCCCAAAGCACCCAGCAGTTCCTGCACGTGGGGACAGGGGCTCTCGCCCTGCAACGTACACATGCCGTCGTCCCCCAGAACCACCGCCACCGAGGACACGAAACCGCAGACTCCCGGATTCACCGTCACCTTGGCCATGATGCGCTCCGCTGTTGGGCTTGGCAGGAACTCCCTCACACTATGGTGTCCCCCGACCCCGTTTCCACTCTCCGGCTGCCGCACTACAGTAACCGCATGCCTACGCTGCTGCTCAACATCGGCAACACCAACACCCAACTCGCCGTGCTCGGCGACTCGGGCAAGCTGGGAGAGGTCCAGACCGTTCCCACGGCGGAGTTGGCGGAGCACCCGTGCCTGGCCCAGTTGGCTTCCCTTCCCGGTCTTGCCGCCTCGGTCGTGCCCAAGGCGCGCCAGGCCCTGATGGAACGCTACCCGAGCCTGCGCTTCCTAGCGGTGGCGGACGTCCCGTTCGTCGACTTCTCTCCGGTCGACACCAGTACCTTGGGAGCGGACCGCATCGCCAACCTCGCGGCTGCCGCCGACCGGGGGGGGCCGCTCATCGTGCTCGATTGCGGCACTGCCATTACCACCGAAGTGCTGGATGCCGGGAACCGGTTCTGCGGCGGGGCGATCCTGCCCGGTCGCCGTCTGCTCCGGCAGGCGCTCCACGACCACACGGCCCAGTTGCCTTTGGTCCCCCTCGGCACGACCGAGCCCCCTGCCCTCGGCACCAATACCGCCGAAGCCATCCTGGCGGGCACCGATGCCGCCGTGCTGGGTGCCGTCGCCCATCTGCTTGATGCCAGTCGCCAGGCCATCGCGGCACCCGCCTGTCCCGTCCTCGCCGTCGGGGGCGACGCCGCCTACTTCGCCCGCCACCTTCCCGAGGTCCGACTCGGCCCGCCCGATTTCACCCTCCAGGGACTCCGGGCCGTCCTCCGGCACGGGCGCTCGTCCTAAGGCCGATCGGGCTCTGGGAGGTAGTCACGAGACCCTTAGGTCAAGCCACCCGAGGGGATTACTCGCGCAGAGGCGCTGAGGCGCTGAGGAAATGCGGAAAGAGGAGAAGAGTTCTCCAGTCCTCTCTCTGCGTCTCCGCGCCTCAGCGCGAGGCTTTCTTGTTCGTCCGGCAAGGCATCTCATGCAATGCAGGCGTTCTGGTCTTCGCCCGGTAGGGTAGAGGAGCAGGCTGAATGCCTGCGGCGGATGATCTCCGACGCCAGCGTCTCCGAAAGCCGCAGGCCGCTGGCCTGCCCACCGGCGGCGGACACGACCCGGGGCGACGCTTCGCTTTGCCCCGGGCTCTGCTACCGTGGCCTTTCAGGCCGGAAGGGGGCTTGGTTGTAGCCAACGGCTACTCTGTACCACTGTCCGCCGGAATCCTGTCCTTCCGACAGGAGGTCCTCGCGCAGAGGCGCAGAGAAAGGACCGGAGGATTCCCCGGCTTCCCCGTCCTTCTGTTTTGCATTTCCCCTGCGCCTCAGCGCCTCTGCGCGAGTAACCGCATTTGGTTGCGGCCAACGGCTGGTCTGAGCCATTCGGGGATTCTTGTGGCCTTCCCGTATTTGGGTCGATGGCGCTTGACACGTTCCTTTTCTCTGCCAAAGTATCCCGCATCAGAGAAAGGCTTTCCATAATATGGAACGAAAAGCGAGCGAACGGTCGCCGGTAGAGGCGCTGCGCAAGGGGCTTGAGGTACTGGAACTCCTCTCCCATGCCCCGGGCGAGCAGGGCTTGGCCTTGGCTGAGATTGCCACCCGGATGGGCTTCAAGCGTACTTCCGCCCACAACCTGCTCAAGACCCTCGCTCTTGCCGGCTTCGCCCAGAACGACGGCGATGGACGCTACCGTCTGGGCCCCAAGGTGGGTCAGCTCCTGCGCAGCCAGAGCGCTTCCCGTCCCCTGCCCCAGCGCCTTCTGCAGCCGCTGGTGGAACTGGCGCTGCAATTCAACGAGAGCGTGGTCCTTACCACTATTGCGGACGGGGCCCGCCGAGTTCTGGCGCGGGCCAACGGTCAGCACACCGTCCAGATCAATGCGGACCGCCTCGACGGCGAGCATACGCCCATGTGGCGCACGGTTACCGGCCGGGTGTTGGCGGCCTTCGCCCCGGACGAAGAACGCGCGGAACTGCTGGCCAACGAAGGCCTGCCCGGTGCCGACTGGGCCGACATCGCCGATGCCGCGACCCTCGCCGCCGCCCTCGCCTCTATCCGCCGCGAGGGATTTGCCGAAGCCCACGAACGCACCGCCGCCAGCATGGCCCTCCCCATCTGCGACGGCGGCGTCCTATTGGGCGCGCTTGGTATCCACCTGCCCGAATTCCGCTGGCAGGAGAGTTTCCGTCCCGAGTTTCTCAAGGCCATGCGGCGCACCGCCGACCGGCTCGCCCGCCTCTGGCAGGAATGACATGCTGTGCAGGAACGTAGACCAGCGTAGGAGACCCATGCCATGGATTCCCTGTTGACCGCGAAAGCCAAGACCGCCGCCTATGAAATGGGCGCCCACCTCGTCGGCGTCGGCAATATCGAGCGGTGGGAGAACTGCCCGCCCCTGATGAGCCCGGCCGGCATCATGCCCGAGGCCAAGAGCGTCCTCGTCTGCGCCATCCATCATACCGACGGCATGGTGGAGATCGGTGGCGAATACAACGCCCACCAGCAGGGGACCTACGTCTACCAGCTCCTCATGAACAACCACCTCGACGTCATGTCGTACCGCATGGCCAAGTGGTTGGAGGATCATGGCTGGCGCGCGGTGCCCATCACCGCCAGCAACATCTGGCGCTATCGCGAGTACAAGGAACTCGACGCCACCTTCGCCCCCGACATGTCCCATATCTACGCCGGCGTCGCCGCCGGTCTCTCCGAACTCGGTTGGAGCGGACTCTCCATGACCCCCGAGTACGGTGCCCGCAACCGCTTCGTCTCCATCATCACCGACGCCCCCCTCGTCCCCACCCCCCTGCTGCCGGGCAACACCCTCTGCGACCGCTGCAACATGTGCGTCACCCATTGTCCCACCATGGCCTTCACCAAGGAAGTCCGCGGCGAGGTCGCGCTTGAGATCGAGGGCAACAAGTACACCCGTTGCGACAAGAACCTCTGGCGCTGTTCCTGGGCCGAGCATTTCGGCCTGAGCATCGACGCCGACATTCCCGACGTGGTGGACGAGAAGTCCATCCTCGACACCGTGGCCAAGATCGGTCTGCGCGGCGGCACCATGGGCCCCTGCCTCAAGTACTGCCTGCCCAAGGCGAAGCGGTCCTGGAACAAGGACTACTCCTCCGCCCCCATCCGCAAGAAGGATGTGGTCGCCACCGCGCCGCAACCCGAGCGCCGGGTCCAGATGCAGATGGTGGCCGAAATGCTGGCCGACGGCGTGGACGATGTGATCGTCCGCTCCAAGGCCGACCTCGCTGCCGCCGGGATCGACATCGCGACCCTCCTGCCGGATGCCCAGAGCTTCGTCCTCGTCGCCAGCCGCGCCCCGGTCTCCTCCCCGAAGACCACCGGCGACCGCCAGGTGAACTGGGGCTTCGCGGGGATGTACGATGCCCAGAAGCGGGCTTTCTACGCCTCCCACATGCTGGAGAAGCTCGGCTATAGCGCCACGCCCTACATCTTCGCCGGACTCTCCGACGATCCGGGCAAGGCGACCCTGACCCAGATCCGCGAGTTCTCCACCGCGCAGCTCGGGACCGACTGGCAGGGATACATGGCCTTCCTGCTCACCAGCGCAGAGCTTGCCAGCGAAGAGCACGCGGTCAGCTATGCTCCGCTCCAGGCCGAGGTCGATGTGACCGCCGCCGTCCACGTCCTCGCCGACGAGCTTGGCGCGGACCTCGTGGGCATCACTTCCGCCAAGCGTCTGGCCAAGCTGGCCGAATCCATCCGCCCGCTCTTCGATGGCGAGACCATCCTCAACGCCCGCGAGACCGGGAAGCAGTGGCTCACCTCCGCCGCCGAGGTGACCGAGACCAAGCGCGCCGTCTACACGCCCGAGGACCATCTGACCGGTGCGAAGTCCGTCATCGTCCTCGGCTACCGCATCCCGCAGCAGAGCGTGGAGGCCATGGGCCGGGGACCGGCGGAGGCCATTGGGCCCTATTCCTTCGCCCAGCACCAGAGCCATCGCGAACTCAACGAGATCGCCCTGCGCTTCTCGAAGATCCTCCAGGGCTGGGGCTGGAAGACCACGGCCACCTACGACCTCTGCGGCACCGGCTCCTGGGTCGCCAACCCCCGCGGCCCGCAGCCGAACCTGTTCTGCAACCGCTTCGCCGCCGTGGCCGCCGGTCTGGGCACCCTCACCAAGGGCGGATTCGTCAACACCGACGAGTTCGGCCCCAACGTGCGCTTCCTGGCCATCGTGGTGGACGCCGCCCTGGAAGAGGACGAGCTGGCCGATCTGGAGGGCCTGCGCGCCGACTGCGACGGTTGCGACCGCTGCGTGAAGGGCTGCACCGTCAACGCCTTCAAGAAGAGCGCCAGCTTCCGCTTCGGGGGCAAGAACCTGGTCTTCAATCCCATCCAGCAGACCCGTTGCGACTGGGCTCTGCGCTACGGCCTGGTCCCGGCGGAGGGCGTGGTGCTGACCGGCTCCAAGTCCGACGCTCCCATTCCCGCCGAGGTCACGGCCGAGGCCCTGACCGAAGGCATGAGCAAGCAGGACACCATCCTCCGCATCCGCCCCTGCACGGCGGAGATGTGCATGATGGCCTGTCCCTATGCCCGTTCCCAGGCATAGCAGGTAGGTGAACCAAACGGCCCCGTCGGAACTCCCGGCGGGGCCGTCTTCGTTTTGGAGAGTAGCGCAGGCGTCCCGCCTGCCGCTTCGGCTACGGGCGGAACCAGAGGGTGATGGTGATCTCCCGCCCCTGCGGTACGCCGATGCCCTCGGCATAGGCCCAACTGCCGGGTTGGGTATAGGCATCGGCCGAAACCTGAGTCGATACCTTCCGGCCGTCGGCCAGTTCCAGTTCCAGCCAGAAATTGCGCACCTTGAAGCAGTCCTCGCTCGGATTGGAGAGCCGGAACACGTTGCGCAGCCGCAGGCTGGCGATGGCTTCCGGGGTCAGGGGAACTGCCACCACGTCGCTCCAGATGTTCTCCGTCTCCCGACCGCCTGCATGGGCCATATCGCCAAGGGACAGATCGTTGAGGATGGCCCCGGTCCGGTAACGTCCACCCCCTTCGAGACCTTGCCCTTCATAGTGCAGCCAGCCCTGTTTCGCTGTCCGCAGTTGCTCTACCGTGACGCCAGGCAGCGGGAACGGCGGCGGGGCGTAGTGCTGACCGACCCCGTCGAGCAGATGCCAAAGCACTTCCTGCTCCTTGCCTTCCAGGCGCATCTCCGACCACATGGACCAGTCGCCGGAGGAATCGTCGCCGGGACCTACGTCGCTGACCAGCTTCAGCCGGATCTCCTGGCCCGCCCACGGGGTCAGGTCGCCCTCGATGGGCAGCCATTCGTGCTGCAAGACCGTCTGTTCGCCCACGTAGGTTTCCTTGCCTGCCGCATCGAGAACCGCAATGCGGAAACGGATGCCGTCACCCAGGAAACTGCCGTCGCCCTTGCCCACATTGGCCCGGACGGCGCAGGGATGCTTGGGGAGAGCCAGCGGACCGAACACCGCAAAGCTGTAGCCGGTGCCGAGTTTGTAGGGAGGATGCATGAACAGACCGCTGCGCGAGATGCCGCCACAGGAGCGTTCGGTGGTGTAGACCCCGGCTCCGAAACCGTCCTCGATGGGGCGTTCGGCCTCGCCCCGCAGGCACATGCCCGTGGTCCAGGTAGCGGGCAAGGGCCCGACCTGGCGGAACCGTTCCTCCGCCGTCAGCGTGCGCGTTTCCAGGTGGCACAACTCGCCCGCCACCACCTCGATGGGGCAATCCTCGGCCTGTTCCTGCGTCGGCACCCCCAGATCCAACGTCACCACGGTCGGCTGCTCGGGCTGGAGCGTGACCTCGTTGCGCACCCCCCGCACCGTCACCACGGCAGGGGTGGGCTGTTGGACATTCGCACGGATCGCCAAGGAAAGTACCGTCTCGTCCAGGCTCGGGGTGATCTCGCACAGAGGAACGACGGTGAAGTCGATCCATTTGCCGTTGAGCTGCCGCCAGATGCGCTCGCCGGGCTTCGCCGTCTCCGCGATACGGAGCGGGAAACTGGCATCGCCATCACGCACGGTCACCGTCTCGCCGGGAATCACCCGGTCCCGGTCGCAGACCAGGCCAGCGCCGACATCGGCGCTCGCCTTGGTGAGGCGATAGCTGAACGCCCCCTTGACCGGCACCACGTAGGTGAGTCCCCGCGACCGACGGAGCGTGGCCGGACCCAGCGGTTGCCCCGCCTCGTCCAGGGCCACCGCTTCGCTCGCGGCGATGGCAAAGCCGCAATCGCTGTTCTGGTAGGGGATGACCTCATAGCGGTTGTCCGGTAGGATGCGGCAGATGCCGACCCCATCCGAAGCCGCCTCGGGGAAACGGGTGAAGGCACCACGGCCATCCACGTAGAGATACTTCGGCGTCACCGCCAGATCGGCCCGGTGCCCGTCGCGATCACCACTGAACACCGCCACCGTGCCATCCTCGCTCCAGCCCATGTAGCCATTGGGGGGCAGACTCACCCTCCGGCCAAAGACAGTGGACCGCAGGCGCTCGGACTCGTTGCCGTTCACCACCGTCACCACGCCATTGCCGTAGCGGGTGGCGATCTGGTTGCGGGCGAAGGACCTGGAGGCCACGGCCGCCGAAGTGTCCTGCCAAGCGCCACTGGCGTCCAGATACTGGATGCTGGTCGCCGGGGCCATGGTATAGCGTTCGTGAAGCTGCTGGATGAGGTAGTAGCTGCGAAGCGTGTTGCCGTAGCCCCCGGAGAAGATCAGAAAGCCGGGGTGGCCGAAGGCGACCGTCGCCGCCAGGAAACGGTCGATGGAGGCATCCATCTCGCGCGGTGTATTCCCCAGGCTGGCCTTGCGACCGAAGAACATCTCCAGGTTGCCCATGCCGAAGTTGCAGCAGAGATCGTGCATGCGCCGCAGGTCGAAATCCACTAGCCAGGGGTTGGTGGGAATGCGGTAGTTCTGGTCCTGCGCGTAGTTGCCGTCGGTAAGCCCGCAGTAGGGGAAGTGGTTGTTGCCTTCCGAGTAGACCGGTCCGCCCCAGGCCTGCTTCTGGAGCAGCATGATCTCCCCGTAGGAGTAGAAGGTGGCGGCGAAGGTGGCGGCCCCGGGCACCCGGTAGTCGTAGTCGGTGCGGCTCCAGGGCGTCACCGCCGTGTGGACATCGCAATAGGCCGTGGAGAAGTGGAACTTGCTCTCGATGATCGGGGCGAGCTTCTCGCAGTACTCCACCGCCCGCAAGGGTTTCGGCGCATAGCACCGCGCCCAGGCCGTCTGGAGCTGATTGTCGGGCCGCCGACTGATGAGGTCGAAGCTCCAGTACTCGTTCACGGGGGCGAAGTCCGTGTAGTTGTTGTAGGGACCATAGGTGAAACCCAGCTCGTCCTGCATGATCCGGGCGTAGTCGTACTGGCCCTGGTCGCCGCCCTTCTTGGGCGCGGTCTTGGTGCGGAAGGTGAAGCTCTCGTGGGAATCGCGCCAGCCGGTCTCGTGGTCGGTGACGATCACATCCGTCATGCCATAGCGATGGACCTTGCGCCAATAGGCGGCATCGCGTTCGCGGTTGCTGGCCCCGTGCGCCCGCCAAACGCCCTTGCCGGTAACCTGTTTCCAGGGGGAGACGGGATTCGGAATCTGCGGCAGCACATCCGCGAAACGCGGCGAGAGGGAGAACACGAACCGCTCGTAGCAGGGATTGCGGACCCCGTTGGTCTTGGGCGTATAGATCGTCCCGCCGTTGCAGGCCACCCCTGCCGCCTCGATCCGGTTCACCGCAAAGGGTTCGCTGGCATTGGAGAGAGTCCAGTCCACGTGCTGGGCCAGGAACAGGGGCTGGTCGGGAGTTCCCATGACCAGCACCGCCGGGCGCACGGCCTTGCCGTAGGTGTAGTAGGGCACGGTGACCAAGCGGGGGCTGGTTGCACCTTCCACCTGGCCAAAGCGGATCTCGGCTACCACGCCGTTGGTCACGCTGAGGTCGGCCACCAGACTCTGGCCCAACAGCCAATAGGTCGTCTGCACGACCGCCTCTTTCTCTCCGGCCTTGATCTGCCAGGAGGCGACTGCCTTTTCGCCCTCTAGCTTGGCGTCAATGAGAGTCACGGCATCGGGAGCAACCGGCTTGCCGTCCGCCCCCACCACAAAGACACCGCCGCCGACCGCAGGGCGCAGCCAGTCGCCCCGGCCTTCCCAGCGCAAGCGGATGCCGTCCCATTGGCAGGTATCGATGGGAATCTCCACGGTCAACCCACCGCTCTCGGCCAGTTTGCTGCTCAGGATGAAACTCCCGTCCCCGCGCCGGGTGGTCTGGGTGGAGGGCGAGGAAGGCTCGGGAACGATGGTCTCCTGCCGATTGGGGAAAGGCAAGGTCCCCTCGCCCGTATTCAGCCCCAGGTCACGTCCCGGAAAGACCTGCACGCCGCGCTTGGCGCGGGGTTTGAAGGTCAAGGAGGCGAACTCCTCGGTGAAGACTGCCAGGTTGTCGAAGCAGATCGTGCGGTCATCCTGGTTCCGCCCGCCGGTGACCCGGAATCCCAGGAAGGTGGTGCCGCCCTTGGCCACCTGGGCGATCTGTTCGGGACTCAGCCGGTGATGGCAGAGGAACCACTCCTGCCAGTTCATGTAGGCAAGCTGCACCTCGAAGGGAGCGCCGGTGCCGTCCGCAAACAGGGCGCGGATGGTGACGGAAGGGGTGTTCTTGTCCCGGCCCAGGAAGTTGTTGCCGAAGATCCAGCAGGAGACCGCGTCGAAGGTGCCGGGAACGGGCAAAGGCGCGGGAGGGCGGATGGTGACCTCGGGCACGTTGCCGTCCGCCCGGTACACCAGCTTGCCCACGTACTGGTCCCAGATCTGCTGCTCACGGGAGGCCGCAAAGGTGGCGACGGCATCCTTCGTCTCCACCTGCCAACCAGCAAGGTTCTCGAAGTCGACGAGCGGGGGATGATCGTCCTTGGCGCGACCCGCCCAGTCCAGTTCGTAGGGACGCACACCCACGGCCTCCGCCGCCCAGACGCAGGCCATGGCGAGTGACAGAACGACAAGACACCAACGCATGATAGGTCTCCTCGGTTGACCGACGGAGACAACATAGCCCGTCGCCGAGGAAGGCAAGCGTGCTAACGCTTTACTCGTTATACACGCGCACCTCGAAGATGCGGGCTTCGCTGGCCCCGTTCGTGGCCAGGACCTTCACCCGGACTTTCTGGGCGGTCACCGCCGGGAAGCGCTGGATGCGATGGCGCAGGAAATTGCCCTTCTCCTCGGCCACCGTACGCCAACTGCCATCGGGGCGCTCGACCTGGACTTGGTAGTCGCGCACGGCCTCGGGGGGGCAGGCCTCGGTGGGGAGACGGGGGGCCATGTTGGTATCGAAGGTGAGGTAGACCGAGGTGAAGGTCTGGGGCTGGCCGAAGTCCAGTTCCAGCCACTGCGGCATGGCTTGGCGGGGATCGCTGGCCCACATGTTGGTCTTGCCGTCCCACTTCCGGGCCGTGCCGTTGGTCACGAAGTCGGGTGCGAACTCGGCGGGGACGGCCAGGGCCGGGGTGGTATGGAAGGCGTAGTACTGCCCGCCCACCACCGTCCACTTGCCATCGCCGCCATAGAACCGGCGGGATTCGGGCGGTGCGGAGCTCATCAGCGCCACCGAGATGCCTTCGCTCTTTTCCAGCCAGAACCAGGCAAAGGGACCGGGCAGATCGCACCCAACCGCGAAATCCAGCCACTTGGTGCCGTGCGCGGGGATGGTCTCCTCGGCGGTGGCCACGTCCTCGGTGGCGGAGAGATCGCCTGCCGCCGCGCTGGAACGCAGATGGAGCTTGAGGGTGCGCGCCTCGTCCAGCGTGCTGGAGACCAACACGTGGATGGTCTCCAGGCGGCCAGCGGGCCAGGGGAAGAACATGCCGCGGGCCATGGCCAACTCATGCTTCTCGCCCGCCTTCACGTCCAGCTTGCGGAACTCCACCACCGAGGCGGTGCTGGAAGCCGTGACCTTCGCCTTCCGGGCCAGATCGTTGGGGTCTTCGTTGACGAAACCGGGAATCGTCTGGTCGTTCTTCAGCAGCGTCTGCTGGAGATCATGGATGTAGTTCTGGTAGATGCCGCGCGGCGTGGTGTGCCGTTGGATGCACATGGCCGCCGCCGTCCCCGCCGCCTGGCCCAGGGTCGCCAGGGTGCTCTCGACCCGGACGGTGCCCAGGGCGATGTGGGTGACGCTGGCACAGCGCCCGGCAAAGAGCAGGTTGTCGATGTTCTTCGAGTAGATGCAGCGGAAGGGGATGCTGTGGATGGGCACCCGGCCGTTGCACCAGAAAGAACCCTTCTCGCCCGAGAAGATGCCCTCGGGATGATGCACATCCATGGGCCAGCCCGCGTAGGAGATGCTGTCGGGGAAAATGTCGCCCTTCTCGCAGTCATTCTGGTTGAGGATGTAGTCGCCCACCAGCCGCCGGGACTCGCGCTTGGCGTCCACGTAGGGAATGTGGCTCAGTTCGTAGGTCCGGGCCTGTTCCTTCATGCTGCTCTTGTTCTTAACGAAGTCGAAGTAGCTGAAGGCGATCTTGATGAGCTCGTCGCGGGCTTCCTCGGCATGGAAGAGGTCGTCGATGTCGTTCGGGTGCTCCATCCACCACTCGCCGCCGTTCACCCGGCGCACCTTGCGGCCGGGGCTGTCGATGAGGGTGATCTCCCGCGCCCACGGGGGCCGGACGAAGGGCACGTCGTGACCGACGTTCGTGGCCCGGAACCCAAGGGCATTGCCCATCACGCAGCCGGACATGGTGAGGTTGTCGGCCTGCTCGGGGGCCAGGCTCTCGTTGAACTCGTCGCGGGACTCCCGCCCCAGCCGGTACTCGGCCTTGGCGAAGTAGCCCACCCAGCCATCGCCGGTGGTGTCGATCATGAACGTGCCCCGGTAGACCGTGATGGCCCCGGTCAGCGTATCCACCGCCTTGACGGCGCGGATGGTCTTGTCGTCGGCCATCTCCACGTCATAGACGTGCTTGTTGAGGAAGACGGACAGGTTCGGCTCGGCGTCGCAGAGCATCTGGAAGGGGCCGCTGTAGCGCTGGTAACCGAAATGGGCGCGATAACGGGCCGCTTCCTCGGCGATACCGGTCTCGCGGGCTTCGGGATGATGGCTGGCCGCCCCGTTCAGGGGCACGCCGCACTCGTCGCTGGCATTGCCGCCCAGCACAGGACGGTTCTGGATCAGCGCGGTCTTCGCGCCCATGCGGGCGGCGGCGATCGCGGCCGGACAGCCGGTGGGACCGCCACCGACCACGATCACATCGAAGTCGCCGCCATCGCGGGGATCGAGGGTCAGGCCGGTCAGGCGGGCGCGTTCGGCGCAGACCCCTTCCCGGCCGGTGGGGGGAACGTACGTCTCGTCCGTGGTCAGCACCAGGGCATCGCAACGCCCGTAGTAGCCGGTCAGGTCATGGATCGCCAGCTTGACCGGGCCTGCGGCCAGTTGCACCTGACCGCCGTTCTCCCAGGTCCATTCCGCCGTATCGGCATCGCCGAAGGTCTCGGCCAGAGGGGTGCCGTTCACCAGAAGCTGGAAGGTGCCGGGGGAGTACTCCTTGACCCAATTGCGCGCCCGCACCCACACCCGGTAGGTGCCAGCCTTGGCGAGATTGAACTCCGTCGTGGCATCCTCGACCGGCGTGCCGACTCCTCCCGCCAGCAGATAGCCGGACCCCATGAGGTGGACGAACTGGGTATCGAAGGTCCAGCCGCCGTAGTCGGCAAAGTCTTCGGCATCGATCCAGAGGAAACCATCCTGGACCATGGTCACCGGCCGCAGGGGCTTGCGGAAGACCTTCTTGGCCTCGCCGATCCGCTCCGGTTTCACGACCACGTTGGCCTCGGTCTTCAACGCCTGCATGCCGCGCTGGTAGTCCGCCCCGATTTCCTGCGCCGACCGGGCGCGGGCATAGATCTGGATCTCGTCGAGGGAGCCGCTGAAACGGTACTGGCTATGGACCGACCCAATCCCCATGGCACCACCGGTACCCAGGCGCATCCCCGGCACGTCAAGCGGGGAACCGGGGACCTCCTTGCCGTCGATATAGAGCCGCATGGCCAGGCCGTCGTAGGTGGCCGCCGCGTGGTGCCAGGTGCCCGTCTCCCACAGGGTCTTCGGACTGGAAAGGGAGACCACCTGCTCGCCGTTCCAGACCAGGAACCCAAGCTGGCCGCCATCGGCGAAGCGCAGCGCAAAGGAACCATCGCTCCGCAGCAGGGCCGCGAAGCCCTCCGGCACGGCGACCGCCGGGCTGAACCACACCTCCGCCGTCATGGCGTCGCGCAGATGCAGACCGCTCGGGGTGGGCAGGAAGACATTGCCGTCGTCGTCGGCCATGCCGAGCCCTTTGCCCCGCACGCCCTTCACGATCATGCCCTGACGAAGCTGCAAGCCGTTGCCGTTGCCCGAATCGTCCGGGACCATGTTCCCTTCGAGCTTCTCGAAACTCCACGCCGCCACCGGCGCGTCCAGAGCGGGTTGGGCGATGGCCAGGGCGGATACAACGCAGGCAAGGAAGACCAGATGTCGAGTCATTGACGGTGTCCTGGGAATGCGTGATGTCAAAAGAGGCAACTCGGCAAGATAGCGGAGCGCAAGGGCGTGTCAACACGCTCATGCCCACCCAGGCGGATCGGAGGCTCGGCAGTTGCGCGACTCCCCCTGGGCTTTCCTACCCCAGACCGTTCTTGCCTTCCTTGGACACAACGCTATAATCACCGTGGTGATTGGGGCTTATCTCCTCCTGTTTTCCTTCCCTTTCGTTGCACCGCCTCCCGTGCCACAGACGCATAGGAGAGGTGCTGCTTTGGATCCGTGGAGTCCGTCTTGACCTTGCGGGGGATCGGGGAATGCCAACTGCGACTGACCAGAGAACCGAAGCGCACCGAGAAGGAAATGCGGTGGAGGAAAGGTTGCGCGTCCTGCTGGAGTTGCTGGACGAGAGCATCGAGCACTCCAAGGGAACAGCCGGCGCGATTGCCGACGGGACGGAGGACCAGGAAGTCGTCCGCCGCCTGCGCGAACTCCGGGTCGCGCTCGACGGTGCCCGCACGGACCTGCGCCATGCCATGCGGGAGCTGGCCTGGGCGATTGGCCTGCCGCCAGGACAGATCTTCACCGAGGGGCACACCTGCAAGCTCATCGAGGTGGACGAGACGAAGTGCGTGAACTGCCATCAGTGCATAGCCGCGTGTCCGGTGAAGTTCTCGAACAACGGCAGCCGCGATGTCATCGAACTGAACCACGACCTCTGCATCGGCTGCGGGAACTGCATCCGGGCATGCACCCATGGCGCACGCCATATTCTCGACGACTTCGCCGGTGCCATGGCCGCTGCCGAACGGGACGAGGAGTTCATCGCTTTCGTGGCGCCAGGGGTGGTGGCGAGTTTCCCCACCACCTTCCTGAACCTGAACGGGTGGCTTCAGCAGCTTGGTGCCAAGGCCGTGTTCGACGTGAGCTTCGGTGCCGAGTTGGCGGCCAAGTCCTACATCCACCACATCGTGGAGGACAAGCCCGAACTGGTCATCGCGCAGCCCTGCCCCGCCATCGTCAGGTTCATCCAAGTCTACATGCCGGAGTTGCTGCCGCACCTGGCTCCGGTGGATAGTCCCATGGTCCACACCATGAAGATGGTTCGCGAGTTCTACCCTCAGTACGCGGACCACAAGACCTTGATTGTCTCCCCTTGCGTGGCCAAACGGCGGGAGTTCGACGAGACCGGGCTCGGGGACTACAACGTGACCATGGCGAGCATCCAGGCGCATCTGCGCGACAACCAGATCGACCTGGCCCAGTTCCCGGCTGTGGGCTTCGACAACGACCCGGCCGAACGGGCGGTGTTATTCTCCACTCCGGGAGGGTTGCTGGAAACCGTCGAACGGGATGTGCCCGACATCCGGCGCAAAGCCAGGCGAGTGGAAGGGCCCCAGGTCGTCTATCCCTATCTCCATTCCCTGGTGGGGCAACTGGAAAGTGGCATCCATCCCCTCCTGATCGATTGCCTGAACTGCGATGCCGGCTGCAATGGGGGAACTGGCACCAGTTGCCAAAGCACGCAGGCTGACTCGCTGGAACATCATGTAGCCGCCCGGCGGGACCAGATGATCGAACTCCATGCGGACCAGGGCGGAGAGGACCAGAAGGGCGACCTCGGGGAACTCCTCTCCCGCTATTGGCGGCCCGGGCTCTACCAGCGCCAGTACCAGGACCTCTCCCAACGCTTCGGGCAGACGGTCCGCAAACCCGACGCTGAGGAACTGGCGGCCATCTACCGCTCCATGCACAAGTACGAGGAAGCCGACATCAAGAACTGCGCGAGCTGCGGCTACGGTTCCTGCGAGCAGATGGCCCGGGCCATTTTCAATGGGCTCAACCGGGCGGAGAACTGCCACTTCTTCATGCATCACATGGTCAAGGAGTACAGCGAGCACCTGGCGGAGCTGGTGGAACAGCGCACGGCGGAACTCAAGGACGCCAAGAACCTGGCGGAGGAAGCAGCCCGCGCCAAGTCCGACTTCCTCGCCAACATGAGCCATGAGATCCGGACCCCGATGAACGCCATCATCGGCTTTGCCGATCTCCTGCGCCGGGCCAGCCTTGGGCAGAAACACGGCGACTATGTCGACCGCATCCATTCGTCGGCGTGTTCCCTGCTGGACCTCATCAACGATATTCTCGACCTGTCGAAGATCGAAGCGCGGAAGATGCGCCTGGAAACGACCGAGTTCCATCTGCAGGAAACCCTGGAATCCCTGGTGGATCTCTTCGGGCAACGCACCACCCAGAAGGGCATCAACCTGGTGGTGAACCGGTCCATGGAGGTCCCCAACAGCCTGGTTGGCGACCCACTCCGGCTCCGCCAGGTCCTCGTCAACCTGATCGGCAACGCCGTGAAGTTCACCGAACATGGCTCGGTCGTCCTCCATGTCTCCTGCGAGGACAAGACCGATGCCAACGCTACACTCCAGTTCTCGGTTAAGGATACGGGGCCGGGGATTCCCAAGGAGAAGATCAAGCACCTGTTCGGCGCTTTCGTCCAGGCCGATGCCACGACCACCCGCAAACATGGCGGCACGGGGCTGGGGCTGACGATCAGCCACCAGTTGGTCGAGCTGATGGGGGGAGAGTTGGTGGCCGAAAGCGAGGTGGGCAAAGGCAGCACCTTCAGCTTCACGGTCACCTTCGGCCGGCAGGAGAAGGAATTCGAGCCGGTGTATGTCTTCGACGCCGATCTCCGGGGACTGCCCACGCTGCTGGTGGACGACAACCCTGCCGACCTCATGTTCATGGACGAGATGCTCTCCTCGTTGGGCATGGCGGTGCGGACCGCCCCTTCCGGGGAGGAGGCGCTCCGCATTCTCGAAAACGCCACCAACAGCGACAAACCCATCTCCCTGGTCTGTCTGGACGTCCGGATGCCGGGGATGGACGGGATCGCCGTGGCCCGGCGAATCCGGCAGAATCCAGCGACCGCCAAGGTGCCGATCGTGATGGCCACGGCGTACGACCGCGACGATATCGCCACCCAGATCTCGGAACTCGGTATCAGTCGGCTGCTGGACAAGCCGATCAAGCAGTCGAGCCTGTTCAACGCCATTATCGAGTCCGTGGGCAAGAAGCGGGCAACGGTGTCCGCGACTCCTCGGCGGGATGCCAATGCCGCCGTGGCGGCGGCCCTGATTCGCGGCAGTTCCGTGCTGCTGGTGGAGGACAACGCGATCAACCGGGAACTGGCGGGGGAGGTGCTCCGCGGCTACGGGGTGGGCGTGGACATGGCACCGGATGGCGAGGTCGCCCTCCGCAAACTCCAGACCAACCAGTACGATGCCGTCCTCATGGACATCCAGATGCCCGGCATGGATGGGTACGAGACCACCCACGCCATCCGGCACGACTTGGGGTTCGAAGGCCTGCCCGTGATCGCCATGACCGCCAACGCCATGCAAGGGGACCGGGAGAAGTGCCTGGCCGCTGGCATGGACGATTATGTGACGAAACCCATCAATCCCGAGCGTTTGGCGGAGGTCCTGGCCAAGTACGTTGCCGCGAACAGCGCCACCGGAAAGCCGGAGCAGGATTCCCCCGCCGTCTCGTCGGCCATCCATGTGGAGGAGGGCATGCAGCGGTTGCGCGGCAATCGCGCGCTCTACCACAAGCTGCTGCGCGAGTTCTCCAGCAGCAACCAGGGGATGGCCGGGGGGATCGCCGCCGCGCTGGACGCGGGGGACCGGAAGCGCGCCCGGGTTCTTAGCCACACCCTGAAGGGCACGGCGGGAAACCTCTCCATGCCCTGCGTGCAACAGCTCGCCGCCCAGTTGGACGAGGCCCTGCGGGGCGGCGACGAACAGGAAGCCCGGCAAAGATTGCCCGAGTTGGCCGAAGCGCTTGAGGCGGCATTCCAGGCGATCACGACGGTGCTGGGAGCCGCTGCGGACGAGCCGACGGCGGAAACGGCAGCAGCACCAAGCAAGGGATCGGCCGTGGCTCCCCTGCTGGCCAGATTGCTCACGCAACTCCAGGATGGCGATCTCTTGGCCCGGAACACGGCGGCCGAATTGCGTGCCTCCCTCGCCGACCGGGGAGTCGACGATACATTTGCCGAGTTGGAGGCCCGCATGAATTCCCTTGATTTCGCCACCGCCCAGGAGATCGTGGCATCCCTCGGCCGGAAGTTGGAGATGGACAGCTAATGTCAGATTCGGCATGCGTTCTTGTCCGGCTGCCGGGGACTGGGAACATGTCCCCTCCCATGGGTGCGCGTTGAGTATGGACGACACCAGATGCCATATCCTCGTCGTGGACGACGAGCAGACCAACACCGCGATTCTCGGCGAGATTCTGAAGGCGGAGTACCGGATCAGCACCGCTGCTTCGGGGGAAGAGGCGTTGCGCCTAGCCCAGGGCACGCCTAAGCCAGACCTGATCTTGCTGGACGCCATCATGCCGGGCATGGACGGGTACGAGGTGTGCCGCCGTCTGAAAGGAACGCCATCGACCCGCGAAGTCCCCGTGATCTTCATCTCCGCCGCCAACGACGAGGCGGCAGAGCGAGCAGCCTTCGATAGCGGCGCGGTGGACTACCTGGTGAAGCCGGTCAACCCCGAGATCCTCCTGGCCCGGGTATCGCGGCAGATCGAGATTCTGCAACCGCATCGCAACCTCTTCCGCATCCTCATCGTGGACGATGTCCCCGCCAACATCGAATTGGTGGCCAACTCGCTGGCCGCGAAGCGGTACCGGCTGTTCTTCGCCACCAGCGGCGAGCAGGCTGTGCGCCAGGCGGAGGCCCGCCTGTTCGACCTCATCCTGCTGGATGTCGTGATGGACGGCATGGACGGTTTCGAGACCTGCCGACGCATCAAGGCCCTCCCGGCCCACCGGGAGACGCCGATCATCATGCTGACCGGGGAAGGCGATGCGGCCTGCGTGGTCCGCGGCTTCGAGGCGGGGGCCGTGGACTACGTCCTCAAGCCCTTCAACGAGGTGGAGCTTGAGGTCCGGGTGCAGACCCATCTGGAACTGCGCATGAAGAACGAGATCATCCGCCGGGAGAAGGAGAAGTCCGAACGCCTCCTGCTCAACATCCTCCCCCGGAAGGTGGCCAACGAGCTGCGCGAATGCGGCACGTCGGATGTGCAGTATTTCCCGGAGGTGACGGTGCTCTTTGCCGATATCGTAGACTTCACCAAGAAGGGAGCCGCCCTGACTCCCCGTCTGCTCATCAATGAGCTGAACGAGATCTTCACCGCCTTCGACGAGACGGTCGAACGCTATGGTTGCGAACGAATCAAGACCATGGGCGACGGCTACCTCGCGGTCTGTGGCATGCCTTCCCCGAACCCGGACCACGCCAGCTGCATGCTCGCGGCCACCCGTGAGCTACGCGAGGTGATCCGGCGACGTAACGCCAGCATCGTGCCCGGCGAGCCGCGGCGGGCGTGGGACATGCGTTTTGGCATCAACTCGGGCGATGCGGTCGGCGGGGTCGTCGGCGTCCACAAGTACATCTACGACATCTTCGGCGACGCCGTCAACACGGCGGCCCGCATGGAGCAGCTCTGCGAGCCCATGCAGATCAACGTCTCCGAGTCGACCCGCGCCCAGGTCAATGGCAGCTTCACCTTCCGCGAGCGGGAGCCCGTCGAGGTGAAGGGCAAGGGCATCATGCGCATGGCCTACCTGCAGTGAGCTCCCGCGAGGAGCCCGTCCCCTCTCACGCCGTGGGGTTTCTGACGGTTCTCTGTTCACTACTGGGTTTGGTTTCAGTGGGATATGGCCGGTAGATCACACCAGTCTGCCGTCATACGAAGAGGACTGGCCACTTTCCTCCCCCGTTTCCCCGACACTCCACCCATGGTCGGGAATTCCCAGCCGGAACTCCTGCATATCCCAGGTGGGGAGCGGTCGCGGCCCCGCGACCACCTCTCCCGAATCCAGACTGACAGAAAGCGGGGAATGGGTTGGCTCGCCTACGGCAGACGTTCCTGGACGGGCAACACAGTTCCGGCGCTACGCGCCGTGGTCGCGGGGCCGCGACCGCTCCCCGCGTGACCCCGATCCGGTGCCGGTTTCCAGGCTGAAGCAAACAACCGTCAGAACTTCACAGGATTCCCCCAATACTCTATGGCTGTCGTTCGGTTGGCATCAGAGCCTCACATCTGACGGCGTACTCAGGTCGGTCTTGCCCCACAGGCGTCTACTCGAATGCCGCCCCATAGGCTTGGGTGACGATCGGGTCTCGGTGCCCAAGAGCAGCCTGGCGGACTTCCTCGGCGAAGACGGCACTCCACGGCCGAGGCGGCGAGCGCGGAGTCGGCGGCGCGGACGGTTTCGAGCAGAAAGGTCCGGGCCTCGGGACAGCGGGACAGGGCAATCGGGAGGACCAGGAGGCGGCGGGCCGAGTTCAGAATGGTACGTTCCCAGCAGGCAAGAAGCGCGGCCAGCCCAGCTTCGCCGCCGTGCTCGCCCAAGGCGAGTGCCGCACTTTGGCTGACGTCGCCGTCGGAGCCGTCCAGATAGCCGCTGACGAAGGGCACCGCTCCCCGTGGATCGACCGAGAGCAAGGCCCCGAAGCAGGCGCCAAGCACTTCGGGATCCGGGTCGCCAGTACGGATTTTCAGGCGCAGGAGCAGGGCTGCCGTCTCGCCGCCCACGTAGCCGAGCGCCCGCGCCGCTGCTGCTCGCGGCGAAGGTTCCGGGTCGACCAGCAGGTCGGTGAGGACCAGCAACGCATCCGGATGCAACATGGCCGCCAGCCCCAAGGCAGACTCCACGCGCAGGGTCACGGCGGTGTCAACCGAGCCACCGTAGACCGGCTCCATCTGGACGAAACGCGCCCCCCGCAGGAAGACCTCCCCCGCCGGGAGATCACCGGCGCGCAGGGCGGTGACGACTGCCGTTTTCACCCGGCACTGCTTGTCCTTCTTCGGGGAATCCACCAGGAAGCGCGCGAAGGTCTCGGGCAAGA
>QKCY01000515.1 GCA_003245525.1 Victivallales bacterium | reverse complement strand
GTGGCCTCGGTGCATCAGCACGTCGCTGGCCCCGATCACCCAGCGGGTCAGAGCGGGCAGGGGGGTACCGCCCAGCATCTCCTCGAACATCTTCGCGAATTTGGGGACGATGAAGACCATCAGCCCGGCCGTGATGAGCAGCGCCACGAGGCAGACCACGGTGGGATAGGCCAGCGCGCCCTTCACCTTCTTGCCCAGGCGGCGGCGCTTCTCCAGGTATTCCGCCTGCCGGTCCAGCACCTGGTCCAATGCCCCCGAGGCCTCGCCCGCCCGCGCCATGCTCACATAGAGCCGGTCGAAACTGCGCGGATAGCGCCCCAGGGCCTCGCTGAACGAGCTGCCGCCCTCGATGGCCTCGGCCAAGCCGCCTAGCACCTGGCGGCCCACCGGATCACTCTGCTGCTGGAGCAGGCGCAAGGACCGCAGTAGCGGCATGCCCGCCTCCAGCAGCGTGGACAACTGCCGGGTGAACTCGCACAGGGCCTTGCCCTTGAGCCGGGGGGCGAAGAAACCGGCGGGAGGACTGGCGGCGGCGCTCTGGACAGCTTGCCGCCTGCCCGACTTCTCGGCCAGATGAGTGGGGAACAGCCCCTGCCGCTTCAGCAGATCGGTCGCCACCGCGAGGGTCGGGGCTTCGAGCGTACCAGCGGTCTCCTGGCCGTTGGCGTCCACCGCGCAGTACCGGAAGAGGTTCATGGCAGGCTCCTTCATATGAGTGTCTACCCATAGAGACGGAGCTTTCCGCTGATGCGCGCGGGTTGCGGGGAGAAAAAGTGGACTGGGTGGACTTGGTGGACACTGTGGACGAGGGTCCACCAAGTCCGCCCTGCCCGAACAGCGGGCGGTTCCGAGCTTCTACCCGCGGCTGCCTTCGGGGTGGCCGGTGAGGGCGCGGACCATGGCGCAGGTCTGGGCGACCCGGTCGCGCATGGCACCGCTCAGGAGGCAGGTGTCGCGGAAGACGAACTCGACGAAGTGGTCCCGCCCGATGTCGAGGGTTTCCTGCAGGTGCTCCCGCAGCGCGTCGACGGAGAAGGTGTCGCCGCAGAGCTTGAGCGGGACGGGCTTCCGGCTCCAGATGATGTCTTCGCGACAGGTTTCGGCCAGCTTGCGGAGGTCGCACCAGGGGGTGACGCTCACCTTGCGCAGGCCGGGCAGCCGCTGGAGGACCGGCATCAGGTCGTGGACCGCTTCGCAGCAGCCGAATTTCATGAGCTTGAACTTGCCCGCGAGCTTCAGGAAATGGGGCATGAGGAACTCGTCGAACATGGCGGCGGAGATGCCGGCTGATTCCTGGGATTCCAGGTAACCGTAGCGGTCCGTGGACACCACGCGGTCCCCGGCCGGAACGGCAGTCTCGTCGGAGTATTGGGAGCTGCCCGAGCAGTAGCCCTGGTTGCCGTCGTGGTTCAGGGTCAGCAGGCCCTGATCCTCCTCCCACTGGCCCAGGGCCAGGTTGTCCTCGGCGAGGAAGGTGAAGAGCCGGTGTACGGCGTCCGGGTTCAGGGCCATTTGCAGGTACAGCTCCTGCATGCCCATGAGATGCACCGCCTTGTTGGTGATTCCGTTCGAGTAGAGCGAGCTGGGCCGTCCGATTTCCACCGGCAGGAGTCCCGCGAAGATCTCCGCTGCCAGTGCCGCCTGCCGTTCGGTCCCTTCCCGGTCGAGCGTGATCACCCGCTTCTTCAGCTTGCCGAAATCGGCGTCGATGTCCTTGATAGGCTCGTTGGTCTCGTAGCCCAGCGAGCTGCCGTGTCCGTTGTCCGCGCGCGTGATCTGGAGTTCGTCGCAGACCGTGGTGAGGGGGGTGTGCCAGTCCACCACGAAGCGGTCGGGAATGATCCGGTCGTCGTCGATGGTCTCGTAGGCGACGAGGGCGTTGAGCAGACGGCCTTCCAGGCCCCGGCAGTCGCCCGCTTCGCATTCCAGCGGCGGTGTCAGGTCCCGGAGATAGCTGCCGTTGTCCTCGATGTGAAAGGGGAAGGTCTTTTCCTGGAGTCGATTGTGGACGCGCCACTTCTCCCGCCGCTGGGCCATGGCCTCCCCGCAGGCGGCTTCGGCGTAGCGGCAGGCCAGACCTCTGAGACGTTCCTTGTCCTTACTGGTCATATCGGTTGCTCCGTAGATTATTGCCAAGCGGTGAGAGCGATGAGCACCGGGCGGACCTTGTCGCCGCCGGAGACGAAGTCGATGGACTCGATGGGGACCTCGGGACGGGGATTGGCCCAGCGGTAGACCCCGAGCCGGATTTGCGCGCCGCCTCGGGTCTGGCCCTCCCACGCCGTCTCGCAACGGCCTGCGCCAAGCTGGCTGTTCCAGTCGGCAACTTCCTGGTTCCAGCGGAGGGGAAGGGTCACCTCGTGGCCATCGGCATAGTAGATGGTATAACTGGCGACCTGGCCGGGATTGACCTTCTGGCGGTCGTAGATGTGGCGGCTGAAGCGGTCGGGGTGCTCGCAGGTCTGGAGGAAGGCAAAACCCTTGACCGCCGCGCCGACCGGAATCTGCCAAGCGTGGGTGGGCAGGCTGGCGTTCGGGTCCTCGTTGCGG
>QKCY01000106.1 GCA_003245525.1 Victivallales bacterium | reverse complement strand
AGACCAGCGGCGGCGCAATCGGCCTCGAAGGCATGGCTCCAAATGCCGTGGTCGGCATCCAGGAGGGATTCGGTAAGCTGCCAGGTACCGCCTGTTTTCATGCGGGGATCGCGGACCACGAGATGAATCGTCTCGGTCACCTTCGGCTCTCGCATGGGCCGGTGGTTGTAGACCAGCAGCCACAGGGCGTCGTCCTGGCGGAAGGCGAGCGCACCGGCATCCGCTTGCGATTCGGCCTCCACCGTGACGGCCAGCCGCTGGCTGCCGACCATGCTCTCCAGCATGGCCATGACATTCGCCCGGCCATGATAGACACCCTGCGTGCTACTGGCCCATTCGTTCACGCGCACGATGCCATAGCCATAGACCCGGTTGGCCAGGGCGGCATAGAAACTGGCAGCCCATTCGGTGGTGTCGCCCGCCCACAGCCGCCGACCCGCTTCGTCGTGCAGCACGGCGAACTCGCCCACGACCAGCGGCGTCTGGGCAAACGGCGGGTAGCGGTCCAGACGCACGCGAATTCGGTGGACCGCATCATCGAAGGCATCCAGGGACTGCCCCACTCGACCGTACCAGGAGAAGGAGAACCAGTCCATCCGGGTACCGGCCCCGCAGTGGTCGATGATATCGAGTCCCCAATGCTTGGCCGGAGTCAGGCCAAACTGCCCGCCCGCAGGATTGAGGATATTGCCGGGACCGATGATCGCGTTGGGCAGAACCCGGCAGACCGCCGCCACCGTGCGGTCGTAGTGCTCCAAGTATTGCTCCTTGGTGCCACACCAGTGACCGGGATCGAGATCGGGCTCGGTACCGACCCGAAACCACCAGGAGGAAACCCGCTCGGCTCCGAAGGCATCCACCATGGCGCGCACCGCCGCCTCCACATACTTCTCCCAGACCTTCACGTCAGCGGCGGGCGCGGTGTTGCCGTAGGTGTTCTCCTGCGGTGGATCGCTCATGGCGTAGGGCACATTGTCCAGCACGATCCAGGGCGTGTAGTGAACGTCCAGCATGCCCTGGATCTGTTCAATCATGCCGGTGAAATCCACCCGTAGCGAACCGTCGGGAGCAAGCCCGGTGTACCACACGTTCTGGTCGCGGTAGCGGCCGCCCAGGAGGTAGACGGCATTGACCCCCTTGATGAAGGGACGAGTAAGGCACCCGCGCCGGTAGTTGGCATCCGCGAAGCGATGGGGCTGATTGCAGTTGGCCACGGTCCAGAACGCATAGCACTCGCCCACCGGGCGAGCGGCATCCACGGTCACGGTCCGTTCGCCGGGAGCCAGTTCGGGCGGAGCGGTGAAGGCGGGCGACAGCGAGACATCGTCGAGCAGGCCCTGCCAGGGCGTCCGGCCATTCCGGTCGCCGACCGTGCATACGCTCGGCCAGGGATCCATCAGATGCCCCTCCTTGGTCGCCACCAGACGGCCATCGATGCTCAGCAGGAAGAACACCCTCTCGCCGGTAGCCTGCCAGGTGAAGGTCAACCGATGCCAACTCAGCGGCGCCCAGTCACTGGGGGCACGGGTGTTGATCGAGGCGAAGTATTCCTCACCGCCCTTGTAGACCGCCATCAGCGTTCCTTTTCGGAACAGCAGGGAGAGGTGGACATGGGTCTGCTCCCCGCAATGGAACACGGCCCGATCCTCATCGACCGGCCACTCGGCAGGCGTCTGCAGGCGTAGGTCGATGGTGCCTGCCGTCGCCGTCAGATTCCCCGCCGTCGGAACGGAGAGCCCACCGTCGGAACAGCGGAACGCCAGCCCGTCCCCATCCGGGGCGGTCGCCAGACTGGCGTGAGCCGTCACCCCCGGCGGCAGACTACCCAGATCCTTGCCCCCGAGACGCAAGGCCGCGTGGACCGGAATCACCAAAGAGAGCGCAATACCCATGCCTACCACAATCCGCACCATCATCACCTCACGCTGTCCTGCCTACGATTACATGCCGACTTGCCGAGCATAGCATGACCGCGCCCCGACGGCAAGGCCGCCCACTCGCCTGCCTTTTGGCACTACCATCATTCCGGTTCTTGTTTTCCGAACAAGAAACCTGGATATGGGAACATGCAACATACATGAAAAGCAGGAGGTCGTAGCGTCCTTTTCTGACGTCTGTTTTCTCCTATCGGCGGCAAGCTCGCCCTGCCCCAGAGGGGCAGGGGAACAGAGCCTGGGGCAACGCCCCAGGAAGACGTTCCTCGCCGATCAGCAGGCTGAATGCCTGCGGTAGAGGGCGGTGCGGCGCCAGCGTCTCCGGAAGCCGCAGGCCGCTGGCCTGCTCGCCGGGGGCGGATGCAACCCGGGGCGGCGCTTCGCTCTGCCCCGGGCTTTGCTGCCATGGCCTTTCAGGCCGGAAGACGAGTCTGGTTGCAGCCAACGGCTGCTCTGCAGCATACGGGAAACTTTGTGGCGTGGCTACCCGGCCATCAATTCGCCACCGGAGCCAAGGCGAGCGTGGTCTGGATCGAATAGCCGCAGGTGCAGCCGGAACTGCCCTCCGGGATCACCACCAGACCGCCGACAGGAAGGGTGTTGATCCAGCAACTGGGCCGAGTGACCCGGGTGAGCTTGATCTCCTTGCCGGTCGCCAGATCCGCGATGGTGGGGTTACCGCCCTGGCGGCTGAAGGCGCAGGTGGCCGAACTGGAGACGGTGGCGCACTGCGGGCTCTTGTTCCACTTCCAGCAGGCAACCTCCGCGCCCGTGTGGAGGTCGCGGGCAAAGCCCGGCCCATAGACCACGTTGCCCACGATGGTGGGATGCTGGGTCTGCTCCCCGTGCCCGCCGTCGAGGATATGGGCGCGGGAAGGCGTGTTGTCGTTGCGCCACAGCTCCTTGCCGTCGGCAGCATTCACTCCGACCAGTTGATACTGGATCAGCTTCTGCTCAGCCATCTGCTGGTGGCGGGAACCGGTGAGCACGATCACCCCGTCCTTGCCCGAGAGGTAGATCGCGTGCTGGAAGGCCGCGAGATCGATGGGCACCGACCAGGCCACCGCTCCGGTGTCGGCCCGCAGAGCGGTCAGCCGGGGACCATTCGTGAAGAGTTCGGCCAGGTTGATCTTGCCATCCGCATCCTCTTTCGTGGCCGGGTTGGTGCTCTCGACGAAACAGACCAAGCCGTCGACAATGCCCAGAGTCGGGTTGAGGATCACCCCTTTCTCCGGTTCGTACTGCCAACGGGGCGCGCCGTCGGCCCGAACCAGCCCGAACACGCTTCGGCTGGTGACCACGGGCTGGAAGTTGTACCAAACGTTGTTGTAGTCTTCCTTCACGCCTGGCGTCAGTTCAGCGTTCGGGAGCGTGGCGGTGCCAACCAGCAAGTCGGCAACGGCAGCCACGTAGCCCCAGTGCTGCGGTTCCCCGGCATAGCGGCTCACCGGATAGCGGGACACCTCCTTGCCCGACCGGGCATCGAACACCAGGCAATCCCCGTCCACGGCGGCATAGAGCCGGTCGTCGGTGGTGACCATGTTGCCGCAATCCTTGAGCATGGCCATGCGGCCCGCTCCGGGAATGTGCTTCTCCCAGAGCATGGTGCCGTTGTAGGCGTCAACCCCGGCGAGATACCCCTTGCCGTTGACGAAAACGATGCCGTCCCGGTAGAGCGGTGCCGCCCCTTTGACGTGGCGCTCGTACATGTACTGCGGACCGGGCCGACCGTACCACAGCACCGAGAAATCGCCGAAGGACAGGCGGTCGTTGCTACAGGCCGTGTTCCCCGCATCGCCGTAGCAATGGGTCCACTCCCCACCGCCCGGCACCGCGCCCCGCTGGAAAGCGAAGGCGAAGCCAGAGGGCAACGCCACGGCTTCACCCGGCACATCCGCCGTGCCGACAGTCCGGCTCACCAGTCGTCCATTCAAAGGCCGGACCACACGGCAGAGTTCGGCGGAAGGCCGCTCGGCCAGCACCAAGTTGAAGAGATAGGAACGGTACGGCAGGGAGTCGCCAGCGACAGTGTGTACCGACAGGCGACAGCCCAGCAATCCGGACTTGCCCCAGGCTTGCCGCAGGGCGCTGGCCTG
>QKCY01000372.1 GCA_003245525.1 Victivallales bacterium | reverse complement strand
CGCCACGAACTTCTGCCGTCGGCGGTCATAGTCGCCGACCACATACATCGCGCTATGCACGTGGCTGAAAGTGAGGAGGATGTGCTTGTCGCCGATGGGCCAGAAGTAGGGACAGGAGCCATCGTCCCCGGAGAACCCGAAAATGTCGTTCTCCATGAACTGCCCCATGTACACCCAGTTCTCCAGGTCGGGCGACCGGTACAGATGGTCGACCATGCGGCACGGGGTCGGGTTCTCGCAGCCTACCTTGTGGTTCGCGTGCGGCTCGGCCAGGGGGCTGATGCCGTCGGCCCAGCCGCCGCAGATCACATAGTAGAACTCCCCGTCTTTCCAGATGCAGGGGTCGTAGATCTGGTGGGGGGAGCCATACTCATCGTAGGCGACATTGGGGATGACGGCCTTGCCCGTGACGGTCTCCCAGTTCAGGAGCAGCGGATCGCTGGACACGGCAACCATCAGGCCGGACTGTCCCTTGTGTCCGTAGTAGGCGGCAATGACCCGGTTGTCCTCGACGAAGCAGCTACCCGAGAAGCTGTTCTCCTCCGTGTCGGGGTAGATGGCGTAGGGCAGGTCTTGCCAGTGGATGAGGTCTTGGCTGATCGCATGCCCCCAATGGACCCGCCCCTCATTGGGGTTGGTTTGGTAGAAAAGGTGCCAGTTTCCCTGCCAGAAGCAGAGGCCGTTGGGATCGTTCAGCCCGTTCTCTGGCGAGGAGAAGTGATAGAATGGGCGGTACGGGTCCGCCACCTTGGCCGCGCGGGAGGCCGCGAAGCGCTGCATCAGGACGTTGTTCTGCAACTCCCGCTTCTGGGCGGCGGGGTCAGCGCTGAAATGCTGGCGTGGCGTCTGGGATTTCATCAAAGCTCTCCTGCTCGATAGATGACTGGCACCGCACCCGCCGCCAAGCCGGCTCCGGCTCCAGGCAGTTAGTGCCGGCGAACACAGTACCACACCGCCCCGACACGTGCATTTCGGTAATCCACAAGACCTGCGATTCCGCTACTGGAAGGCAACGGGCGGGGACGGCTTCCTGCGCCGACGCGGGAAAGTCCCCGGACGAACTTGGAGCAGCCCTTGGCCGCAATCGAACTCCTCTTTCGGCCTGAAGGGCCGTGGGAGCAAAGCCCGGGGTAGAGCGAAGCGTCGCCCCGGGTTGCGGTCGCCCCGGTTGGCAGGCCAGCGGCCTGCGGCTTCCGGCGACGCCGGCATCGCGAGCCTCCCAGCCGCAGGCCTTCAGCCTGCTGGTCGGGGAGGGACGCCTTCCTGGGGCGTTGCCCCAGGCTCTGTTCCTCCGCCCCTGCGGGGCTCAGCGGCATGCCGCCGAAGGCAGGAAACGGACGCTGGAAGAGATGCTCAACATACTTTCTTCGTGAATGTTACAGTTTTCTAGATGCGGATTCCTTGCACCGAAAACAAGATTCGGGACGATCATAGTGCAGAACGCCTCCCGACCGGTGGATCGGGAGGCGCTCTTGCGTTCGGAGACGGCTAGCGGCCGCAGATCGAATCGATGCGGGCGAGTTCCTCGGGGCTGAAGGCGAGGTTCGCGAGGGCTCCGGCGCAGTCCTTCACCTGGGACAGGCGGCTGGCACCGATGAGGGCGGAAGTCACCTCGGGTTGGCGCAGAACCCAGGCGATGGCCATCTGGGCCAGGGTCTGGCCGCGGGCGATGGCGAGCTCGTCGAGTTGGGTGATCTGGGCCAGCTTGTCGGGGGTGATCGCCTCGCGCTTGAGGAAACCATGGGGCTTGGCGGCGCGGGAATCCTCGGGGATGCCCTTCAGGTACTTGCCGGTGAGCAGTCCCTGGGCGAGGGGCGAGAAGACGATGCTGCCCATGCCGGTGTCGGCCAGGGCGGCGTAGAGCTTGTCGTCCTCGGTCCAGCGATTGAACATGCTGTAGGACGGCTGGTGGATGAGGCAGGGCGTGCCGAGGCTCTTGAGCATGGCCGCCGCCTCGCGGGTGCGGTCGGCGCGGTAGGAGGAGATGCCGACATAGAGCGCCCGGCCGCTGCGGACGATGTAGTCGAGGGCCTGCATGGTCTCCTCAAGCGGCGTGTCGGGATCGGGCCGGTGGTGGTAGAAGATGTCCACGTAGTCCAGCCCCATCCGCTTGAGGCTCTGGTCGAGGCTGGCGACGAGGTACTTGCGCGAACCCCATTCGCCGTAGGGACCGGGCCACATGCGATAGCCGGCCTTGCTGGAGATGATGAGCTCGTCGCGATAGCCCGAGAGGTCGTGCTTCAGCACGTGTCCGAAGGTCTCCTCGGCGGAGCCCGGCGGTGGACCGTAGTTGTTGGCGAGGTCGAAATGGGTGATGCCCATGTCGAAAGAACCCAGGAGCATGGTCCGGGCATTGTCGAGGGTATCGACCCCGCCGAAGTTGTGCCAGAGGCCGAGCGAGACGGCGGGCAGCATGAGACCGCTGCGGCCGCACCGGCGGTAGGTCATCGATTGGTAGCGATTGGGAGAGGCATCGAACATGGGGTTTCTCCGAGTATGGTAACCGGGAGGGACGTATCAACCATACCGCTTGTGATGGAGTCATACCATCTGCACTCCACGCAA
>QKCY01000583.1 GCA_003245525.1 Victivallales bacterium | reverse complement strand
CCATCCCGATGCAACGACTCCTCCCACTGCCGGGAGCGCCCAACGTGGCCGGAGCGGCGCGCTCCGGCACCCCCACCGGAGCCAGCGGCTCCGGCCACGGAACCCATCCCGATGCGACGATTTCTCCCACTGCCGGGAGCGCCCAACGTGGCCGGAGCGGCGAGACCGGGAAACCAGCGGCGGGACGCCGCTGCCACGAAAGACCAGACAGCCAATCAGCGGCGGGACGCCGCTGCCACTTTGTGGTCAGCGAAGCGTCGGGGGCTGGTCCGGCTGGTCGGGCCAGAGGATGACATCCTCGTGGTCGGGCCAGCGGACGTGGATCTCCTGTCCCGCCGGGGTCGTGGCGAAGCCGACCTTGGGGGTGGGGCTATCGGCAGGCAAGGGCAGGAGCACGGCGGCAAAACGGGGGTTCACAGCCTTGGTGTCGGCCCGCAGGAGGGGGAAGGCACCGAGACCGTGGTAGTCCTCGGTGTGACAGATATCGGTCTTGAGGGTCACCGGTTCCGCTGCGGCGATACGGACCAGGAGGCGGGTCGGCGTCTTGGCCATGCGAACGACCCGCATGGGGGCACTGACGGTACCGGATTCCGCCTCGGCGAAGAGGGGCTGGCCACGCACTTCACTCAGCACGGGAGGCTCCTCGGCATTGGTGGTCAGAACCACGCAATCCACCTGGGCACCGGGCTCGCGGCGGCCAATCATCAGGCGATGGGTCCCGGCCGTCAACGGGTAAGAGACTGGCGCATGGGGAACTCCAGAACTCACTTTGCCCCAGGTCCAGGAACTCACCGTCGGCATGTGCCAATCGGTCCTCTGGCCATCGTCCATGCACACGAAGAAGGAATCGGCCTTGGAGGGCTCGTCCGCCAAGGTGCGGACCCGCGCCCAGAGAGTGTAGGTCCCAGCTTTCGGCACCTTGATGTTCAGATGCAGCTCGCCGGGCGGCTGCGCCCCGGGCGCCACGCTGGCCACGGCATCGTCGCTGCTGGTCCAGGGGGAATCCACGTAGCCGTCGCCGGAGGCATCGGGGCGCGCCAGCAACGCCTGGTCGTCGCGGATCGTCGCCTCCATCTGGTCGTCCAGCATCATCTGCCAGGTGAAATCGTGGGACTCGCCGTTCTGCTTGATGTCGTCGAGCACCACAGCGTAGGCAGGAGCCTTGCCCTTGGGATAGACGAACAGGGCGTGCCGACGGGCGAACTCCACCCCGGCCCCGGCTTGGCCCCGGTTGTTCTTCTGATAGGCTTCGGTACAGTCCGCCAGAGCATAGCCGTAGCGGCTGTTGTTGGTGAAGGAGACGATGGTGCCGTTGGTCCCGAGACCCGCGCCGGACCGGGCCTGCCCCTTGCCCTCGATCAGCACACAGCTGTGGGCGGCGGCCTGACCGCGACCGTGGGGGGAGTTCTCGTTGGCATAGCCGGTGTCCGTGGCCCAACGCTGGCCGAGTCCGTAGAGGGTGAAATGCCCCTTGTCGGCCTGGTTGTGGGTCGTGGCGTAGTAGGGTCCCGCCTCGATGGAGAACATCACGTCGTCTGCCGTCCAACCGGTCCGCCAGACGCACAGACCGCGTCCCTGGAAATGGTCGGCCAGCGGCACCCCGGCCTTGACCGGATCGACCGGAGCCACCTGGTTGGCGAAGATGATCCGCTGGAAGGTCTTGTCGCCGCCCGAGTTGTCCCACAGCCAGCGGTAGAGCCCGCTGTCGAGATTCTTGGCCAGCCCCAGCAACATGCCGCCCAAACCGGCGTAGTTGGAGTCGTTGCGCGCGTCGTAGACCCGCTCGCCCGGCAGCAGGGACAGGGCCAGGTAGGTGCTGTAATGCGCGAACAGCGGCTGCTGGAAGAGGTCGTGCTTGCTCTTCGCCCGGCGCAGGGCGTCCGCGAACAGCACCGTGTTGCCCAGGCCGTAGCCGGAATAGCCGACGCCTTCGAAGTAGGACCCTTCCTTGTCGAACCCCGTGTCCATCCAGCGCTCGATGATGGCCACAGCGTGGTCCACCCAAGCCTGGTACTCGTTGGGATAGGCGTCGTGCAGAGCCAGGGCCAGACAGCCCGCCGCCCCGCCGTTCACGCCGTTGTAGTTGTGGACCTTGTACCACCAGTTCTTGGGATTCTCGAACTCCTCGCCGAACTGCTCCAGATAGCCTTTGGCCGACGCCGCCACGTCCTGGCGCTGGGCATCGGTCATGGCATCGCCCAGCCAGTCGTAGCCGAGGGCCAGACCATGCATCACATCGCCCCGGCCGCCGGCAAACCCCTTGGCGATCTCGGGACGGGTGCTCGGGTACTCCTTCGCCATCGCATAGACGAATGCGGCCCCATGCCGACCGAGATCCTTCCGACCGGTGATCTGATAGGCAAAACCCACCGTCTCCGCGCATTCGCTCAGCTTGCGCCCCACCGTGTGGACCAGTAGGGCAGCGTGACGGCGCTCCGGTTCGTACTCGCCGCGCGCCCGGTCGGAGAAGGGATGCTCGGGATCCAGGTACGTCTTGCTCTGGGGATCGCACATCCCCTCCGCCTTGGCCAGAATCCCCTGCCAGACCGGAGCCAGTTCGGGGTCCTT
>QKCY01000306.1 GCA_003245525.1 Victivallales bacterium | reverse complement strand
ACCGTTACCCGCTCCGTTCCCGGCAAGATCAACCTGTTCCTGGATGTCCTCGGCAAGCGTCCCGACGGGTACCACGACCTGCGCACCGTGTTCCTGCCGGTGGGCGAGCCGATGGACGAGGTGGCTGTGGATGTGCTGGACCAGCCCGGCATCGAGATCGTCTGCGATCACCCCGGCGTGCCGTGCGACCAAACCAACGTCTGCTGGCGTGCCGCCCAGGCCTTCGCCGAAGCGGCTAGGGTGGAACCCCGTTGGCGGATCACCATTGCCAAACGTATCCCGGTGGCGGCGGGTATGGGCGGGGGCAGCGCCGATGCGGCGGGTGCTCTGCTGGCCCTGAACGAACGGCATGGGAACTGTCTCGATAGCGTGGCCTTGCACCGCTTGGCATCAGGGATCGGGGCCGACGTGCCCTTCTTCCTCGATCCCCGCCCCATGTTGGGGGAGGGGATCGGCGACCGCCTGCGCCCGGTGCCGCTGGGCTGCGAGCTCTCGCTGGTGCTGGTGAATCCCGGCTTTCCGGTGCCGGTAGCCTGGTCGTACGCCAACCTCAACCGCGTGCCGCGTCCTCCCGCTCCCGATTGCGCGGCCCTCCTTGCCGCCATGGCGGCAGGGGATTCTGCCGGTATCGCGGCGGGGGTCTACAACGCCCTGGAGTATGCCGTGCGCGACAAGTTCCCCCTGCTCGACATGCTGCGCGCGACCATGCTCGCCGCCGGTTGCGCCGCCGTGGTTGTCTCTGGCAGCGGGCCGACCCTCTTCGGTATGGTCCCGGGCGATCCCGAGTCCGTTGCGGCGGCGGTGCGGGCCGAGTACGGCGAAGAGGTCTGGCTCCAGACCGCCCGCGTGAACGCGGGCTAGGAAGCGATTCCGCACCTTGGAGCGATGGGGCTGGCGTTTGCCCGGAACGCGGCGATACTAGGCCATGCCCGAATGGTGCCACCAAGTACAAAAGGCTCGTGTAATGATGCGTTGGATCGTTGGCTGTCTTTCTCTGTTCGTGTCGCTGGGAGTTGCGCACGGGGCGACCGAACTGGCTTTTGCGGCGGGGGATTGCGAGGACCCGACGGGGTGGACCGTCGCCCCCGAGGATGAGGGGATGAGCCGCTTTGTTCCCGAGGCGGCGCATCAGGGGAAGCTAGGACTGCGGGTGGTGGACGAGAACGACAAGGTCGGCAGCGATTGCCGCTCGGCGGCGATCCCGGTGACGGCGGGGAAGACCTACGAGCTGCGGTTCTGGGGACGGAATCTCACCGGATCGGGCATCGGGGTCTATCTCTGCTTCCACGACGCGACCGGGCGGACGCTGAACGATCAGCGGCCGAGCCAGATCATCTCGTCCCTGCCGCCGGAACAGGCGGAATGGGGCGAGTTCAAGGTCTACGGGGTGGCCCCCGCTGCCGCATCGACGCTGTCCGTCTGGATCCACTCCTACATGGCCAGCCGGGTGACGGCGGAATACGACGACTTCCGGGTCTCCGAACTGTCGGAAGCGGAGGCGACCGAGCTGCTGGACGAAACGACGCGCGAAGCCCTCGCTCGCGGCATCGTGACTTACGAGGACTTCGGCGCGGTCGGCGATGGCGTGGCGGACGATCTGGAGGCGATCTGCCGGGCGCACGAGTTCGCGAACCTGCACGGCTTGCCGGTGCGGGCGAAGGGGGGCAGCACCTACCATCTGGGCGTGAAGGCGCTGACGGCGAAGGTGGCGACCAGCACCGATTGGGGCACGGCGCGGTTCACCGTCGATGATTCGGGCGTGGTGGCGGCGGTGGAGAACCACCGGCAGCCGTTGTTCGTGGTGGATTCGTTGCTGTCGGCCATGACGGTGGAGTTGGAGCCGGTGAAGCGGGACCAGACGCAGGTGGCGGCACGGCCCGAACGGGACTGCTATGTCCAGGTGCAAAGCGACGCACGGCGGGTCTTCATCCGCCGGGGGGCGAACCAGAACCATGGCTCGATCCTGCGGGACTGCTTCATTCTGCGGAAGGATGGCTCGGTCGAAGGGCCGGTCGATTGGGATTTCGAGTCCTACACCCGTGTCACCGCCCGGCCCATCGAGGAGGATACGCTGGTGGTGAAGGGCGGAGTCTTCACCACCTACGCGAACCGGATGCTGTCCGACAAGGGCTACCACTACTGGGGTCGGAACATCGTCGTCCGCCGGTCGAACACCGTCGTCGACGGGCTGACGCACTACGTGGTGGGGGAGACGTCCATCGGTGCCCCCTACAGCGGCTTTCTGACCGCTTCGGATTGTGCGAATGTCACCTTCCGGGACTGCTTCGCCACCGGGCACAAGACCTATGTGACGATCGGCAGCGCCAGCAGGCCGGTGAGCATGGGGACCTACGACTACGCGGCCAACAGCGTGGTGAACTTCCGCATGGAAGGGTGCCGGATGAACCTGATCAACGACCGGACGCGTTGGGGCGTGATCGGGACGAATTTCTGCAAGAACATCGTGCTCGAGGACTGCGTGCTCTCCCGCATGGACTCGCACCAGGGGGTCTCGGGCGAGTACACGATCCGTCGGACCACCTTGGGGACGGCGGGATTCAACGCCATTGGCCGGGGGGTAATCACGGTGGAGGACTCCACCCTCTACGGCAGTTCGTTCGTCTCGCTGCGCGGCGACTACGGGAGCACGTGGGAAGGGAAGATGATCATCCGCAACTCCCGGTGGATTCCGGGCAACGGGGCACGCCTGTCCCCGGTCCTGATCGGCGGCGGGAACGATGGCATGCACGATTTCGGGTACCCCTGCTTTATGCCCGAGGAGATCAGCATCGACGGCTTGGTGGTCGATGACGGCAACCATCCGGACGACTACCAGGGATTCCGTTTCTTCAGCCACCCGCAGCCGCCCCAGGAGAAGTTGCCGGAGCAGCGCCCGTTCCCCTATCAGCCGGTCCGGAAGATCACCGTGCGGAACCTGCAAACGGCCAGCGGGAAGCTCCCGCGTCTGCCGGATGGCTACACGGCCACCAGCGTCGAGTTCCTGCCCGACGGGAAATAGGGGGCACCACACCCACCCGCCTCCCCCCCATGGGGAGGCGATCCCCGTCGAGAGTAGGCTGGCACATTGCGCCTTGGCCTACTCCGGCGTATGTTCGGCGTTCTCGTGTGCCCCAGCAATTGCCCAATCCAGGAGACCGACGTTCCATGCCAGCCCCGATGTCCAGGCCGGGAGGCCGTCGCGATCTGACCGAGGGTTCGCTGGCCTGGAACCTCATTCGTCTGGCCGCGCCGCTGATGGCGCAGATGTCCGTTCAGGCGGTCTACAACCTGACCGATGCCTTCTGGCTCGGTAAACTGGATTCGCTCGCGGTTACCGCCCCTGGCGTGAGCATGCCCTTCGTCTTTGTGGTCTTCGCGCTCGCGACTGGGTTCGGCAACGGCGGTGCGGCCCTGGTGGCGCAGTATACCGGGGCCAAACGGCATGACGAGGCCGACCGGGCCGCCGGGCAGACGCTGCTGCTGTTGTTGGCCGTCAGTGTCGTCCTGGCCGGCGTCATCTTCCCGTTGACCCGGCCCCTGCTCAGCCTGGTCCGCGTCCCGGACAACGTCGCGGGGGTGGCCGACAGCTACCTGCGCATCTTCATTCTGGGGACGCCCTTTGTCGCTTGCACGGTGGCCTACGGCTCGGTGCTCCGGGCTCTGGGCGACACGCTCACGGTGGTCTACATCAGCGCCGTGTCCAGCCTCTTCAACCTGGTTCTGGACCCCGTCCTGATCTTCTGGCTCGACATGGGGGTGGATGGTGCCGCCGTGGCCAGTGTCGCGGCCCAGTTCGGCAGCGCCGTCGCCTGCTTGGTGCTGCTCCATCGTGGCCGGTCGGGGCTCCGACTGACCCTTCGCGACCTGAAACCGCAGGGCGCGATGCTCCGGCAGATCATCCGCATCGGCTTCCCAGCGGGCGTGAGTATGGGCAGCAACTCCTTCGGCTACATGGCGTTCCAGACCTTGGTGAACGGTCTTGGCGATTCCGTGATCGCCGCTTTCACCATCGGCTTCCGCATGACCAACTTTCTCTCGATCCCCGGCCACAGCATGGCCACGGCGGCAGCCCCCATTGTCGGCCAGGCCCTGGGTGCAGGCAAGCCTGACCGCGCCCGCCGCACCGTGCTGCTCGGCGTGCTGATCGTGGCTCTCGGCATGGCCATCCCCTACGCGCTCATGATGTGGCAGGGGCGACTGGTGGCCCGATTCTTCGTGGACGATCCCGCGGTTATCACGGAAGCCTACCGGTTCTTTCTGATCGTGCCCGCCTCGAACTACTTCTTCATCGTCATCATGGTGCTCAGTTCGGCCTTCTATGGCTCCGGACACACCCGCCCGGTCATGATCGTCTCCCTGCTCCGGCAATGGGGGCTGCGTATCCCCCTGGCCTACCTCTTCGGCAGCATCCTCGGCTGGGGCAGCATCGGCATCTACGCCGGCATGGGCGTGGCGAACGTCATCTGCGCCTTCATCACCATCTGGTACTTCCTTGCCGGACACTGGACCAAGGCCGTCATCGCCACCACCCCGGAAGAGAAAGCCGAGCTGGCGGCAGAAGCCGAGACCGACCTGGACTCCGCCGGATCGGATTGACCGGGTCCACGGAAGCCACGGAATGCACGGAAGAGGGGCTGGTGTGCCGCCCGATTGGGGAGCTCGTTGTCCGCACGTATTGCTGCGTAGTGCGGTCGTCCCTCCTCCCGAGGCTTGCCTCTCTGGTCTACTTTGGCTCGACTGGCCGCCACACGATGTCCGTGTACACGACCTCCTTGCCGGTCATCTTGCCCTGCTCGAAAGCGACGAGGTATGTCCAGTCGATCTCCTCGTGGGTATCCGCGGCGTGGCTGAGTTTGTACTTCCAGACGGACTTCTCCACCACATCCGGCTTGGCTCCCATCATCTGGGTCACCTGGTTCTCCGTCATGCCCTTTTCCAGGCGGGCAAAGGCCTCTCGCCGTTGCTGATCCTGCTCGGGGACAGCGTGCGAGCGGTACCAGCCAGGGTCTTTTCCCTCCTGTACCTTACCGCGCTCCGGTTTGCCACAACCCGCCAGGATGAGCAGGCCGACGAGAATGAAACGGCACATTGCTTTTCCCTCCATAACATGGTCCACATCAGAACATACATGGGGTGGCAGGTGCGGCAAGCGAAAACCCCCGTCCGGCGGACCGGACGGGGGTGGAGGGAAGCGGACAGGCGGACGCCTGGGCTACGGCTAGTATTCGAGCTCGATCATCTGGTGGCAGGAGAACTCGTCGAGGGTGAGGTGGACCTCGCCGTCTTCCTGGGTGAAGGGCAGGCCGACGCCCTGGGGCTGGAGGGTCGCGCTCTTGATGGGCTTGGGCAGGCGCAGGACCACGGCGGTATCGCGGAGGGGCATGAGCTCCTCGATCACCTCGATGTTGCCGCGGCTGCTGACCGTGCCGCCAGCCAGGCTGAGGGCACCGCCGCGCGCGATGGTGTTGGCGTAGAGCAGGTGGAGGATGTACCGGCTCTCGGCGGCCTGTTCGCGCACGGAGATGCGGGCCATGGAGGGCAGGTTGCTGCCGATGGAGGCATCGGCCCCGAGGAGCAGGGCGACGGCGTCGCGGATGTACTCGGCCATGGCCACCGAACCCCAGCCCCGGTAGATGGAGAAGACGGGGTGGGCCAGGTAGAGAATCTGGCCGTTGAGCACGCCCGCGCTGTAGCCCGAGGGCTCGGGCTTGAAGGGGGTGTGCTGGTGGCTGCAGAAGTGCCAGTAGTCGGTGCGGTTGAAGTAGGGGTCGTAGATGTCGCCCAGGGAGAGCCCGGTGGTGGGCTTGATCCGCTGGCTGGGCAGGTACATGACGGTGGGGGTGCGGCAGAAGTCGGGGCCCATGTCCTCGGCGAACTTGATGAAGTCGGGACGGAAGGGGCTCTGCCCCTCGAACTCTGCGCCCATGTCGAAGAGGGGCTTGCCGTCCGCATCGAGGCCGCTGGTGCCGGTGAGGAGCAGCTTGCCACCCTTGGCCAGGAAGGCGTCGAGTCTGGCCTTGAGTTCGGGGCCGACCTTCACCTCGTCGGGCAGGATCAGCATCTTGTAGGGGCCGAAGTCCATTTCACCGTCGATGAAGTCGAAGAGGAAGTGGCCTTCGAGCAGGGCGCGGCCTGCGCCGGTGTCGCCAGCGGCTTCGCGCCCGCTCATCTTGTTGACGGCGGCGGCGGAGAGCAGCGCGATGTCGGCCACGTTCTTGGTGTAGTCGCACCAGGCTTCCTTGGCCTCGACCTCGGCGTAGGCGGCACCGATGAGGTCGTAGGTACTCTGGTCGAGTTGGCCGTTGGGATGGAGCTGGTCGCCGACGCTGCACTTGGAGCCGTAGGCGAGCATGGCGGCGCATTCGTAGCGCAGGGCGTTGGGGTGCTTGAAGCCGCCGAATTCACCCCAGGTGGTGTGGAACTTGCCGGTCATGCCCATGACGTCGAAGTCGAGCAGGGTGGTGTACTTGGCCGACATGGGGAAGTGGTCGTAGCCCCAGCCGCCGGTGGGCAGGGATTCGAGCTCCAAGTGGGAGAAGTACTTCAGGATATCGCGCTCGCCGGTCTGGATGTGGCCGGAGTTGTGGAAGACCGGCATGGTGGGGATGACGTCCGTGGCGGCCTCGGTGGTCATCTTGTAGTAACGCTCAAGAGCGAGGTTGGCGCACTTCTGGCGGTCGTCGGCATTGTTGGGGTCAAGACCGTTCTCGGCCATGACCTTCAGGCAGTACTGGCAGCAGCAGGGAGCCTGGCTGATGATGTCGAGGAAGATGCCGTCGCAGTTGGGGAAGAGCTTGACCGTCTCGCGGATCTGCGCGCAGAGGTAGTCGGTGTAGGGGGAGTTGAAGCAGAGGCGGTGAAAGCCGGTGCCGATGGGGCTGCGGGACCAGCCGACCCATTGCCCCTCGTGGCTGATTTCATGCCACTCGGGATGGGCCTCGAAAGCCACGTTGTCCACGCCCGCCGAGAGGTAGATGGGGGCGTTGACGTCGATCTCCTTGCAGGCGTCGAACTGGGCGCGCAGGAGGTCGAACTTCAGGTTGGGGTGCAGCTTCCCCGTGGCGGTTTCGTGGTAGTGCCAGCCGTGGTGGCATTTGGCGAAGAGGGTGATGGAGTTGACATGCCCCGCCTTGAGGGTGGCCTGCCATTCCCGCTTGTCGAAAGCCTCGCCGATGCCCGGGATGGCGGGCGAGGTGTGAAAGTCGAGGTGAATCTGGCGGAATCTCAAGTGGTGCATGGCTTCATTCCTTGGGGTGATGGAATGGTGGAACACTGGAATGATGGAAAGACCAAAACAGGAAGGGCAAGATGGCAGACGCTGGACGGGGAGCCCCATCCAGGACTCCATTCCATCATTCCATCATTCCACCATTCCAGTCTTTCCTCTCTAGGCTAGGCCTTGGCCAAATCCTGCCAGCCTTGGTAGATCCGCACGAAGAGGTCCTCGATCTGGCCGAATTCGAGAGAGCTGAAGGCCACCCGCAGGTCGGTGTCGCCGAGGGCGATGGTGCCGACGCCGTACGCGTCCAGTAGATGTAGGCGCAGGGCTTCGGCGGTGACGCCCTTGATGCACAGGCACATGAAGTAGCCGCTGTTGAAGGGGTAGGCGGTCCAGGCCTGCGCGTACTGCGGATTGGCCAGCACCCGCTTCACTTCCAGCGCGCGCTGCTCCATGACCGCGACCTTGGCGGCCCGTTCGGCGGCGAAGGCGGGGTTCTTCAGCGCCCGTGTCACCACAACCTGGGACAGGCTGCTGCAGTTGCTAATCAGGCTGCGGATACAGCCCATGGTCTTGCTGACCAGCGCCTGGTACAGGGGGCTATCGGCGGCGACTCCGCCCACCGAGAAGGTCAGGAAGCCGATGCGCAGACCCCAGACGAACACCTCCTTGGTGGCGGCGTCGGCCTTGATGGCGAGCAGGCGGGGGTGCTTGCCAGCCAGCTTGGTGAAGAGGGACTGGCGCATGGGGTCGGCCCCATAGAACAGGCCGAAATAGGCGTCGTCGATCAGGGCGATGACGTTCACGCCCCGCTCGGCCAAGCCGATCAGGCTGGCAGCGATCCCTTGCCCCTCGGCTTCGGTGGGGGTGTAACCGGTGGGGTTGTTGGGGAAGTTGAGCAGCACAACCACCTTCTTCACGCCGCTGTTGGCCAGTTCGTCGAGCTTGGCGGCGAACCCGGCCTGGTTGAAGCCGTCGCCGGCGAAGAAGGGGAACTCGTGGAAGGCCGCGTTGTTGCGCAGCCCGAAGACGAGCGGGTAGTTGTCCCACATCTTGTCGGGCAGCAGCAGGGCGTCGCCGGGGTTGACGAAGAGGTCGCCGATCAGGCTGAGCCCGTGGGTCAGGCCGCAGGTGACCACGGGGAGGCTCATGGGCACCCCCGCGAGGTCGGGATTGTCGGCCAGATTCTTGGCCTGCCAGGCGCTCCGCAGATCGGGGTTGCCGGCGGGCGGTGCGTAGAGCAGGGCCTCGTTCGGGGAGACGTCCGGAATCGTGCCCATCACGCTCGCCAGGCTCATGGCGATGCCGTCCTCGACCGCCGTGCCGATGGTGGCGTTGTAGACCTTCGCTTTCGCCTTCGCCTCCGCCGACTGGCTCAGGATGCCCTTGGGAAAGTAGAGGTTGGCACCGAGATCGGACAGCATCTCCAGCACGTGGGGATTGGCGTCCGCAATCTGTTGGTTGAGGGCTTGGGCGAGAGGATTCATGGTCTGTCAGGGCTCCTGGTGCACCCAAAAGGGTGATGATGGAGGACGGCAGGCATCGGGAGACTGCCGGCGAATGCCGGATGAAAAATATAGTGACTGCAGCGGCCCATGCAACGGCCCGGGTCCCTTCCTTTTGCGCTCATTTCGGACCCGCGTTGCCCGCACGCACGAGAGAATGCGGCGATTTTGCGGGGCGTCGCTTGGCACGGCGGAAGATGGAGTTGTACCTTCTGTGTGGCACAAGTTGGGTGCTGGAACGGTCTTACGTTTCTGGAACCAACCGGACAACCTGGAGTTCGGGCAATGAAACGGCAACGGAACCTGTTTGGCCTGGCGGCCCTCGCTCTGGTCTTCGTGTCGGCGGACGGTCTGGCCGGCCTTTTGGACGGCCTGGGCCTCGACAGCGCGGCTAGCAAGGAAGAGACGAACTACACCTGCACGCCGGTGCCGCCGGCCAAGCCGCCCGCCCAGCATTCGAGCGCGGAGGGCATTCCGCCTCTGCCGCTGCCTGCTGTGCCCCTGCGACGGACGGAGAAGAAGAACCCGCCCCGCCCGCCGGTGCTGATCGCGAAGATCGCCACCAAGAACCGTTCGGACTGGGCGACGAACCCGGCGGACACGGAGAACCTGCTCCGCTGGATGGGCCAGAACCTCAACGTCCACTTCAGCTCCATCAACCTGCCGGAAAGCCAAGTTCCGGCGGATCCGAAGTCGGTGCCCGTGCTCTACCGCACCGGACACGATGCGTTCTCCTTCACCCCCGAGGAGCGGGAGCGCCTGCGGGCGTATCTCACCGGCGGCGGAACCCTGATCCTGGAAGCCTGCTGCGGCCGCCGGGCCTTCGTGGAATCGGCCCTGCGCGAAGTCCAGGAGCTGGTGCCGGAACGCCCGCCCTACCGGCTGACCATGGACCACCCGCTCTACCACTCCTACTTCGACATCAAGGACATCAACTACCGTCCCACCGCCGTCCAGGCGGGGGCCGTGAACGGCGAGCCCTCGGCCATCGGCATCGACATCGGGTGCCGGACGGCCGTGTTCCTCTTCCGCTGGGACGTGAGTTGCGGCTGGGACAACCTGGAGGACTCGGAGC
>QKCY01000355.1 GCA_003245525.1 Victivallales bacterium | reverse complement strand
CTCCTCGGTGTCCTCGCCCAGCGTTTCGGCGGCAAGCTCCTCTTCGATCCCAAGACCAAACAGATCACCAACCACGAGATCGCCAACCAGCTCCTCGTCGGTCCGCCCCCCCGGAAGGGCTGGGAGGAGTTCTACAAGCTCTAGCCCGTGCCGTTCTCCGGCGGAATCATGGAATGGGTAGCGCAGGCGTCCCCACCGGGAGCGCCGCCATCCCTGGCGGCATCTGGCCTTTCCGTAGTGCAGGCGTCCCGCCTGCTTTCCCATCCCGGCAGATTGCCCGGTCTCGCTTGCATCGTCCCGACTGGCTTCTATCTTACCAATCTGTCAAATCGGCAGCCCGGGCCAGCGTAGCTCAGAGGTAGAGCAGCTCACTCGTAATGAGCAGGTCGTGGGTTCAATTCCCACCGCTGGCTCCATTCTTTTGCCCGGACCAGCCTCGGAATCCCCATTCCGGGGCTTTCTTGTGCCTGGCTGCGGGGGGCAGGCGGGCCGCCTGCGCCATGCAAAGGCCAGATGCCGCCAGGGATGGCGGCGCTCCCGGTGGGGACCCGCTGTAGGGGCGACTCACGAGTCGCCCGTGGTCGGTCTTCTCCCCACGGCCATGGACATGGGTGAACCCGGCGACGCTTGGCCCCTGCGGTGGAGACGCGGGGTAGTACCAAGGGCGGGCGACGCCTGCGCTACGGATTCCCCCATTCCATCATTCCATCATTCCGCGGGAAGGCGAGGCAGGCGAGACGCCTGCGTTACGGAAAGACAAGATGCCGCCAAGGATGGCGGCGCTCCCGGTAGGGGGCGGGGATTTGACAGGAGGGGCGGGGGTGGATAGGTTCGCACCGTTTGGCGCGGCGATGGCCGGGCCGGTTTGTCCTTCAACCCAGGAGCATGGTTTGCCGATGATCCCAGCGACCGAAGCACTCGAACGTCTCCGCGCGGGAAACCGCCGTTTTGTGGCCGATGTGCCGGGGCATTGCACCTTGACCGGGCAGGCCCGGCGGGATGAGCTGATGGCCGGGCAGGAACCCTTTGCGATCATCCTCGGGTGTTCGGACTCGCGGGTGCCGGCGGAGCTGGTGTTCGACCAGGGGCTGGGGGATCTGTTCGTGATCAGGGTGGCGGGGAACATCGTGGCGCCGTCGCAGGTGGGGAGCGTGGAGTTCGCCGCCGAGCGGTACGGCACGCGGCTGGTGGTGGTGCTGGGGCATTCGCGCTGCGGCGCGGTGCAGGCCACGGTGGAGGAACTGGAGCGGCCGAGCCCGCATCGGGTGTCCAATCTGCGCTCCATCGTCGACCGTATCCGGCCGTCGGTGGAGGCGTTTCTGGAACCCGGCGTGCCCTACGATCACGACACGCTGATCCGGCGGGCCATCCGGGCGAATATCCGGGCGGCGGCGGACCATCTGCGGCACGGGTCGCAGATTCTGGAGCAGTTGATCCAGCAGAACGGGCTGCTGGTGGTGGGGGCGGAGTACTCGCTGGAGACGGGTGTCGTCACTTTCTTCGACGGGATGCCGGAGGACGACCGGTAGGGCGGCTCTTGCTTTGGCCCGGTGCCACGCGGAAACTGGGAGGATGCAGTCTTCCCGATCCCGCAAATCATCCGTGACTCCAGGCAAGGTCAACTGGCTCGGCGTGACGGCGGCCGCAGGTTGCCTGTTGCTGCTTCTGCTGGGGCCCTTGGTGCTGGTCCGCATCCAGACCGGGCTGCGTCCGGTGGACGGGCACAGCCTGGTTCTGTGGATCGTCTGGAAGCGCTTGGTCTACCCCCACAACTGGCTGGTCTGGACGTGGCAGAACGGCGCGACGGGTCGCCTGGCGCATCCGCGCCTCGTTGCGTGGGTGCAGTGGCTGCTGGTGGTGGCGGGCTGCCTGTGGCTGGGACGGAGCCTGCGCCTGCGCTGGCAGGTGGCGCTGGCGACCGGAACGGTCGTGGCGGTTGGCCTGCTGGTCTACCTCGTGGTGTCGGTGCTGGCGGTGATTCCCGAACCGGCGATGTGGTGACTATGCCTGCAACGGCGTGCGACTGGCGGCGAACTCGGTCGGCGTAAGGTTGTGGAGGGCGTCGAGGAAGTGGGGAACGAAGGTCCCGGGGCCGCTTGCCTGGCGGGCGGCAATCTCCCCGGCGGATTTCATCATGGCCATGCCGCTGACGGCGGCGCGGAACGGGGTCGGGGCCACGGCGGCAAAGGCTCCCACCACGGCGGTGGCCGTGCAGCCCAAGCCGGTGACGCGAGGCATCAGGGGATGCCCGCCCGGCAGGAGCAGGTCCTCCGCGCCATCGGTGATGAAATCCTCCGCGCCGCTCACCGCGACCGCGCAACCGTAGGCGGCGGCCAGTTGCCGGGCGGCGGCGGCGGCAGCGTGGGCGGCCTGCGTGCTGTCCACCCCACGGGTCTTCCCGGCCGCCCCGGCCAGAGCCAGGATCTCCGAGGCGTTGCCCCGGATAACGGCGGGCGGGGCCACGCCGAGCAGGGCGAGGGCGGTATCGGTGCGCAGCCGGGAGGCCCCGGCTCCGACCGGGTCAAGCACGATGGGCACCCCCCGTTTCCCGGCGGCTTCGGCGGCATGGCGCATGCTGGCGATCCAACCGGCGGACAGCGTCCCGATATTCAGGACCAAGGCGGAGGCCAGGCCGAGAAGCTCGTCCAATTCCTCGTCCGCATGGGCCATGATCGGCGATGCGCCCAAGGCCAGCAGGGCGTTCGCGGTGAGGTTCATGACCACGTAGTTCGTGATGTTGTGGACCAGAGGCTGGCGTTCGCGCAGAGCGGCCAGATCGTCACGCAGGTGTTCGGTACTCAACATGGGGGGAATTCCTGATTGGATGGGGATTACAGGCGGTGGCGTTCCCAGCGGCGGCGGCGCAGATCGATGCGCGCCTGCACCACCGGCCACATCCAGACCAAACGGCCCGGTTCCGCCTTGAGGTCGATGGTGTAGCTTTGGCCGTCCGGGTGTTCCGCCCGCAACTCGACGACATTGCTGTGGCGGTGGTACTCCTTCACCACCACTTCGCCGTGGTCTGCCAGGCGGGCCACCACCACATCGCCCCGCTGCGGGTACTCCCCGGCGGCCACCAGCAGGATCGTGCCGTCCGGGAACTCGGGGCTCATACTGTCGCCGGTAACCCGGAGGCAGAAATAGTTCTCCCCCACCTGGTCGCAGGGCCAACTGTCGGTTTCCTCCCCGAACCCGGTCAGCCAATCGTCCAGCGGCTCCACGGCGGGCTCGTAGCCGGCGGCGGCCGCCGCGCCCAGGACGGGCACGTCGCGCCAGTTTGCGCCGATACGGTAGGTGCTGTCGCCGTCCTGGATGCCCGCGTCGCTTCCCGGCAGGTCCAGCAGGCGCGGGTCCAGTTCCGCCATGGGGACCTGCAGGGCGAGGGCAATCGAGCCCAGCCGGTAAGCCGTGATCTCCGAGCGGTCGTTCTCGTACTCCGAGATCGACCCCTGGGGGATAGCGGTGGCTTCCGACAGCTCCTTCTGCGTCAGACCAGCCGCCTCGCGGGCCGTCTTGATGCGCCTGCCAATGGAGTTCGCCATATCGGGTCTCCGATTCTGATTGATTGGAAACAACTTACATGCATTCGCTAGATCCATCAACATTCCCGGTTGATTTTATCGTGTTCACGATATACAGTTAGGTCGTAACTTCTCCTGGTTGTGAGGTGAGTCATGGGATCAGAAGCGTGTATTCAGCTAGAAAAGCCCGCCCTCCGCAGGCCTGCCTGCCATCCTCGGGCCGCGGGTGTCGGAACCAGCGTCCATCCGGTTCTTCCTTTGTCGCAGAATATCGATATGTCGATATATGGGAGGCCGGTCCGCTCGGTCCTCGCCTGCGCCTGCGGGGGGAACGCCCGGTTCGAGCGGGTCATGGGACCAGGACGACGGGGGTGCCTGGTCGTTCGCCGGGAGCGTCTGGTCTGTCCGGACTGCGGTCGGGCCACGGCCTGGGAGTTGGCATCCCCCAACGGGGAGCACCGCCAGCAGTTGGTCTACGACTGGGAATGCCGGTAGTACCTTTCGATTCAGCGATGATCGGGTGCCATATGGGAGATCCACGGATGACGGAACGGAAACAGGAACGGTTGGGGGAACTGTCCGCGCAGTTGGGGGCAGTGCAGGAGGAGCTAACCCGGACGGAGCGCAGTGTCGCGGCGTTGCGGGGCGCGCGGAACGCCCTGTATGCCGAGCTCGTCAGGGAGGAGCACGGCATCGTGGTCGGCGATCTCGTGGCCTGGTCGGGCGAGCAGCAGCTCCGCGACCGTCGCCGGCCGGTCACCTTCCGGGGCATGGTGATGGACGTGCCCATGCAGGACCGGCTGCTGGTCCGGCGGATGAACCGCGACGGGGAGCCGATGGAGCAGACGGTCTGCGTCCCCGTGGAAGCGCTGGTCGGTTCGGGACGCTAGCCGGTCAACCGACGGGTTGGGGGCGATCCTGGCGGATGGACTCCAGCCCGGCGGCGAGAATGCGCTGGAGGTGCAGGCCTTCGGCGAAGGTGGTGGGCGGTTCGCCGCCGGTTTCGATAGCCGCGTAGAACTGGCGGAACTGCTCGCGAGAGAAGGCGAAGCCGTCGATGGTGCAGTCCATGGTTTCCGGGCCCGGCCAGATGGTGAGGCGGTTGTCGGCGATCTCGGCATAGCCGTGGGTGCCGGTGACCTCGATGCGGATGTCCTCGCGGGGCAGCCGGTAGGGGAGGCGGGCGACGAGCACATGGCCGGCCGCGCCGCCGAAATCGAGGTTCAGCTCCGCCCAGTCCTCCGCCCCGGCTTCCCGGTACGCATCATAGAAGCAGTTGCGGGCGACGGCATACACCGAGCGGGCCGGTTTGCCGACCAGGCGGCAGAGGGTGACTAGGGCATGGCTGCCGATGGTGGTCATTTCGCCGCTGGGAATCTCGGACCGCCATTGCTTGGTGGGGACGAAGCCGGGATAGATGCCGCCCATGAAATGGAGCCGGACCGAAGCCGCCTTGATCTCGCCCAGGCGACCGGCGGCGATGACCTCAAGCAGATGCGCCGTCAGGGGGCGGGGATGGTAGCCGCAGAGCATGAAGCCGGTACCGGCGGAGGCCTGTTCCGCCGCCAGGATCTCCTCGGCCTCGGCCACGGTGAAGGCCAGGGGCTTGTCGGTCACCACGTGCTTGCCCGCCCGCAAAGCGGCGAGGATGATCTCGGCCTTCTTCCGCGGGCAGACCATGGCGGAGACGATGTTCACCTCGGGATCGTGAACCACGGCCCGCCAGTCGGGCTCGAACCGGGCTCCGAACTTCGCCGCGTACTTGATCCCCGCCTCCACGGTTGGCTCGGCGCAGTTGTTGGCCCCATAGGCATCGTCGGCCGACACCGCCACGATCCGGGCCTGCCGCTCGTCGCCGCAGGCGGACAACAGCATCTGTTCGAGGCTGTGGCAGCCCCAGACCCACACTCCGACCACGCCGATCCCGTACGTCATAGCTGCACCCCCGGTTCCAGGCATTCCCCGGGAGTCCCCTGGGCGCTCCGCAGAAGACACTCCATGGAGCGGCAGGAATCCACCAGGAAGGGCGGTCGCTCCTGCCCGTCCCGGATTTCGGCCGCGAAGTCCTCGATGGCCCGGCGGAAGGAGTCGGTCGCCGCGTCCATGGGGGAAGGAAAGGTCTCGACCGGCTTCACCCAATACACCGGCAGGCCGCTCTCGTCTTCGGCGGCTTCGAGCAGGGGCGAATCGAGCGGCGTGGTGCGGAAGAGGCGGACCCGCTCGCTGCCATAGTCCACTCGCAGTTCGCCTTCGGTCCCGATCAGCGTCCGCTGCATGCCGCCGGGCAGGCCACCGGCCAGGAGCATGGTGTTGTACTCGAAATGGAAGGTGACTGCCGGGCCAAGGCGGAAGACGCCGGACCAGTAGTTCGGCCCCCCTCCAAGCAGCCGATCCGGGCCGCAATCGTGCCGCGCCGCATTCACTTGCACTGTGCTGGGCGGGGAATCGGCATAGAAGCAGGCTTCGTCCAGCCAATGTAGGCCGTTGTGGACCCATACCCCGCCCAGTTCCGCCTTCAGGTAGGGGCTGGCGGGATCGTCGATGGGGTAGCGGTGTCCCCGGTACTGGATGCAGACGTGGCGCAGTTCGCCGATCAGCCCCGCTTCCAGGACGGAGCGAAGGGTGCGGACCAGCACCGTATGCCGGTTGTTGAGCAGGATCTTGAGCCGGGGACCGGCGGCGGCCGCCAGTTCCTCGATGGCATGGAGGTCGGCCAGACTGGTGCAGACCGGCTTCTGGAGCAATACATGCTTGCCTGCTGCCAGGGCCTGGCGGGTATGGTCCAGATGGCACCAGTCGGGCGTGGCCACCTGCACCATCTCGATTTCGGGATCGGCCAGCATGGCCGCGTAGTCGGTGGTGCTGCGGACCCCGTGGGAGCGGGCGATCTCATGCACGCTCTCCAGGCGGTCGCAGAGACAGACGAGGCGCACGCTCGGTGCTCGGAGGCACGCGGGGATCTGGCTGCTGGTGGCAATATTCGGACGGCCAGCACCCAGGATGCCGACACCGATAGGGGATGGGGACGGGCTCATGGCGAACTCCTCGGAGACTCGCCCCCAGCATAGGCTTGCCTCCCGTTCAGGTCAAGCCGGACACCCCCGCATGCGGCAAAGAGAAGGGGGCTGCCCAGTTGCCCGGGCAGCCCCCTTGCAGATTGCCGATTGGCTAGACGGTCTAGAACTTCCAGCCGAGGCTGGCGCTGCCGCCCTTGCTGTCACCCGTGTAGGAACCTTCGACCGAGAGAACCAAGTTGTCGATGATTCCGACCTCGAGGCCGACATAGCCGCCGAACATGGAACCGCCATCGTCATTCTTGATGAGCAGGTCCGAGGACGGGGATCCGCCGTGGTTGACGCGGTCCTGGTCGATGCGCACATGATGCATCAGGGCGCCGCCGTAGATGGCCATGCGCTCGCTAACATTCCAGGTGGCGCCAAGGGCGACCTGAATCTGCTGCATCTCCATGTCCACGTCGCCGTAGAAGAAGGACCACGTGGAGTCGAAGTCGCCGTTGAGGTCGGCGTAGCTGTAGGTCGCCACGGCACCGAAGGTCACCGGACCGGCGCAGCCGAGCGTGGCGCGGATGCCGCCGCCGTAGATGAAGTCGGTATCGTAGTCGTTGTTGAACGACAGCGAACCGCCGAAGTACGGCGACTCGTCCGACGACTCCAGATTGACCATGCCGAGGCGCAGGAACACCTCCAACCAATCGGTCACGCCATAGCTACCGGTCAGGTAGGTGGTGTGCATTTCGTCGATGTCATAGCGGCCCCAGATCCCGTTGTACTCCCGCATCAGACTCATTTCCGTATAGGAGTACTCGACACCGACACCGAACTTACCTTGCCCGAGCCCGGCTTTTGGGGCGCCCAAAGGATCGGCGGCCAGAGTAACCAGACTCGACAGGGAGACGATTGCGAAGAGAAGAACCAGAACTCGTTTCATGATGTTTCATCCTAACCTGCTGCTGCACTGTACCTGTGTGGCCCTGCAAACAGGGCGCACGCCCACTACCTAGGTCCTGAATGAACTACCCCGGTGACCTCCTTGCTTGCTGTTCTCGCCGTCCCCATCTCACCACTTCCATCTACGGCACCAACAACGGTTGGCTCCGAGACAGGAGCTTGAAAACAGCCGTATCCTGCAATTCGCTATCTAGGGAAAGAAAGGAAAGAAGGGAAAACCACATGCCCCCAATGAGTACCTATCCGCTAGCACGATATAGGAAGGATAATCGGAATGCAAGCCCGACGCTAACATTCCTCCTGCCGGTGGCCCGGGATCGGCCCCCTCCGGGGCGAGGCTACGCCGGTTGGAGTACCACGATTTCGGGGGGGCAGAGCAGCCGGCGGCGGAGGAGGGGGGTTCCGGTTTCGCCGCAGCCGGTGGTCACGTAGAGCCGGGTGCCATCGGTGCGCTCGAACCAGTCCCGGTCGAACTGCCGCCCGTACAGGGAGGAGGTGTAGAGCGGGCCGAGGAGGGGGAAGCGGAGCTGGCCGCCATGGGTGTGCCCGGCCAGTACCAGGTCGCCGAGATACTGTCCGCTGGCAGCGGCGGGTCCGTCCGGCGAATGCCAGAGCGTGAGCACGGGTTTGCCGGCGGTCCGGCAGGGATCGAGCACGGTTGGGTCGGGCTGGCCATAGCGGGGGTCGTCGAGGCCCGCCAGCAGGAAGGGACCGAGGTCGAGGGCGGCGTTCTGCAGGTAGCGGAAGCCGGCCTGGGCGAAGCGGCCGGGCCAGAAGTCGTCCGGCAGCCAGCAGTGGGCGCGCTCCCGATTGCCGGGCACGGCAAAGGCGCCCCGCCGGGCCGTCAGGGTGCCGAGGGCGGCGACGGCCTCCGCCAGGTCGGTCAGGTGCCGGCAGAGATCGCCGCCAAAGAGCAGCCAATCCGGGTCCTCGGCGGCGATGGCCTCGCGCAGCACCGGGAGGCGTCCGGGCTGCTGTCGCCAGAAGTGCAGATCGGAGAAGAAGACGATCCGCCCGGCTCCTTGGGGAAGCGCAGGCCAGGCGAAACGCACGATCCGCAGGCAGCCGTGCCAGCTCTCGCTGGCCGGTGCCAGCGACAGGCGATGCCAGTCGGGAGCGGTGGCGCGGGGGCGGAGAATGGCGCGCAGCGGGTTCGCCTCAGCGGCCCTCCTCCAGTCGGGCGGCAGCCTTTTCGGGCAGTCCCGCCTCGCGGATCTGGGCCTGGGTCTGGGCGATGTCGTAGGGTACCCGGACCAGTTCCAGTTCCTTGGTCTCCACCGTGTAGAAGACGAAGGCCGAGCGGGGGTCCTTGTCGCGGGGCTGGCCGACCGAGCCCACGTTCACCATGACTTTGGTGGCTTCGGGGACGACCGCCCGGCGGAGGTACTTCACCGAGACCTCCTCCGCGGCCCCCTCGTAGTAGATGCCGATAGCGGGCACATGGCTGTGCCCGCAGAAGCCGAGCGGGACATCCTGATGGGCGAAGTTGGTCGCGAAGCACTTGCTGCTGTTGCAGTAAATCCAGGGCTTCGGGCCGAACGCCCCGTGGACGAAGCTGAACTCCAGTTCCTCCACGTCGAACCGCATCGGCAGTCCTGCCAGCCACTTCAGGTGGTCCATCGGCAACTGCGCCTGGGTCCACTCCACCGAGATGCGCACCTCTTCCCGGAGCCGTTCGACCCGCGAGTCCATGAGCAGGGTGACGTACTGGTCATGGTTGCCGAGCAGGCACGGAATCTCCCGGTCCCGGAGCATGTCGATGCACTCCTTGGGCCGGGGGCCGTAGCCGACCACGTCCCCGGTGCAGATGATCATATCCGCCCCCTGCTCGTCGATGGTGGCGAGCACGCGTTCGAGCGCGACGCTGTTGGCGTGGATATCGCTGATGATGGCCAGTCTGGTCATTGACAATCGGTCCCTGCTTGCGGGTTGCGGGGTGACCCCGGCGGTTGGCGCGGAGCATCGGCTGCAATACAGTAACGCCCGGTTCGGACCCCCTCAACCGCGGATTGATTTCCCGTTCAGCCCGGAAATGCGGCCAGGCCCATGTCGAGACGCTTGTTCACCTATGTCGGCCTTCTCCTGATCGTCCTGTTTTTCGGGACGTTCTTCTTCTTTCCCATCTACCAGGTCCTGCGGGGCGGGTTCGTGGACCGCGAGGGGCATTTCACCCTCGTGTATCTCCTCGAGGTCTTCCGCAACCGGCTCTATCTGGAGGGGTTGTGGAACTCCCTGCGGCTGGCGGTGTGCACCACCAGTGTCTCCCTGCTGATTGCGCTGCCGCTTGCCTGGCTGGCGGACCGCTTCGATTTCCCGGGCAAGCGCTGGCTGTCCGGCGCCCTGCTGCTGCCGATGATTCTGCCCCCCTTTGTCGGTGCGTTGGGCATGGAGGCGATTTTCGGCCAGTCCGGTGCCGTCAACGTCCTGCTGGCCAAGATCGGCATCGCCTCGGGGATCAACTGGTTGGGCGGCGGCTTCTGGGGGGTGGTGGCGCTGGAGGCCCTGCACCTCTACCCGATCCTCTATCTGAACTCGGTGGCGGCCTTCGCCAATGTGGACCCGCAATTGCTGGAGGCGGCGGCCGACAGCGGCTGCGTCGGCTTCCGCCGGTTCCGGAAGATCCTGCTTCCGCTGATCATGCCCGGCATCTTCGCGGGCAGCACGATCGTCTTCATCTGGTCCTTCACCGAGCTGGGAACCCCGCTGATGTTCCACTATGGCCGGGTGACTGCGGTGCAGGTGTTCGACGGTATCGGCGAGGTGGGCAACAACGCCATGCCCTACGCCCTGGTGACAGTGATGATGGTCTCCTCCGCGCTGCTCTATCTGGTGGCCCGCTTCGCCTTCGGCCGGAAGGCCTACGCCATGACCTCGAAGGCCGGCGTGGCGGTAAGCGCCCGGAGGCTGGGTGGGCTGGGCGGCCTGGGGGTGGTCGCCGCCTTCGGGCTGGTGGCCCTGTTCAGCGTGCTGCCCCATCTCGGGGTGATCGGAATGGCCACCAGCCGGGCCTGGTACGGCACCGTGCTGCCGACCGGCCTTACCGGCGAGCATTTCGAGGCCGCGCTCGGCCACAACCTGACCGTCCCGAGCATCCTGAACAGTGTACGGTACGCCAGTCTGGCGGTGCTGCTCGCCATGGTGATGGGGGTTTTTGTGGCGCTGCTCGTGGTCCGTGGCCGGGGCCGGGGCCGCTGGCTGGTGGATTCCCTGGCCATGCTGCCGTTGGCGGTGCCCGGCCTGGTGCTGGCCTTCGGCTATGTGGCCATGACCCGCGAGGGACGCCTGTTCCAGTTCCTCGATCCCATCGAGAACCCCACCATCCTGCTGATCATCGCCTATGCCGTGCGCCGCCTGCCCTACGTGGTGCGGGCCTGCGTGGCCGGTCTGCAGCAGACCTCCGAGACCTACGAGGAGGCGGCGGCCAGCCTCGGGGCCGGGCCCTGGCGGCGGTTCCGGCGCATCACCGTGCCCCTGATCAGCGCGAACCTGATTGCCGGCGGCATCCTTGCCTTCAGCTTCTCCATGCTGGAGGTCTCGGATTCGCTGATCCTCGCCCAGAAGACGCGCTTCTTCCCGATCACGAAGGCCATCTACGAGCTCTCCATGCTGCTTGGCGACGGGCCGACCCTGTCGGCGGCATTGGGGGTGTGGACCATGGTGTTCCTCGGGGCTTCTCTGCTGGTGGCCTCGCGCCTGCTTGGCAAGCGGCTCGGGGCGCTGTTCCGCGCCTAGAAAATCCGGAGGTCCCCGATGCATGCCGCGATTCGCCGCCTGTTCCACGGTCTGGTTCTGGTCCTGGCCATCATGCCCTGCCTGGGGCAGGAGGAACCGCCTCCCGCGCCTGCGGCGGGCCCGTGGTTCGACGAGGTGACCCGCCCGATCCCCTTGGCCCTGCCCCACGGCACCGCCCTCTGCCGCGCGGCCTGGACCGAGCTGCGTAACGGCAGATCCGCCCTGGGCGCCGCCAGTACCGGCGGAGCGATGCGCGCGGTCTTCCTGTCCTGGTCGGACGGCAGCAAGAGCGCTAACGTGGTCTTCGGCATCGGCGACGGTCCGGTCAACGCCCTCCGGGCCGCGCTGGACAAGATTCCTGCCGACCGCCTCCCCGGCGGGCAACTGCGCTGGGTCAAGGTGGATGTGGTCCAGGACACCTTCATGATTCCGCAACCCGCCTTGGGCGACGGGGCGGAGGACAAGGAAGCCGTCCTCGCCGCCTCCAGCTACTTCGCGCGCGAGAATGCACTGCCCCTGCCCAGTCTGGTCGGCATCGCCTTCTCCCCCTCCAGCCAGATCGCCATCCTGCCCGACCAACTGCTGGGGCTGGGCATGACCGATCCCAAGAACCGGTTGGTTGCCGATCCCTACGCTCAGTGGCTGGTCGAGCAGGGGCGCAAGCCCGAGCTGCGGATCTGGAACCTGATCTCCGTGCTGTCCACGCCCCAGAAGCTCTGCCTGTTCGAAACCCAGGCCTGGTTCACCGACAACGGGCGCGACTGCGTGCCCCTCTACCGGGGGCACCGGCTCTACGACGACGCCACCCCCGATGAGTTGGCGGGCATCATCGCGGCCACTGCCCAGCGGCTGGCGGGAGTGATCAACGAGAAGGGCCGGGAGACGGCCCCCTTTCCCGAGTGGATCGGCCTGCCCAACGGCAGAATCCGCACCTTCGACGCCGCCCTGACGGCCCTGGCCCTGGCCCAGGCGGCCCACTATATGGAAGACAAGCAGGGAGTTCTGGCGGCGGGCGACCGGCTCGCCCAGGCGCTGGTGAAGCGGCTCAAGCCCATGAGCGATGGCAGCCGGTCCTTCTGCCTGGTCGAACAGGACGAGAACGAGGAGGACGAAGCCACCAGCAACGTGCAGGCCGCCTGGCGCACGGTGCGGCTGAGCACCAATGCCCTCTGCGCCCTGGCCCTCTGCACTCTGGCGGAACACGGCGATGCCACCCGCTACGATGCTCCGCTCGGGGGACTGGCCCGGTTCCTCCTGGCCCAGCGCCAGCCGGGCGGGGTCTTCGTGGGGCAGCGTCGCTGGCCTGGTGGCAGCCTGACCGATGTGGTGGACCCGACCGGCAGCGCCCTGGCCGTCTGCGCCTTGCAGGCCCTCCACGAAAAGACCAAGCTGCCCGTTTTCCGCGATGCGGCGGTCGAGGGGTTCGAGGCCCTGTTGCCCACCGTTGCCAAGCGGCCGATGGACGGGCTTTCCCAGGACGAATGGTTCCTGCGGGCGGCAGATCGCTGCTTCACCTACCAGTGGGACGACCGCTACATCCAGCAGGCCCAGCGGTTTGCCCTGGCCGCGGTGGCGGAGCAGGTCCGCGAACCGGTCGTCCCCGACTCCTTCGGCGATGTTCCCAGCCGGCCCTCGGCCACGGCGGCGGCCACCCGCAGCGGTCTCATTGCGGTGGCGGCCCGGCTGATCCACGACGGCGGGCGCCAGGATGCGGCCCGGGAGATCATGCTGGACGTCCGCCCGAGCGTGCTGGCCCAGTTGCAGGGACGGATTACCGCACCCGAGTCCATGTACCTGGCCGAGCCGACGCGCCACTTGGATTTCTTCCGCGACCATGTCCAGGGCGTCGGGTTTGATCTGCAATGCCAGTATGCCCAGTTGCTGAGCCTCTGCGAGGTGGCCCGGACCATGAAGCATCTCCACCTCGACAGCCTCCGCGACCCGCAGTCGGCGGCGTCGAAACGGATCGACGAGCTGTTGCTTGCGGCCCGGACCAAGGCCACCACCTATCCCCAGTTCCTCGCCGTGTTCGACGGGAAGCTGGTGCGCCATCACATCGAACTCCCCGAACGGGCCCCGGACGAGGCGGCCGCTCCGGACGCTCCGGCTGCCCGGCCCGCGCCGTCCCGCCTCGGGCGCGGCGAGCCGGTGGTCCGTCCCGTGGCTCCCCGCCGCTGACCCGGCGCTACGCGCCGTGGCCGCGGGGCCGCGGCCGCTCCATGCGTGATCCCGAGCAGTACCAGCCCCGACACCGAGGAAGGCAGCGGCCAGGATTTTGGGGAAACCCAACCATTACCCCATGGATGATATCCAATTGGTATGACACCGAGTTGGCGCCATCCACAGAGTACTGAAGGGGTCTGGACGATACGCCCCCACTCCGGCTGTTCGGCACGGCCAATCCGGCCGCGGTCAGCGGCGGTCGGACCAGAGGGTCTGGCGCATGGCTTCGTAGAGGGCGATGGAGGCCGCGTTCGCCAGATTGTGGCTGCGCATGTGCTGCCCCGGCATGGGAATCAGGAAGAGGTCGTCGCGGTAGCGGTCGTAGAAGCTGGCGGGCAGGCCGCTCGTCTCGTTGCCGAACACCAGCCAGTCGCCCGGCAGGAACTGCTTGGCGTAGAGCGAGACACTGGCCTTGGTGCTGAGGAAGGCCAGGTGCTGCGGCTGGTTCCGGGCCAGGAAGTCCTCCCAGTCCTCGTACACTTGCACGTCGAGGTAGGGCCAGTAGTCGAGCCCGGCCCGGCGGATGCGCGACTCGTCCAGCGAGAAGCCGAGCGGCTTGACCAGGTGCAACCGGCTGTCGGTGCAGACGCACAGACGACCGATGGTCCCGGTGTTCTGAGGGATCTCGGGAGCGACGAGGACAATGTTGAAAGGAACCTGTACCGGCATGATTGTGATCTGGTGATCCCAAGGTTACCGTACCATACGGCAATCCGGGTGCAGGCACAACCTGCCGTTGCCCGGGAGGCCTCCTCGCAGGGGTTGCTGGCACAACGATTCACGAAGGGTATGTTACGCCCGCAACCCACAGTCCCATTCCCCCCACCCTCTGTCCGATAGAGGCTGAAGGCCGAGGAGTTCAGTCATGGCAAATGTGATGAGTCGATTCCTGGGCGTGATTCTGCTCGGTCTGACTTGGACCATCGCGACGACTCCCTGCCGGGGGGCGGACGAGGGCCAGACTCCGGCGGTTCCCCAGACGCCGCTGGATGTGTCGGCCGACAACATCGAGTTCAGTCCCGAGACCGGGTGGGCCGTTGCCCATGGTTCGGGCACGAAGAAGGTCCGGGTCGCCTACCAGGGCATGGAGCTCGAAGCCGACGAGGTCCGGCTGAACCAGAAGACCAAGGACGTGGCCGCCAGGGGCGGTGTGGTCTTCTCCGACGGCGACCGCGTCTGGAAGGGCGAGGAGATCTCCGGCAATTTCGCGGCCCGCACCTTCTCCAGCGGGGTTTTCGACCTGAAAGCGGGCGTGTGGTACGGGCACGCCGACGGCGGCGAGCGGCTGGCCGACGGCCGCGCGGCGGTCACCAACTCGCGGATTTCCACCTGCGACCTTGAGCATCCCCACTACTCCATCTCGGCCAAGCGCATCGTCTACTACCCCAACGGCAAGTTCCGGGCCTACAGCACGGTCTGGCGGGTCGGCAGCGTTCCGGTCTTCTACTGGCCGCTGCTGCTGGGCGACACCCAATCCGACGGCGGGAACATCGAGATCAAGCCCGGCTATTCGAGCGACTGGGGCGCCTACCTGCTGCTCAGCCGGAGCTATCGCCTCGGCGACTACGGCCGCACCAAGTTCATGCTCGACCTGCGCAGCAAGAACGGCATCGCCGTGGGCAACCAGACCCGCCTGAAGCTGGCCCGCTCCGAGACCGATTTCCTGGTCTACGGCATGTACGACATGGACACCCCGGAGACTTCCAGCGACTACAATCGGCGCTTTGCCGCCGAGGACACCCGGTTCCGCCTGAGCCTCTACGAGCGCCTGGACCTGAGTTCCGACGCGGTGCTCCGCGCCCAGGTCAACTTCCTGAGCGACATCGACATGTTCGAGGACTGGTTCAAGCAGGAGTACGACGCCAATCCGCAACCCTACTCCTATCTGGACTGGACCTGGAACGCCAACGCCTTCAACCTCTCCGTGTCGGCCCGGCCCCGGCTCAACGACTTCTACACCGCCGTCGAGCAGATGCCCGAAGTCCACTTCCTCTTCCCCCGCCAGCAGGTCTTCGGCCTGCCGGTCTACCTGCAGAGCGATCTGACCTTCGGCCACTACGAGATGAGCTGGCGCGAGTTCGACCTGCCGCCGGTGCTGAATGCCGAATCCTACGAGAGCTGGCGGGCGAACTGGGTGAACAACCTGTATGCGCCCTTCTCCCTGGGCGAGTTCCAGTTCGTGCCCCGGGCCGGCCTCCAGTTGGTCTGGTACTCCGACTCCAGCGACGCCCGGCTGACCGATGCCATGCTCCGTACGCTCATCGCCAACGACAATCCGAACGTGATCACCTACCAGCCTTCGCTGTCCGAGTACGACAGCGACGGCAGCGGCACCACCAACGTGGCGGGCGAGCTCGGCCTGGAAGTCAGCACCAAGCTCTACCGTTCCTGGAACGACTACAAGAACGGCACGCTCGGGCTCGACGGCCTGCGCCACGTCATCCAGCCCTACGCCAACTACACCTACGTCTCCGACCCCTCCGAGGATCGCGACAACCTCTACTTCTTCGACCAGAACGACCGCCTGCAGGAGATGAACTTCCTGCGGGTCGGGGCCGACCAGCGCCTGCAGACCCGGCGGCACGGCAAGATCTACACCTTCGCCCGGATGCAGACCTACGCCGACTTCCATCTCAAGAAGCAGAAGTACTATTCCGCGGATGCCACCGCCTCCGCCACCGAGCCCGATGCCGAGCACGGCACCCTCGGCGATCTGGGCAACCGCATCGAGATCCATCCCCGCGAGGGGCTCGATTTCTGGAACACGGTCGTCTTCGACATGGACGAGGGCGAACTGAACCGGGCCGAGCTGGGCATGGGGATCGGGAAGGACGAGCGGCTCCGCTTCACGCTGGCCTACATCTTCCGCAACGACTACGTGCCCCGTTCCCTCTATTCCATGGGCAGTTCCCTCCTCGACTTCACCGGCGAGAACAACCTCTACGCCCAGGCCTACGAGGAGTCCCAGTGGCTGAAGGCCCAATTGACGCTGCCCATCAACGCCAAGACCACCGGACGTCTGACGCTGGCCTACGACTTCGTGGACGGCGAGGTGGCCCGGGAATCGCTGGAGATCATCCGTGACCTGCACTGCTGGATGGGGTCCGTGGCCATCGGCCAGGACAACGGCGACTTCTTCGTCTCCGTCATGCTCTCCCTCAAGGCGTTCCCCAGTATGCGCGCCGAGGGAGGCATCTAGGGATCGGTTCCTCCTCCCAGCCGGGCCCTTCCTCCATTAGCAGGTCGATCAGCGATCCGCGGTATCCCCCGCGGGTCGCCAGTTTTCGGAGTGTCCGACAAACAGGCAGGGACAACCCCATGCAGGTACCGCTTCTTGATCTGAACAGCCAGTACGCGGCGATCCGCGACGAGATCCGTCCCGTGATCGACGAGGTCTGCGACTCCCAGCATATGATTCTCGGCCCGAAGGTCCAGGCCTTCGAGGAGCACATGGCCGCCTACTGCGACGTGCCGGTGGCCTGCGGCGTATCCTCCGGCTCCGACGCCCTGCTCATGGTCCTGATGGCTGAGGGCATCGGCGCGGGCGACGAGGTCATCACCACTCCCTACACCTTCTTCGCCACGGCCGGCGCCATCTGGCGGGTCGGGGCCAAGGCGGTCTTCGTGGATATCGATCCGGGCACCTACAACATCGATCCTGCCCTGGTCGAGGCCAAGATCACCTCCCGTACCAAGGCCATCATTCCCGTCCATCTCTACGGCCAGATGGCGGATATGGACCCGATCGGCGAAATCGCCGCCCGGCATGGTCTGGTGGTGATCGAGGATGCCGCGCAGGCCATTGGCGCGGAGTACAAGGGCCACCGCGCGGGCTCCTTGGGCGACTACGGTTGCCTGAGTTTCTACCCGACCAAGAACCTGGGCGGTTTCGGCGATGCCGGCATGGTGGTGAGCAAGCACGCCGACCGGGCCGAGCGGCTGGCCATGTTCCGCAACCATGGCATGTTCCCCAACTACTACCATGCCTATGTGGGGGGCAACTTCCGGCTCGACGCCATCCAGGGGGCTGTGCTCGACGTGAAGCTCCGCCATCTGGACGACTGGGTCGCCGCCCGCCAGGCCAACGCCGCCGACTACGAGCGGCTCTTCGCCGCCTCGCCGGTCGCCGGCCTCGTCGGCCTGCCGCTGGTGGCCGACTACACCACGAGCCACGTCCGCAACCAGTTCATCATCCGCTTGCCCGCCGGGCGGCGGCAGGCCGTGTGGGACGGGCTGAAGGAAGCAGGGGTGGGCTGCAATGTCTACTACCCGGTGCCCCTGCACCTCCAGGAATGCTTCGCCTCCCTCGGCTACCGGGAGGGCGATTTCCCGGTCTCCGAAGCGGCCGCCAAGGAGACCCTCGCCCTGCCCATCTACCCCGAACTCGCCGCCGAGCAGCGGCAGTACGTGGTGGACAGCATCGTGCGCCTTCTCGCCAACAAGGCCTAGCCCATGAGCCAGGAACCCAGTACCATCTCCACCTACCAACGCCTGTTCCGCACCTTCGCCAAACCCTATCTCTGGCGGCTGGTGGTCGGGGTGGTAGCCGGGGTGGTAGCCGGCGGCTCGGTGGCTGGCGCGCTGGCCGTCATGCCCTCGGTCTTCCGGATTCTCCAAGGGAAGCAGACGCCCCAGGAGGTTCTGGCGCCGATGGCGGGAGCCGACAGGGACGGTCTCGGATTTCTGCGGGATTTCGCGGATAGGCTCGGGGTTCCGATCGAGTCGGACGGGGGAGTAAGCGTTCAGCTTGTGTTGCTGATCGTCGGGCTCATGCTGGCCTTTTTCATGTTCCAGTCGGTCGGGCAGTTCATCAACCGCTACATGCTCCGCTGGGTAGGCTCGCGGGTGGTGACCGATATCCGCACGCAGTTGTTCCGGCATCTTCAGGAGCAGTCCCTGGCCTTCTACGGCCAGCAGGACGTGGGCAAGTTGATCAGCCGCTGCACCTATGACACCTCGACCATCGAGCATGTCATCGCGAACACGTTCGCCGACGTGATCCAGGCCCCCACCCAAGTGTTGGCCCCCCTTGTCGTGGTACTGGTTCTCACGTCCCGGAATGGTCTCCTCGGCCTCCTTCTCCTTCTTCTCCTGGCATTTCCCGTCTGCGTGCTGCCCATTGTCTACTTGGCCCGCGTGCTGAAACGCTACGCCAAGCGGGCGCTCAACGGCGTCTCCATCCTCGTCTCGCGGATGCAGGAGACCTTTACCGGCATCCGGGTGGTGAAGGCCTTCAATATGGAGAAGTTCGAGTCCGACCGTTTCGCCGAGGAGAACGAGACCTACTTCCGGATCGTGGTCCGGGCGTTGGGCGCGGAGATTCTGATGACGCCTATGATGCAGTTCGTGGCGGTCGCGATCGCGAGCGTGTTCATCGTGCTGTGCTACATGAAGCATGTGGAATTCGCGATTCTGGGCACGGTGGGGCTTGCCGCCATGCAGGCCTACAAACCCATCAAGCTGCTCGCCAAGATCAACGTTCAGCTCCAGCGTTGCGCTGCGGCCACGGATCGGGTATTCGAACTGCTCGACACCGATACCTGTCTGCCGGTCCCCCCGAATCCCGTGGTGCTCGACGGCTTCGTCGACCGGATCAGGTTCGACCACGTGGGCTTTGCCTACGAAGAAGGGGGTCTGCAGGTGCTGAGCGACATCGACTTCGAGATGCCCCGGGGCCGGGTTGTCGCCTTCGTTGGGGAGACCGGGTCCGGCAAGAGCACCATCGCCAACCTCGTGGCGCGGTTCTATGATCCGACCGAGGGACGGGTCGCGCTCGACGGCCACGACCTGCGCGATCTCGATCCCACCTCCCTGAGGCGACTCATCGGTATCGTCACCCAGGAGACGATCCTCTTCAACGACACCATCGGCAACAATATCCGCTACGGTCGCCCCGATGCGTCGTTCGAGGAAGTGGTCGAGGCCGCCCGGCAGGCCAACGCCCACCAGTTCATCATGGAGGAGGCGGAGGGCTACGACCGGGTGGTAGGCGAAAAGGGCTGCCGGCTGAGCGGCGGCCAGCGGCAGCGCGTGGCCATTGCCCGCGCCATCCTCAAGAATCCCCCGATCCTGATCCTCGACGAGGCCACCAGCGCCCTTGATACGGCTACCGAGCAGCTGGTGCAGGAGGCCATCAACCACGTCATGGCCGATCGCACCGTCTTCGCCATTGCTCACCGCCTCAGCACCATCAAGCACGCCGACCAGATCCTAGTCCTGGACAAGGGAAAGGTCATCGAACAGGGAACGCACGACGAGCTGCTGGCCCAGGGGGGGCGCTACCGCAAGCTCTGCGACATGCAGTTCTCCTGAGCAAGACACGATTCCGGCGACGACCGTCACTCTACGAAAGGCACCTACCATGGCTAGCGAGAAACTCTCCCGGTCCACCTATCTCTCCCGCAACGTGGGCACCTATCCCGACACCGTCGAATGGCTCGGCCAGAGCTATACCAAGGTCGACGATCTGCGCTACGGCACCAACCCCCACCAGACCGCCGCCTTCTACCGCCCCCCGGCCAACGCCGTGATCGGGGAGATGCAGGTGCTGAAGACCGGCAAGAGCGGTCTCTCCCAGACCAACCTCGAGGATATCAGCTACTCGCTGAACATCGTCAAGTACTTCACCGAGCCCGCCTGCGCGTGCATGAAGCACGTCAACCCCAGCGGTGCCGCCGTTGCCGCTCCCGGCGACACGCTGCTCACGGTCTACAAGAAGGCCCGCGACTGCGACCCCCGCGCCGCCTTCGGTAGCGTGGTGGCCTTCAACGTGCCGGTGGACGCGGAGACTGCCTGCGAGATCATGGGCACCTTCGTCGAATGCGTCGTGGCGCCCGGCTTCGCCGAGGAGGCCCTGGCCATCTTCAACGACCAGGAGACGTACAAGCTGAACAAGGACATCCGCATCCTCCAGTGCGGCGACCTGGCCAAGCTGCCCAAGTACGTGGGCGACAACGTGGCCGGCTACCAGACCGTGAAGGTGCTGGCCGACGGCTGCCTGGTGGTGGCCGATCCGCTGCTCACCCACGTCCACTCCGCCGAGGATCTGAAGCCTGCCACCGGCACCAACAAGCGGGTTGGCGACCAGGTGAGCAGCGTGGCCGCCACCCCGGCCCAGCTCAAGGACCTGCTGATCGCCTGGTACATGAACCTCAGCGTCCGCTCCAACGGCGTGGTCATCGTCAAGAACGGCGGGGCCTTGGCCGTCGGCACGGGCGAGCAGGACCGCGTCGGCGCGGTCGAGCAGGCCGTATGGAAGTTCCAGAACAAGTACGAGGGTCCGGAGACCATCGAGGGCGCAGCCATGGCCAGCGACGGCTTCTTCCCCTTCCCCGACGCTGTCGAAGTGGCCGCCGCCGCTGGCGTGCGCGCCATCGTCTCTCCCGCCGGTTCGCTCCGCGACGCCGACGTGATCGCGCGCGCCAACGAGCTGGGCGTGGCCCTCTACCACGCCCCCGAGCGCGTCTTCAGCCACCACTAGGCGACTGTTTCCCGCTTCTATCGGGCTCCGTCGGCCACGCGCTGGCGGAGCCCGTTTTCCATCCGGTCCAGGGCCTTGACCAGTTGGGCGCGCGGGCAGCCGAAGTTGAGCCGCAGGAAGCCCGGCGAGCCATAGACCGCGCCATTGGCCAGGCCGACCCCCGTGGTCTCGAAGAAGGCGGCCGGATCGGCCAGGCCGCTATTCCGGCAATCGATCCAGGCGAGGTAGGTGGCTTCGGCGTGGGTGACGGAGAAGCCGGGCCACTGGCCCACCCGCTGTTCCACCAGATCCCGGTTGCCCCGCAGGTAGGCGATGAGGTCCGCGTGCCATTCGGCGCAGTCGCGGTAGGCCACTTCGCAACCGATGAGCCCCAGCGCGTTCACATCCGGCACGATGCCGCGGATGGCATGGAGGAACTTCGTGCGCACGGCCGGATCGGGGATCACGGCGAAGGCGCAGGAGAGCCCGGGGATGTTGTAGGTCTTGCTCGGTGCCATCAGCACCACGGAGCGGGCTGCGGCGACCGGGCTCACGGCCCCGAACGGCACATGGCGGCGGTTCTCCTCCAGCACGAGCCCGCAGTGGATCTCGTCGGAGCACACCACGAGATCGTGGCGCTCGGCAAACTCCGCCAGCCGGGCCAGCTCCTCTTGGTCGTGGAGAGTGCCCGCGGGGTTCTCGGGGTTGCACAGCAGCAGCAGCCGGCAGTCCGGCCGGATCTGCTCCTCCAGGACCGCGAAGTCGAACTCGTAGCGCCCGTTCCGAACCGCCAGGGGAACGGTGGTGGTCGGCAGGCCCGCGAACTGGGGAGCGGTCAGGAAAGGAGGGTAGATCGGGGTGTGGGTGGCGACCGATCCGCCCATGGCGAAGGCCCGGCACGAGGCGTGCAGGCCCGGCACCACTCCCGGTAGCCAGACCAGCCAAAGCGGGTCCACCTCCCAGGCGTATTCCGTGGCCAGATGCCCAGTTACGGCCTGGACCAAGGACGGGGAGGGAACCGAGTAGCCCAGCACGCCATGGTCCAGGCGGCGGCGCAGGGCGGCGAGGACCGGGGGGGGAGACGCGAAGTCCATGTCGGCCACCCACATCGCGATGAGATTGGGGTCGGCATAGCGGTTCCACTTCAGGCTATCGGTGGCACGGCGGTCCAGTGAAGTGTCGAAATCGGTAGGCATGGAGTTCTCGGTGTCCGGCGGGGACGGGCGCTAAGGGTTCTGGCTGGGTGTTGTTTTCGTCTTGACTGAAGAGGCGAGTTTGCCTAGAATCGTTCGCAGAGCTTATCATCAAGAACCTCGGAGGCAAGGCGGCTATGAAGGTCTTTATCCAATTCCCCTCGCGTCGTTTCACCCTCATCGAGTTGCTCGTGGTTATCGCGATCATCGCCATCCTGGCCGGGATGCTCCTCCCTGCCTTGGCTATGGCCCGCGAGAAAGGACGACGCATCAGTTGCGGCTCGAATTTGCGCAATCTGGGCACGGCCTTCCGGATGTACAGCGACGAGGCCGACGAAATGTTCCCGGTCGACGACAACGCCGCCGGAATCGGGCTGCTGCTGACGGCGAACTATGTCAAGACCATGAAGATCTTCCTCTGTCCCAGCACCAAGACGGACCGGGAGCCGACCGACACGCTGACCGACGACCATCTGGACTATGTCTACAAGGGCGGTTTCACCGAGAAGAGCTGCGGGGTGGAGACGGGCCTCGCCGCCGACCGCACCACGAATGTGAACCACACGTATTTCGGCAACGTCCTCTTCGGCGACGGACATGTGAACGGGATGAAGGGACGTACCTGGGCCACGGAGAAGGACAGCTACAATACGGGCGGGTGGCCGGCCGATCCCCACTAGGCCTCCCGGTCCGTGCCGGTAGCGTTCCCCCGGTTCATCCCGGAGAGCGGCGCAGCCAGCGCTTGGCCTCGCGCAGGTCAAGGACCAGTTCGCCGATGTGGCCTGCGATGCGGTCCGCCAACTCGCCGGCATGGCCCTGCAGACTGGCCGCCGCGGTCTGCCCGACCGCCTGGAGTTCGCCGCAGAGCAGGTCCACGGCTGCCTGGTCCGGGCCGCCGGTTGTCGCTGGCATCAGAGCCTGTTCAGGCGCCGCAAGCCGGACGACATAGTCCTCCGGTAGGATCTCGCGACCGCCTTCGGTGACCAGCATCCCGTTCTGCCGGAACCGGATCGTGTCCTCGACTTCGACGGGCATGCCTTCGCCCTGGAAGCGGATGCGGTCGCCAACCTGGATGCTGCGCCAGTGGGTGGGTGGGGGACAGGTGCGTTTCATGGGACGTGACTCCAGAGGGAAAGGGGTTGCTTCTGTGAGGGACCGGGGAAGAGGAAGGCTATGGCTGCGCGTGGTTCGCGCGTTCGTTCGGGGCCAGGCAGTCGGAATGGACGAAGCCGTCGGTGGTCCAATGGGCATGGGTGATGCCGACGATCCCCAGATGGCAGCGGGGACAGAGACGGACTCCGACGGAGGCCAGGCTGCGGGCCAGGGAGGCGTGGGCCTGGCAGGAGGGATGGGTTCGCAGATGGGCGGCGAAGCGTTCGGGGGCAGGGAACTCCGCCCGGCAATGGGGACAGCGGTAGGTGGTCTCGCACATGGTTCGGTTCCAGCAAGGGGGAGGGGCGAAGGCGACAGGAAGCGACGGGGGCCGGGGCTCGGGACTGGGCATGGCTCGGAAAGCGGTCCGGGAACCGCCCCGCCGGTCTCAATCCCGAGTTCTGGGCCGGTTATGGGATATCCAGTCGCCGGGACAGTTGACATATTGCTTTTGCGTAAGTAATGTTTCTATTAGGTGTGTTCGATCTAGGGTTCTCCTATACTTATAAGCAAATCGAGGCGAAGATGCAAACGGGGCGGGGAATAAAAAGCAATCCGTTTTCCTATGAAGAGCGCCAGAGGATCGCCGAACGGCTGGGGGTCGCCAGGCGCAGCATGCGCAATGGGCGGGGGGTCCTCCAGACGGAGATGGCGGAGTTGCTCGGGGTGAGCCACTCGCATTACTCGAAGTGCGAAAGCGGGCACAACAGTTTCAGCGCCAAGTTCCTGGATCGGTTCTGCGAATGCACGGGCGTGGCCTTCGACTGGTTGCTGTCCGGGGAGGGGGACATGTACCCGGCCGCCGTCGGCAGCCGCGAGGCAGTGCCGCCGTCTGGGGTGCGGCGCGTGGCTCCGGCCGGGGAGGAGGCGGCGGTGCGTCCGCCGCCGCTGACCGAGGTCCTGGTACGTCGGGTATTGGAGACGGCGCGGGACCCTCAGGTGGTTGCGGCGGCGGAGGCCCTTGCGCAGGCTACCGGCACCACGTACAACGAGGCCGCCGCGATGGTGATCTCCCGGCGGCTCGCGATGCAGAGGTAGTCTGCCGCGGAACGTGGCAGGACCCGCCTCGCGGCGGTCGGGCTGGTGGAAGCTGGTGAGCCGGCGGAGTCGGCATGTCTGGCCGGGAGCAGGCTCCCGGTGGCGGGATGGTCGGGGCTGGACGCGCTACCCATTCGGGCTGTTTGGGTTATGGTGTTGTGTCTTTTTGGCTTCTATTTTATTGCTTATCGCGATTGCTAAATAGTATCTCTGGCGCTATGGTATTGCTGTTGTTGATCCTCGTTCACGCCGGTTCGCCTGCTCTGGGCGGCGGGGGGAACGGGGGACACCGAGCGAGCATCCCGGAATCCCAGCAATGCCACAGCCTTCCCCATCCATCCCCCTGTCGTCGCCTCCGCTGGCAGCCCAGCTTGGCGAACTCCTCGCCGCCGGTCGCATACAGGCTGGCGACGGGGTGCTCTATCGCTATGCCCATCCCGACCGGGTGCAGCGGCTCATCGCCCGTATCCAGGCCCGGGCGCTGGCAGACCTTGGGAAGCGGAATGATGGAAGGATGGACGAATGGAGGGATGGAGAAGCCGGGAGAGGCGGTCGGAAGGATGGAATGGCGGAACAATGGAATGACGGAAAGACCAGCTCGACCATTTCGCCATTCCACCATTCCCGCGCATCTTCCTCTTCCAGCATTGCACTATTCCACTCGTCCGCTTCCGCCTTCACCCACGCCGGACTGGTTCTCGACGCGGCCCGGACGGTGGAGATGACTTCGCCGCGGTGCCGGGCGATTGGCTGGGAACCCCGCCTTGCCGGTATCGTGGAGCTCGTCGTGGTCCGCCCCGCCAACGCCGTTCCGGCGGCCCTTCTCCTGGCCGCCCAGGAGGGCCTTGCCGAAGCCAGGAGGGGGACCGGCTATCCCTATCGGGAGTTGCTCCTGTATTGGCTGTGGTCGTGGGGCTGGCGCAAACTGAGAGGACGCACTCCGTTCGCGATGGTTTTCCGCGACCGGACCCGGAATGTCTGTTCCGGCAGCCTGGTCCAGTGGTGGGGGCAGGCCGGAATCGACCTCGGGCTGAGCGGCTCCGACGCCTGGCCCGAGGCCTGGTACCCCGCCCGCCTGCTGGCCGATAGCCGGTTCCGCCTAGTCGCCCATCTGCCCGCGGGCGAGGGGCAGGCGGTGGCAGCCGCCAGCCCCTCCCTGGAGGGTCCCGGCCCTGGCCAATGGGTCCTCTCCGCCTCGCCGGACGGCTTCGTCGGCGCGCCGGTCTCCGCCGGAACCACCGGCACAGGTTCCACCCCCTTTCTCCTCTCCTCGGTTCGTGCCTGTCCGAGCCCGTCCGTGTCCGTCCCGCCCCCCTCTGGCCACCGCCCCGCCACCCCTCCGCCGTCTGCCTCCTGGCACTCCATCGGCAGCGGCAGCGGAGGAGATCAGGCACGTTTGGGCGTGGACGGACACGGACACCCCGGTCCGCTCCCATCCCTTTCCTCCTCTCCCTGACGCCGTCCGGCCCTCCAGCGGCGCGTCCGTGCCGCTTTCCCGCCTCGCCGCCGGGTCCCCCGCCCGGTGTCTCTTCCCGCCTGCCTGTTTCCGCACCCGACCGGGCGGCGAGGCTTTCCCCTGCCTATTCCCCCCGCCGAAACGAAAACAAGGAGACTCCCCATGTGCCGTATCCTCCCCTTCCTGCTTGCTCTCGCCCTGGCCAGTGGTTGCCGCACCGCCGGTCCCCGGGTCTGCGTCCGCGCCAGCCATGATGTCATGGTGACCGTCACTTCCGAAACCCGGGCCTCGATGGGCAAATCGGTCTCCGGCGAGATCAGCCCCGAGGTCTCCGCCGGGGTCACCGCCCAGGCGAACGGCAACGCGGTGAGCCAGGAGGGAGCCGCCACCGCCAGCCCCAGCGGCGACATGGACGCCTCCGCCGACGCCACGGTCGGCGGCACGGTCCCGGCCAAGGAGTCGGCGACCGATGCGACCGAGACCACCGAACCGACCCCCGAGGCCGAGTAGCCCCATGGCGCTGGACCCCGTCAACCTCGTCAATGGTTTCTGCGGCATCCTGCTGGGTTCTGGCCTGGTCGCGCTCTGGCTGAAGAACCGCGAGGACCGTATGCGCAGCCTGGAGGCGGAAGTCGACAAGCTGCGCGACCGGACCCTCCGCGAACTCAGCGACCGGGTCGAACGCCATGTGGAGGCCGACCGCAGCCGCGAGTTCGCGGCCAAGATCGAGACCGTGATCGCCCAGAACAACGAGATCATGCTGGAGCTCAAGAAGCTCAACCGCGAGAGCGCCGCCCAGGCCACCACCATCGCCCGTACCGAGCGGAGCCTGAACAACCTCTGGGAGAAGTTCGACGGTTGCCGCCAGAGCCATCACGGCCAAGCCGCCAGGACCAACTGACCCTCCCATGCCCAACCCGCGCAACAACATTCAGCGCCACTATCCGCGCGCCGCCCGCATCGAGCTCGTTCGTTGGCGGGAAGTCGAGGGTCTCTCCCTCGGCAGCCTGGCCAGCCGCACCGCGGAGCGTTGGCCCAGTCTGCCGCGCATCCATGCCACCACCTGGAAGGCCTGGCAGGAGAGCCCCGAATACCAGATGCTGCGCAGTCTCGTGCTCGGCGAACAGGCCGAGAGGGAACGCCTGAGCGACCTCTTCCGGGCGGCCGGAGGCACCGATGCCCTGGAGGACATCTCGGATGCCGCCGCCTATGCCCTGGCAGCCAAGGCCGTGCAGATGGCCAGCGGCACCGACGATGCCCGCGAGATCGGTTCCCTCATGCGCACCGTCCGCGAGGCCAAGTCCCTGGCCACCCAGGAGGTCCGCGAACGCTACGAAGCCAAGCTCCGATCCCTGGAAACCGAACATGCCGCCGCCATCGCCCAGCGCGATGCCGAGATCGAGCGGTTGCGCACCCAACTCACCGCCAGTCCCGATCCCTCCGGCCTCCGTCCCGAGACCCTCGACGAACTCGAACGCCGCATCGGCCTCCTCTAGTCCCCCATCTTCCTTTCTTCCATGACCTACAAGGACTTCCAACCCAACAGCCTCTTCCTGGGCTACCAGCGGCGCTGGATCGAAGATACCAGCCGTCTGAAGCTCATGGAGAAGTCGCGTCAGATCGGCCTCTCCTGGTGTACGGCCTACGGGCTCGTCCGCCGGAAGGCGAGGGCCGGGCAATCGCTCGACGCCTGGGTCTCCTCTCGCGACACCCTCCAGGCCCGGCTGTTCAAGGAGGACTGCGCCCGGTTCGCCGAACTGCTCCACATCGGCGCCCAGGACCTCGGGCTCCGGGTGGTGGATGACAGCGAGCGGGCCACGGCCCATGTTCTCTGCCTGGCCAACGGGTTGCGGATTCACTGCATGAGTTCCAACCCCAACGCACAGGCCGGCAAGCGCGGCGACCGGGTACTCGACGAGTTCGCCCTGCACCGCAATCCCCGCGAACTCTGGTCCATCGCCTACCCCGGGATCACCTGGGGCGGCAGCCTCGAAGTCATCAGCACCCATCGCGGCAGCCGCAATCTCTTCCACGAGCTGGTGACCGAAGTCCGCGAGCAGGGCAACCCCAAGGGCATCAGCCTCCACCGGGTGACCCTCGTGGATGCGCTGGAGCAGGGCTTTCTCCACAAGCTCAAGCAGAAGCTCCCGGCCGACGACCCCCGTCAGGGCATGGACGAGGGCGAGTACCTGGATCTGGTCCGGGCGGGTTGCGTGGACGAGGAGTCCTTCCAGCAGGAGTACATGTGCCAGCCTGCGGACGATGCCAGCGCGTTCCTGTCCTACGACCTCATCGCCGCTTGCGAGTACTCGTCCCACGAGCCATGGGAAAGCGACCTCTCGCGGTGCCCCAACCGGGTCCATGTGGGCGTCGATGTGGGACGGGACCACGACCTCACCGTCATCTGGGTTCTGGAGACGGTCGGCGGCGTTCATTTCACCCGCCGTCTCGTCGAACTGCGTGGCGAGTCCTTCGAGAGCCAGGAGCATGCCCTGGACCAGATCCTGATCCTGCCCTGCGTCCAGCGCTGCTGCATTGACGCCACCGGCATCGGACGGCAGTTCGCCGAACGGGCCCGGACCCGGCATGGCCGCTACCGCGTCGAAGGCATCCACTTCACCCCGGCGGTCAAGGAAGAGCTGGCCTATCCCCTCCGGGCCGCCTGCGAGCAGCGCGCCCTGCGCATTCCCGCCCGCCCGGAGATCCGCGCCGACCTCCGGGCGATCCGCCGGGAGACGACTGCAGCCGGCCATCTCCGGTTCGCCGCCGACCGCAGCCGCAACGGCCATGCCGACCGTTTCTGGGCCCTCGCCCTGGCCCTCCATGCCGCCAGCCAGTCCGCCGCCGTCGGCTTCGGTGCCCGCCGCTTCGCGCCGGTCGAGCTCGGCAACCACGAGACCGACCTCTCGGGAATGTTCTAGAAGGAGAACCCGATGAAGAACCCCCTTGCGCCCATAGTCCGTGCTTTCGGTGCCCTGCGTGGGCCGGTCCTCCCCAACCGCCGTACCATCATCGCCTCGTCCGCTGGCGAGGGGCACTTGGCCAATCCCGCCGAGGTGTTGGGCAATCCGCTGCGCAATCTCACCCCGGCCAATGCGGCGGTCCTCCTGCAGGACGCCATGCGGGGCCGGTGGACCCGCGCCCAGTGGCTCATGTACTACGTGGAGCAGTGGGATGCGGATGTCTGGACTCTCGTCGAACGCCGTTGCGCCGGTCTGCGCCAGCTCGACTGGACTATTCGCGTGGACGCCCAGGCCGCCAAGCAGGGCCTCGGGGCCCTGGCCGAGGAACAGCGTCAGTTTCTCCACGAATGCTACCAGCCCATCCAGAACATGCGCCAGGCCGTGGAATTCCTCGCCCTCGCCAAGTTCCGGGGCTACAGCCACTTGGCCGTCGCTTCCGACCGTCTGGAACCCATCGACCAGTGGTGGTGGGTCCGCGAGGGCATGTACGGTCCCTGGTACTACAACCCCGAAGCGAAACTCACCACCTCCGAAGCCCTTGGCCGACCGGTCGATGCGGCGGATTACATCGTCCGCGAGGAACCCCGCAGTCTGATCTGGCTGGCCATCCTGAAGTTCCTCCGCGCCAGCCACAACGCCAAGTGGTGGGACCAGTTCTGCGAGGTCGCGAGCCGCCAGGGCACCGTCATCGTCGGTCCCCCGGACCTCACCGACGAACAAGCCTCGGCCTTCGCCGCCAAGGCCCTTGCCATCGCGCGGGGCGGTTCGGGTGTGCTCGAACACGGCAGCAAGATTGAGCGTCCCACGACCGACGGCACCGGCAATAGCCGGTCCACCGCGTGGGAGAGCCGTCTGCGGTACCTCAAGGAGGATCTGATCCTGGCTGGCACGGGGGGGATGCTCACCGCGCTGAGCCAGGCCACCGGCATCGGTGGCAGCCAGGGCAAGGAGCAGGGCGACGTCTGGCGCATGCTGCTGCGGGCGGACGCCCAGGACATCGCCGAGGTCCTCCAGGAGCAATTCGACAAGCCGCGTCTTCGCGACGCCTTTCCCGATCAGCCGATTCTAGCCTGGTTCGAACTGGACACCACGGAAGCCCCCAGCGCCGACCGCGTCCTGGAACACGCCGTCACCGCGCGCCAGGCGGGCTACCTGGTCAGTCCGCAACAGCTCAGCGAGCGCACCGGCTACGAACTGGCCCCCGCCCCCGACTCGCCGACGGCGCCAAGCGATTCCGCCGGCCCGGGGGAAGCCGCCAGCCAGGGCGGCGCGGACCTCGCCACTCGCCTCGCGGCACGCCTGTGCCTGCCCCGCGAGCGGTTAGCACCGGCAGATAGCGTGCTCCGGTGGCTCGAAGGAAACGCCTGCGCCAAATCCCTCGCCCCCGCCGTCCTGGCCGACGCAACCCGGCAGCTCGTCGCTGCCGCCCCCGAACTCTTCGCGCAGCTCGATCCCGAGGCTCTGCGCCGTACCCTCGAAGCCCTGCTCGACCGCCAATAGCCTCGCCTGGGAGTCTGTCATGACCTGCCTGCACCCTCTGGTCAACCGCCAACCCGACCCCGCCGCGCCGTTCCGCCTGCCTGCCGACGGCTGGTACCAACTCGCCCCCGCCGGCGAGTTCCCGGTCCAGGCCGATTCGCCGCCGGAACGTCTGGTCCAGGTACTCGACGAACAGGCCTTCTCCGCCATACTCGCCAGCTTCCAGGAGGAGGCCGTCACCGCCGATTTTCCCGGCCTGCTCGTGGACTTCGACCACTTCTCCCTGGACCTGGACAAGGCCAGCGAGGCGGCCGGCTGGATCGTCGAGCTAGCCCTCCGCGACGGGGCTCTCTGGGGCCGTATCCGCTGGAGCGAACGGGGGGGGCAAGCTGTGACCGGTGGCAGCTACCGCTTCCTCTCCCCGGTCTTCGACCGACCGACCGCCGAGGATCTCGGTGGTGGGCGCGTCCGGCCCCTCCGCCTGCTCAGCGCGGGCCTCACCAACGACCCCAATCTGAGGGGCATCCGGCCCCTCAGCAACCGCAACGGCGGCGTTCCGCCGCAAGCACAGGAGGCTGCCCGCATGAAGCAGCAACTCGCCGAGATTCTGGGACTCGGCCCGAATGCCACCGACGAGGAACTCGCGGCCAAGGTCCAGGAGCTCGCCGCCAAGGCCAAGGCCGCCGAGGAGGAACTGGCCAAGCTCAAGCAGGAAGGTCTCGAGACCCGCGTCGAGGAGGACATCGAGAAGCACAAGGACCAGATCGCCGACCCCAAGAAGGCGAAGGAGGCCCTACTCGCCAACCGGGAAGCCGCCCTCGGCATCCTCGCCGCCATCCGTCCCAGCCCCCGTCCCGACCGGCTGCCCAACCGGCGTTCCGCCCGCGTTCCGGCTGCCGACCCCGGCGACGACGAGGGTAGCCCTGCCGCCGTCCGCAACGCGGCCGCCATCCGCAACCGCGCCGCCGTCATCCAGCGGGAACAGGGCCTCAACTACCGCAGCGCCTTCCGCCTCGCCAAGGATGAACTCGGCGGCTGATTGCCCCGGGCGACCGCCGGTCGCCCCTACCCCAGACCCTGAACTCCGAACTCCGAACTCTGAACAAGGATCTTCCATGAACCACCAGTCCAACACCCAGTTCGGCGACATCCAGTTGCTCGCCGCCGAGGATCTGACCGATCGGGAAGGCCGCCTCGTCAAGATCGACAGCGACGGGCAGGCGGCCCTGCCCGATGCGGTTGCCGACCTCGCCCTCTACGTCCTCGTGGACGGCGACGCCAGCGGGGCTCCGGCTGGCCTCCGGCCGCTCGCCCACGGCCAGCAGGCCCGGGTGGAACTGAAGGGTACGGTCACGGCGGGGACCCGCGTCCGTCTGGCCACGCCCGACGGGACCGACGATGGCAAGGTCGTGGCCCTCGGCAGCACGGCCGGCGCCTACTTCTCCCCCGGTGTCGCCCTCGAAGACGGCAGCGACGGCCAGCTTCTCCTGATCCAGCCCGATCCCCAGCTCGTCACCGTCGCCAGCGCCGCCATCGCCGACCCGAGCGGCGGCACCACCGAAGACGCCGAGGCCCGCACGGCCATCGCCAGCCTCATCGACGCCCTCGAAGCTGCGGGCCTCATCGCCACCGCATAGGCCATGCCGTCCGACTGACAGGTGGGCTTTCCCCTCCTGTCCCCATCCCTCCCATCACCTGAAACCAACCAGCGGAAACCAACCATGAGCCGACTCTCCGATATCGCCGCCAAGCCCACCCTCCGCGAATACGCCCAGGGGGCGGCCCAGAACGCCATCCAGCCGGTGGCCGACTTCCTCGCCCCCGCGGTCGACGTCCCCGTCTCGGTGGGCTACTACAAGCGCTACAGCGAGCGGAACCGCTTCGCCCTGCCCAACACCCGCCGCATGGTGGGTGGTCGCGCCGTCGAACTCGGCTGGGACGCCGAGGACCAGACCTACAACTGCGAACCCCACGCGCTCGACTTCCCGGTCGACGAGATCGAGGAGAACGACGCGCTCGAATCCGCCCTCCAGGAGGGGGCCGAGATGGTCGCCGAGGTGGCCGGTCTGGTCCACGAGAAGGCCGTCATCGACGCCGCCCTGGCCGCTGCCGGGGCGGGCACGGACACGGCCTGGGACAGTAGCGCCAACCCCATCGACGACCTCGACTCCGCCATCATCGACGTGGTCAAGGCGGCCAAGTACGGCAGCCTGATGGGCGTCGGTCTTCTCTTCGGCGCCAACGCCTGGCGGCTCTTCAAGAACCACGCCAGCGTCACCAACAAGTTCGTCGTGGGCAACGCCCGCACCCGCGGCAAGGTCGCCGTCCCCACCATGGAAGCGGTGGGCGAGCTCTTCCTCGCCCAGCCCGAGGTGCGCGCCTCCTTCATGGTCTACGACACCGCCAAGGAGGGGCTGGCCGAATCCATCCAGTTCGTCCTCGACAACACCATCCTCGTCTTCGCGCAGCGCCCCAACCCCACCCGGCGCGACCCCAGCTTCATGAAGACCTTCCGCCTGGCCGGCAAGTGGATGGTGCCCGGCAGCTACACCCGCGACGACGGTCGCGTGGAGGTGGCCAAGTTCGACTGGAGCGAGGACATCGTCGTCGCCAACTCCAGTGCCGTTCGCCGTCTCAACGTCTCCGCCAGCTAGCCCCCTTGGGGCATTGATGATGGGGGGATTCCAGATTTCAGATCTGGAGTCCCCCGGTCATGACCGGCCCCTACCGGAAACCAACGATGTCCTATTTCATCAGAACCGATATCGAGGCCGAGATTCCCGCCGCCGCCCTCCTCGCGCTGCTGGACGACAGCCGCGACGGTGCCGAAGACAGCGGTCTCTACGCGACCCTCGCCAACCGCGCGGAACGCCGGGTGGATGCCGTTCTCGCCTGCCGCTACGCGGTTCCCTTCGCCGAAGGGACCGTGCCAAGTCCCGTCCAGAATGCCGCCATCGTGGTGTTCTGCTCGGCCCTCTACCGCCGTCGCGGCGTCAAGGACGGCGAGATTCCCTTTGCCGAACGGGAGCGGGAGACGCTCGGCTTCTTGCGCGAGATCGCGGCCGGCAAGGCGGATCTCGATCTCTCGCTCGGTTCCGGCAAAGTCGGCTGCATCCAGGGCGAGGGAGACGCTCCGGAGGATGACCTCCGCTGGGCCGTCGCCAATCAGGAGGGACTCTGATGCCCACCAGCCAGGCCAATCCGTGGACCGAACTGCGCGTGGCCATCCAGACTCGCCTGGAGACTGTCATCGACGGTCTGACCGCATATCCATGGACCGGGCAGTCGAATGAGGATGTGCTGGCCTTGGCGCGGACGTATGGCCGGGTCGCCTGGGTCCGCGTTGTCCGGGTCGATGCCCGCGAATCCGCCCCCCGGGACCAGGATGCCGTCAAACTGGAGGTGTCGCTGCTTGCCGTCGCCGCCAGTCAGAACCCCGGCATTGCCGCCGTGGCTGGCCAGAATGCCACGGCCCATGAGCAAAGCGAAGCCTTGGTCTGGGAGATCCG